>DASVSA010000029.1:0-16092 GCA_036388335.1 Longimicrobium sp. | reverse complement strand
CACCGAGCGCGGCAGCAGCAGCGCGACGTAGGTCTCCGCTCCCACGCCCTGCCCCACGAGGTGGTGCGCCAGGCGGTTGGCGCGCGCGTTCAGCTCCGCGTACGTCAGCGACTCGCCCTCCTGCACCACCGCCGTGGCGTGCGGGGCGCACTCCGCCCACGCCTCGAACAGCTCGTGGATGCACGCATGCGCGGGGAACTCGGCGCCGGTCGCGTTCCACTCCTCCACCAGCATGCGCCGCTCGGCCTCGCCGATCAGGGGGAGGCTTTCGACGGGCTGCGTGTCGTCGTCCGCCATCGCCCGCAGCACGCGGCGGTAGTAGCCCAGGTACCGCTCCACGGTCGCCGCGTCGAAGAGCGCCGTGGCGTACTCCACGCGGCCGGCGATGCGCCCATCCTCCTCGTGCATGATGAGCGAGAGGTCGAACTTGGCCATCTCCGCCGCGGTCGAGCCGGTGGACTCGAACACCACGTCCCCCAGGCGCAGGGCGCCGGCCGGGGCGTTCTGCCAGGTGAAGCTCACCTGGAAGAGCGGGGTGTGCGAAGTGCTGCGCGCGGGGCGGAGCAGCTCCACCACCTGCTCGAAGGGGAGGTCCTGGTGATGCTGGGCCTCCACCGTGCGCGTCTTCACCCGGCGCAGCAGCTCGGCCACCGTGGGCGAGCCGGTGAGGTCCACGCGCAGGGCCAGCGTGTTGGCGAAGTAGCCGATCAGCCCGCGCAGCTCGCGGCCCCGGCGGTTGGCCGCGGGGGTGCCCACCACCACGTCCGTCTGCCCGGCCAGGCGGCCCAGCGTCGCCCCCCACCCCGCCAGCAGCACGGCGAACAGCGTCACCCCGTTGCGCCGGGCGAGCGCCCTCAGCTGCGCCGTCAGCGCCTCGTCCAGCTCCACGGCCGCCAGTGCGCCCGCGTGGTCCTGCCGGGCCGGACGCGGGCGGTCCGCGGGCAGCTCCAGCAGCTCGGGCGCGTCGGCCAGCGCCGCCCGCCAGTAATCGCCCTGGCGCTCCACCAGCTCGCCCGAGAGCCACTCGCGCTGCCACTCGGCGTAGTCGGCGTACTGCGTGCGAAGCGGCGGCCGCGCGTCTTCCTCGCCGCGCACGATGGCGCTGTACACCACGCTCAGCTCGTTCATCAGCACCCCGATCGACCACCCGTCGAACGCGATGTGATGGACGCACACCAGCATCACGTGCTCGTCCGCCGAGAGCCGCACCAGGTGGGCGCGGATGAGGGGGCCGCGCGCCAGGTCGAAGGGCCGCTCCGCCTCGCGCGCCATCAGGCGCTGGAGCTTCTCCTCGGGAGCCGGGTCGCCGCTCAGGTCGCGGGAGACGACGGGGAAGACGCTCTCCTCCGCCGGGTGGATGCGCTGCACCAGCTCGCCGTCCACCATGTGAAAGGTGGTGCGCAGCGCCTCGTGGCGGTCCATGGCGCGCTCGAAGGCGCGCGCCAGCACCCCGTGGTCCAGGTCGCCGCGGAACCGCACCCACTGGGTGAGCACGTACGCGGAGCCCATGGTGCCCAGCTGCTCCTGGAACCAGAGCCTCTGCTGGGCGAACGACGTGATCCGGTCTACCGGAGCCGGCCCTTCGTACACTTCGGGGTCGTCGTGCGCCAGCTCCGTGATAGACATCAGCCGCTCTCCCGCGCGAGGTTTTTGACTTTGTCCCGGTGGCGCCGCCCGCGGCACCCCGGCCCTTTTCTGCCCGCCAGCGACGCGATCCGCCTCGCTCTCCACGCGGGCGTGGGGAGCGGAGCGGGCATCGGCGCGCCATCCTGTGGTCATCGTGTGCTTCACCATGGCCCCGTACGGGCGGCCAAAAGACCGGGCGCTCGACGGCGCTTCACGCGCGCGGCGAGCGTCCTCCGGCGGCGGTCACCCGGCAGGGGTGCCGCCGGTTTGTCAAGTGGTGGCGCAAAAGAGGTGGACTGGACGCGAGCATCCCCCGGCCGTGATGCCCGGGGGATTGGCTAGGCGAGACCGCAAATATAAACGTTTGCAGCCATTCAGCAAGACCTGCCGCGAAAGGATGCGGAGCGAGCAGGTGCATGGGCCGCAACGAGTTGGCTCAGGCGCCCCGCTCGCTCCTCAGGCGCAGAGGCAGGGGTACGATGCGTATCCGCCCAGATTCGGGTTGGGGTCCCAGGTGGGGGGCGAGGCGGGGTCGGGCCGCAGCTCGCGGAGCGTGCCCAGCAGCGCCTCCAGCGCCGTCTGGATCTCGATGCGCGCCACGGACGCGCCGGGGCAGCGGTGGGCGCCGAAGCCGAACGCCAGGTGAGGGTTGGGCTGCCGCTGCGGCTCCATCGAGTGCGGGGCGGGGAAGGCCTCTCCGTCGCGGTTTGCGGCCTGCAGAAAGAGCACCACCTTCTCCCCGCGGCGGATGGTGGGGGCGCCCGGCAGCTCGCCGGCCAGCTCCGCGTCCGCGGCCGCGTAGCGCACCACGTAGCGGGTGGGCGTCACCACGCGCAGCAGCTCCTCCGTCAGCCGGCGCACGGCCGAGGGGGCCGCCCGCTCGCGCCACTCGCCCCACTCCGGCACCAGCAGCGGGATGCCGTCGCCCAGCAGCTTCTGCGTCGTCACGCGGCCGGCCGCGAACGCCATCATGCTCTGGATGACCACCTCCTCCTCGTCGTCCACCACGCCGTCGCGCATGAAGGCGCCGATCAGGTCGTCCGACGGGGTGCCGCCGCGCGCCCTCACCTGGGCGCGCATGTAGTCGCCCAGCTGCACGATGTCGTTGATCTTCACGCGCAGGTAGCCGCTGGTCATGTCCGCGTACGCCGTCGTCCAGCGCGCCAGCCGCTCCAGCTCCGCCGCGTCCGCCACGGGAAGCCCCAGGATGGTGGAGATCGCCTCCATGGAGTACGGAAGGGCGAAGTCCTGCACCAGGTCCACGCGTCCCCGCTCCCGCGCGCGCTCCGCCAGCGCCACCGCGGAGGCATGCAGCGGCGCCAGGAGCGAGTTCGAGCGGCGCGAGAGCTCCACCAGCACCGCCCGCTGCACCCGCGCCTGCTTGGGCCCGTCGATGAAGATCACCTGCTTCTGGATCGCGTCGGTGATGAACGACGCGCGCCCCGGCGCCTGCGGCTGAGGCGACGCCAGCCCCACCTCCGATACGAAGCGCTCGTCGGCCAGGATCTTCCTCACCGCCCCGTGCCCCGTCACCAGCCAGCAGCGCCCCGCGGGATCGAAGCTGATCCGCTCCCGCGCGCGCAGCGCGTCATAGAGGCCGTGAGGCTCCCTGTAGGCCTCCACCAGCTCCCGCAGCGCCGGCCGCGGCCCGTCAATCCCGTGCATCTCGCTCCTTCATGGGAGTGCGAAGGTACCCTTTCCGCCTCGCAATGAGCGCGGCGGGGTTCCCCGTAAGCTACCACCGCCCGCCCGCGCCTGACTACCGCTGTCCCACGTTTCTTGCCGGGAATTCTCCCCCGGGGGTCCGTGCCCGCCCGGCGGCGGGCGGGCCCCGGCCCGATCCCTGCGCAACACGTTCGGCTGCCGGAACTCCGCTCTGGGAGCCGGCCACGTCCGACTCTCGCGCGCCCGGGTATGCCGCAGCTCTCCGCTCCCAAGAAGACCGCCGCCAAGCCTCCCGCCTTCCCGCTGCGCGTAGCCGCGGTGGACGTGGGCTCCAACGCCATGCGCTTCATCGCCGCGGAGTTCCGCGGCCCGACCGAATACACCACCCTGGCCGAGCAGCGGATGCCGGTGAGGCTGGGGCACGACGTCTTCCTCACGGGCAAGCTGCCGCCCCAGGCGGTGGAGGCCGCCGTGCAGGCGATGAAGAGCTTCCGCCGCCAGATGGAGACGCTGGGGATCGACCACTACCGCGCCGTGGCCACCAGCGCCACCCGCGAGGCACGCAACGGCGACGAGCTCGTGCAGCGCGTACGCGACGAGGCGGGGCTGGAGCTGGAGGTCATCACCGGCTCGGAGGAGGCACGCCTCGTGTACGAGGCGGTGCGCGCCAGCGTCCCCTTCGATGACCACAAGTGGATCCTGGTGGACCTGGGGGGAGGGAGCGTGGAGGTGTCGCTGGTGGACTCCGGCGGCATCCTCTGGAGCGAGAGCCACGTGATGGGCTCCGTGCGCCTCCTGGAAGAGCTCTCCGTGTCCGGCGAGGAGCCCGGCCGCTTCCAGCGGCTCCTGCGCGAGTACGCGGCCACGCTGCAGATCCCCGTCATCGCCCAGCAGTGGAACCCGCGCGGGGTGATCGCCACGGGCGGCAACATCGAGGCGCTGGCGAAGCTGGCGGGGGGCTCCGCGCGGCGCGGCAAGGTCACGCGCCTCACCCTGGCCGACCTGCGGGGGCTCATCGAGATGCTCTCCCGCCTCTCGTACCGGCAGCGGGTGGACGAGCTGGGGCTGCGCGAAGACCGCGCGGACGTCATCCTCCCCGCCTCCATGGTGTACGAGCGGGTGGTGACCGTGTCCGGCGCGGACGAGGTGTTCGTGCCCGCCGTGGGCCTCAAGGACGGCGTGCTGGTGGACCTGGTGGACGACCTGGTGACCCACCAGGAGCACGAGGACCGCAAGGACCGGCACGCGGTGGCCGGGGCGGTGTCGCTGGGGCGGCGCTACATGTTCGACGAAGCGCACGCCCTCCACGTGGCGCGGCTGGCGGGGACGCTCTTCGACCAGCTCCGCAAGGTGCACAAGCTGGAGCCCAGCGACCGGCGGATCCTGCTGGCCGCGGCGGTGCTCCACGACATCGGCGTGTACGTCGGCTACAAGAAGCACCACAAGCACTCGCTCTACCTGATCTCCCAGAGCGAGATCCCGGAGTTCACGCCGGGCGAGATCGAGATCCTGGCCAACCTGGCCCGCTACCACCGCAAGGGTGTCCCCGCCGCGCACCACGACCACTTCACCCGCCTCTCCGAGGACGACCGCTCCCGCGTGGTGCGCCTCTCGTCCCTCCTGCGCGTGGCCGACGCGCTGGACCGCGAGCACATCCAGGCCGTCAGCGAGGTGCGCGCCCGCGTGCAAAAGGACCGCTGCATCCTGGAACTGGAGGGAACCGGCGATCTGCTGCTGGAGCGCTGGGCGCTGCGCCGGAAAATGAACCTGTTCGAGGATACGTTCGGGCTGAAGGTGGAGGTGGCGGGAAGCGCGGAGTGAGCCGGCCCCACCTCCGGGCCGCACCCGCGTAGCCACGCGGAACAAAGAACTGGCCCTTCCCGGAACAGCGGACTCACACAGAGCCACGGAGAGGGAAAGAAGAGAAACCCTCACGCGGAGGCGCGGAGAGCGACGCGGCACAGCTGGTACGCACAGGAAGCGACGAGCCGTGGAGAATCGTTGCGGTTCCCGCGGTGGCTCTGTGTGCATAGACACCCTGGGCCACCTGCTGGCGCTGCACGTCACGCCGGCCAACCAGCAGGAGCGTGCCCAAGTCGAGGTGCTGGCTGCGGCGGTGCAGGAAGCGACGGACGAGTCCGTGGAGTGGGTCTATGTAGACCAGGGCTACACGGGCGACGATCCGGAAGCTGCTGCCGCCGAGCACGGCATCAAGCTGGAAGTCATCAAGCACACGGAGGCGAAGAAGGGATTCGTCCTTCTCCCCAAGCGGTGGGTCGTCGAGCGCAGCTTCGCGTGGATGAGCCGGTTCCGCCGGCTGGCGCGCAATTACGAGCGGCTCCCAAGAACCTTCGCCGCGCTCCATTACCTCGCCTTTGCCGCTCTGATGCTCAGCCGCTGCGCCGCTCTGCTGCAAGGTCCCTAACAGGCCCTATATTGCTGGCAAAGTGGTCGACTACCCAAGGACGGTGACTCCGATGATGTGGATACCGTGTAGGATACGGCTGGGCCTTGTGTGTTTGCTCCTCTGCGTAGCGCTCTCCGCATGCAGCAGTTACCCACAGTCCCGTCCGTCTGCGCCTGTCCTCGGCGTCGGGGTGGCGCAGGTCTCCGCGCCCGTCGATGCATGGGTCGCTGTCTTCGAGCACCTGATTGAAGGCGGCGGCAGGGCCACCAGGGTCAAGGGGATCGCGTATTGTATCCGGGTCGGGGTGGAGAGAGAGAGTTCCAGCCTTTCACGTGCGGTCATCCTCGAGCTAGCACGGCGTCACCCAGAGCACGCACCACAGTATTGTGTAAACAGCGTCGACGGACCCGTAGCAGCGGATGGCCACCCGGCGTGGAGTTACAGCGTGCTTTACATGCACCGGACTGCGCCGGGCTCACGCACCTGGCGCGTCTCGACGCACGTCGACTCCGGCCCATGGATGGGTGTCGGCCGGGATTGTCTCATCACGGAGACTAAAGAAGGCTGGTCGGTCCATGGATGTGAGGAAACCTCCATTTCGTGAATACCACCCGCCGTCTGAAGGTCGACGCAGCCGAGACCGGACAGACCTCCCAGCGAGCGAACCAAAGTTGCCGTCCGGCTGCGTAGAACTGAGACTCGCTCTGCTGCAAAGTGCCTGACAGGCTCTAGGCCCCCAGCCGCTCGATCGCGTCCACGTCCAGCACCCCACGCACGCTCGCGTCCGCCGCGGCGCGGAGCGTGGCGCGGGCGACGATCTCCACCGGCAGGGGGCGCGCTTCCCGCGCGGCCGCGCCCACGAACGGCAGATGCCCGGCGAGCTGGATGACCGCCGCGGCGGGGAGGGAGGCGAGGCGCCCCGCTCCAAACACGAAGCCCGGCCGCAGGAACACCGCGCGCACCCCGAGCTCCTGGATGCGTGCCTCCGCGCTCCGCTTCGCCCGCAGATACCCCGCGCCTACCCCGGGCGGCTGCGACGACGCGGAGATGAAGACGAAGGCCCCGGCGCCGGCGCGCTCCGCCTCCTCCGCCACGGTGATGGCGCTGTCGCCATTGACGCGCTCGAAAGTCGCCCCCCGCCGCACATCCTCGCGGATGATCCCCACGCAGTGCAGCACGGCGTCGGCCCCGGCCAGGTGGGTGAGCCAGGTGGCGGGGCTCAGCACGTCCGCCGCCACCCACTTCACCCGCTCCGCCCAGGGCGCGCCGCCGGCCGGCTTGCCCCGCCGCGCGAGCCCCACCACCGTGTGCCCCGCATCCACCGCGGCGCGGCACACCTCGCTGCCGATGAAGCCGTTCGCCCCCGTCACCAGAACCTTCATCCGCCCGCTCCGCCGCTGGTTGGCCCTCTGGACGCGCGACGGGGCCGGAGCACGCGTCGTGCCCGGCCCCGCCAACCGCTCCCGCCATGTCCGCCTACCGGTCCACCTGCACGCCCTTCCAGAAGGCGACGTGCCCGGCGATGCCGCGCGCCGCGTCCAACGGCTCCGGATAGTACCACGCGGCGTCCGCGTTCTCCTTGCCATCCACCACGACGCTGAAGTAGCTCGCCGTCCCCTTCCATCCACACACCGTGCGCGTGTCGCTGGGGCGCAGGAACTCGTCGTTCACCGCTTCGCGCGGAAAGTAGACGTTGCCCTCCACCACCTCGTACCGTTCGCTCTCGGCGATCGTCGCGCCGTTCCAGCTTGCCCGGGCCATGGGATTACAGTCCCGTGGGATGGTCGATGAAGAACCAGTCGATGCCGAAGGCCCGCTGCAGGTGCTCCGCCAGCGCGCGCACGCCCCACACCTCGGTGGCGTAGTGGCCGCCCAGGTAGAGGTTGATGCCGCCCTCCTCCGCGTCGAAGTAGTTGTGGTGAGCGCCCTCGCCGGTGACGAAGGCGTCGAGCCCCGCCGCCACCGCCTCCGGCAGCTTGCTGGCCGCGCCGCCCGTGATCACTCCCACGTGCCGCACCCGCTCGGGGCCGCCGGGCACCATCTTCACGCGGGTGCCGAGCAGCTCGTCCAGCCGCGCGCACAGCGCCTCGCGCCGCAGGTCCACCTCGCCCCATACGCCCAGCGGCATCCCCTTGTAATCGCCGAACGTACCCCGCGCCTCCGCCCCCAGCTCGCGCAGCAGCACCGCGTTGTTCCCCACCTCGGGGTGCGCGTCCAGGGGGAGGTGCGCCGAGTAGACCGCGACGCCGGCGTCCAGCAGGGGCTTGATGCGGCGGAAGCGCCGGCCCGTCAGGGGGCGGTTGCCGTCCCAGAAGAGGCCATGATGAACCAGGAGGAGATCCGCGCCGCCCGCGATGGCGCGCTCCACGGTCGCCTGCGCGGCATCCACCGCCGCGGCGATGCGCCGGATGGGTCGCGACCCCTCCACCTGCAGCCCGTTGAGGGCTCCCTCGTAGTCGGGAGTGGAGGCGACGCGGAGGTAGTCGTCCAGGTAGCGGACCAGCTCGTCGAGCTTCACGGGTGCCGATGGGGAAGGGGAGGCGAGTTTTCCCCGGCGCGTGGAAAACCCGGGTGGACAACTCGGCGCATCGTATGTGGAAAACGCGCAAGTCCCCATCTCACAAGGACTTGCGCGCTGTTCAGTGGGCTGTGGAAAACGCTTCGGCCGGGTTGGAGTTTTCCCCCGACACCGCCGGGAGCGCCCGGACGCCGTCGGCGTCCAGCATCTGCACCTGGCCGTTGAAGCGGGCGCCCTCCTCCAGGTGGAGGTGCTGAGCGCGGGCGTGGATCACCCCTTCGATGTCGCACGACGCCTGCAGCTCCAGCCGGGCCTCGGCCACGACGGTTCCGCGCACCCGGCCGCCGATCACCGCGTTCTGGGTGTAGATCTCGCCCTCCACCAGCCCTTCGCGACCGATGACCACCTCCTTGGAGGCGCGCACCGTGCCGCGGATCTCCCCCTCCACGCGCACGGCGCCGTCGGTGGTAAGGTCGCCCACGATGCGCATCCCGGGGCCGATGATGGACATCGAAGTCTCGCCGCCGTTGCCGCGCGGGACCGAGATGCGCGGCGCCGAGGCCGAATCTCCGCTCTTTCTTCCAAACGCCATCCTGTTACTCCGGTAGGTGGACGAGGGCCACCGGGTCGACCGGCACCCCGTTCCTGCGGATCTCGAAATGCAGATGGGGGGCCGTGGAGACCCCCGTGCTCCCGCTCAGCGCGATGACCTCGCGCGAGCGCACCCGCTGGCTCGTCTTCACCAATACGCGGGAGGCGTGCCCGTACAGCGATTCGTAGCCGTTGCCGTGGGCGATGCGCACGAAGAGCCCGTACACGCTGTCGCGCCCCGCCTCGGCCACGGTGCCCCCGCCGGCGGCCACGATCGCAGTTCCACGCGCGACCGCGATGTCCATGCCCGGGTGCCCACGGTGCGACCTGCCGCGCTGCCCGCGCGTGACGAACCCGCGCGCCGCCAGCGGCCACCCGCGGGGAGCGAGGGCCTGCGTGGAGTCGCCGCGCGCCGAGTCGGCGGCGGCGGTATCCTCCGCGGCCCGCGTGCGCTTCTCCTGCGCGCTGTCGCGCCGGGGGACGCTGCCCAGCAGCTGGTTGATCTGCGCGAGCCGTGCCTCCATCTGCACGAGCTGGCGCTGGAGCTGGTCCTTTTTCGCCACCTCCCCCTCCAGCCGCCGCACGTCGCGCTGCAGGAGCTGCACGCGCGTGGCCTGCGCCGCCAGAAAGAACCACGACCCCACCATCAACAGCAGCGCCACCCCCGCCACGGCCGCCGCCACCTTGATCCGCCGCAGCGTACGGTACGAAAGCTCGTACGTGCGCGTGGTGACGTCCGCCCTGCCGCCATGCGGCACGACGATGAAGGTCATCCTGCGGTCGTTCTCGGGCGTGGGCAAGGGGAGTGAGTTAGTGCGTTAGTGAGTTAGTGCGTTAGTGCGTTAGTGCGTTAGTGCGTTAGTGCGTTAGTGCGTTAGTGCGTTAGTGCGTTAGTGCGTTAGTCTAGTGCGTGAAGTGCTTTCCAGGGCGGGCGGACGCCGGTGCGGTTTACTCACGCACTGACGCACTCCACGCACTCACGCACTCGTATCCGTCCCCAGCAGCATCTCCAGCACGCGGTCGAAATCGTCTGCGTTGTAGAACGGGATCTCGATGCGGCCGGTCTTGCCGGAGCCCTGCACGCGGATGCGCACGGCGGTGCCCAGGGTGCGCTGGAGCTCGGCCTCCAGGTGGCGCACGTGAGGGTCGCCCGCGGGGGCATCCGCGGAGGCGGCGGTGGATGCCGGGCGCTCGCCGCCGCCGTCGCGGCGCTGGCGGACGAGCTCCTCCACGGCGCGGACGGTGAGGGAGCCGTTGGCGGCGTCGCGGGCCAGGTCGGCCATGGCGCGCTCGTCGTCCAGCCCCAGCAGGGCGCGGGCGTGGCCCATGGAGAGGGAGCCCTCGTTCACCATCCGCTGCACCGAGGCGGGGAGCTGCAGCAGCCGGAGCAGGTTGGTCACGGTGGAGCGCTCACGACCCACGCTCTCCGCCACCTCGGCCTGCGTGAAGCCGAACTCCTCGATCAGCTGCTGGTAGCCGGCCGCCTCTTCCAGCGGGGAGAGCTCGGCGCGCTGGACGTTCTCCACGATGGCGAGAACGAGCATCGCGCGGTCGTCCGGCTCCTTGACGATCACCGGGACCTCGGCCCATCCCAGCCGCCGCACGGCGCGCCAGCGGCGCTCGCCGGCCACCAGCTCCCACTCCGCACCCGCCGGGGTGGCGGGGGTGGCGGGGCGCACCACCAGCGGCTGCAGGAGGCCGTTCTGGCGGATGGAGGCCTCCAGCTCGGCGAGCTGCGCCTCGGCGAACTCGCGGCGCGGCTGGAAGGGGTTGGGCGCGATGCGCGCCACGGGGACGATGCGGATCCCCTCGGCCGGGGGAGTCTCGCCCTGCGGCTGCGAGTACTCGCCCAGGAGCGCGCTCAGCCCCTTGCCCAGGCGGGCCTTCTTGATCGCCGACACTACTGGGCCCCCGCCGTGGCGAGCGCCTCGGGCGCGCGGCTCCCGTCGCGCGCGATGACCTCGTTGGCGAGCGAGAGGTAGCTCTTGGCGCCCACCGAGAGAACGTCGTACAGCACGATCGGCTTCCCGAAGGAGGGGGCCTCGGCGATCCTCACGTTCCGTGGGATCGTGGTGCGGTACACCTTGGGGCCGAAGTACTCCTTCGCCTCGTCCGCCACCTGCCGCGAGAGGTTGAGGCGCCCGTCGTACATGGTCATCAGCACGCCCTCGATCTGCAGCCGCGGGTTGAGGCTCCCCTGCACGAGCGTCACCGTGTTCAGGAGCTGCGAGAGTCCCTCCAGCGCGTAGAACTCGCACTGGATGGGGATCAGCACCGAGTCCGCCGCCGCCATCGTGTTGAGCGTCAGCAGCCCGAGCGAGGGCGGGCAGTCGATCAGGATGTACTCGTACTCGTCGCGGATGGAAGCGAGCGCATTGCGGAGCACTCCCTCGCGCCCGCGCCGGCTCACCAGCTCCACCTCCACCCCCACCAGGTCGCGCGTGGCGGGCACCACGTCCAGGTACGGGAAGTGGACGTTCTTCACCACGGCGTCCGCCACCGGCAGGTCGTCGGTGAGGATGTCGTAGATGGAGTGCTCGAGCGAGTCCTTGTTGATCCCGAGCCCGCTGGTGGCGTTCCCCTGGGGGTCCGTGTCGATGACGAGCGTCTTCTTTTCCGCGACGGCCAGGCACGCGGCCAGGTTGATCGCGGTGGTCGTCTTTCCGACGCCGCCCTTCTGGTTAGCGATGGCGATGATGCGCGACAAGCGTCCTTCTCTGCTGCAGCTCGGAGGGTGGGGGAGTCGAAGGGAAATATACGCCCCCCGCGGGGGTCAGTCTAGCGACCGCCCGCGTTCAGCCAACTGTGACACGCCACGGAGCAGACTGAATGTTCCACGTGGAACATTATTCACTCCGTGCAGCGGTCCCCTCCGCGTGAGATCGCTGTCCCTGCTTCCTGACCTCCATCACCAGGTTCTGCAGGTCGCTCGGCGAGACGCCGGGAATGCGCGATGCCTGCGCCAGTGTGGCGGGGCGGATGCGGTCGAGCTTCTGGCGGGCCTCGAACGAGAGCGAGTGGAGCTCGATCCAGGGGAGGTCCGCGGGGAGCGGGAAGTCGGCCTGCCGCTGGAGGGCCGCGGCGCGGGCGCGCTCCTTCACCAGGTAGCCGTCGTACTTGAGCTCCATCTCGGCGCCGGCGAGCGTCTCCAGCAGGAGGGGTCGCTCGACGTCGGGTGCGCCGCCGACCGCATCCAGGAGGGCCTCGCCCGCCACGTTGGGGCGGCGGATGAGGAGCGCCAGGCGCGTGGGCTCGCGGATGAGCGACGAGCCTGCCGCCTCCAGCACCGGGTTGACCGCGCCGGGGGAAGCGTTGGTGTCGCGGAGCCAGGCACCCACGCGCTCGGTGAGCTCCTGGCGCTCCTCCATCGCACGCCGCTGTTGATCCGTCAGCAGCCCGCGCGCCGCGGCGATGGGGCCGAGGCGCTGGAGCGCGTTGTCCTGGCGCAGTGTGAGACGGAACTCCGCGCGCGAGGTGAAGAGGCGGTACGGCTCGTCCGTCCCCTTGGTGACCAGGTCGTCCACCAGCACGCCGATGAACGCCTGGTCGCGCTCCAGGATCAGGGGATCGCGCCCGAGTGCCGCAAAGGCCGCGTTGGCACCCGCGACGACTCCCTGGCCGGCGGCTTCCTCGTACCCCGTGGTCCCGTTCACCTGGCCGGCGAAGAAGAGGCCCTGCAGCGCCTTGCTCTCCAGCGTGGCGTGGAGCTGGTGGGGCGGATAGTAGTCGTACTCGATCGCGTAGCCCACCTTGGTCATCCTCACCCGCTCCATCCCGGGGATGCTGCGCAGCATCCGCTCCTGCACGTGGGCGGGCAGGGAAGTGGAGAGGCCGTTCACGTACATCTCGCACGTGTCCACCCCTTCCGGCTCCAGAAAGATCTGGTGGCGCGGCGCGTCGGGGAACTTGACGATCTTGTCTTCGATGGACGGGCAGTAGCGCGGCCCGCGCCCCGAGATCTCACCGCCGTAGAGCGCGGACTCCCCGAGATGGCCGTGCACGAGCTCGGCGAGCTCGGCACCCGTCCAGGTAATCCAGCAGGGAAGCTGCGGGAGGAGAGGTGCGCGCTCCCAGGACGAGAGCCGGTAGTCGGGGCTCTCCCCCGGCTGCTCCTCCACGCGCGAGTAGTCCACGCTGCGCCCATCGATGCGCGGCGGCGTCCCCGTCTTGAAGCGCGCCACCTCCAGCCCCAGCGCCTCCAGCTGCTCCGCCAGGCGTACGGAGGGCGCATCGCCCGCGCGCCCCGCGGGTACCCCTTCCGCGCGTCCCACGTGGATGCGTCCGCGCAGGAAGGTGCCCGTGGTGATCACGACCGCGCGCGCCCTGAACTCGAACCCGTTCTCCGTCCGCGCTCCGGCGACGCGCCCGCCCTCCACGATCAGCGACCCGACCATCCCCTGGAAGAACTCCAGCGACTCGTGCCGCTCCAGAAGTGACCGCGCGGCGCGAGGGTAGAGCCCCCGGTCGCACTGCACCCGCGGCGCCCACACGGCCGGCCCCTTGGAGCGGTTCAGCATGCGGAACTGGATCCGCGCGCGATCAGACGCCAGCGCCATCACCCCGCCGAGCGCATCCACCTCGCGCACCACGGTCCCCTTCGCCACACCCCCGATCGCGGGGTTGCAGCTCATCTGCCCGATGGCTTCCAGGTTCGCGGTCACCATCAGGGTGCGCGCCCCGGCCCGCGCGGAGGCCGACGCCGCCTCCACGCCGGCATGGCCGCCGCCCACTATGATGACGTCGTACATCGGGGGAATGGGGAACGGGGAATCGGGAACGGTAACACCGAGTGAGCCGACGACTCGCATACGGCCGTGAGGACTCCTGTACCGAAGAGGTGGTACACTGTTCCACGTGGAACAAGGATGGAGCTCGCGCGGGCACAACAAGTGTTTGTGAGAGGCACACCACTGACCAGCGAAGCGCTCGCCCCTCCCGTTCCCCGTTCCCCGTTCCCCATCCTGAGCATGGCACATGTGTTGCACCCCCGGGCCGGCCCACGGAAGGGAATACCAGATTCAGCGGAGGCTTGCATGGCGGACCAGAACAACTACGGCGCTGGCGGGACCGGCGGCGCGGGCGGCGCGGGTGGTCTGGGGAGCACCGGGTCGGCGGGCGGCTCCACGGGCGGGCTCGGCTCCACCGGGGGCGCAGGTGGCTCCACCGGCGGGCTTGGCTCCACGGGCAGCACGGGTGCGGGCTCTACGGGCGGCGCGGCGGGTAGCGGGACCGGCTACGGCTCCACCGGCACGGGCGCCACGGGCGGCGGCTCCACGTCGGGCGGCGCCACGGGTGGATCGACGGGCGGTGGTGCGACCGGCTCCACGGCTGGCGGCGCGACGGGCGGGTCCACGGGCGGAGCGGCCGGCTCCATGGGTGGCGGCGCGACGGGCGGAGCGAGCGGCTCCACCGGCGGCGGCGCGACGGGTGGCGCCACGAGCGGGGCGACGGGCGGCGGCGGCGCGGGTGGCGGCACGGCTACGCAGGCAAACCGCCTCGGCGGGGCCGGCGGCGGGCTGCAGGAGACGCTCAGCCAGGTGAGGGAAGGCGCCGACGACGTGCTCGACCAGGCGGCCGACCGGCTGGACGCGGTGGCCGAGCAGATCGACACCATGGCGGACCGCATCCCCCAGCGCGGCCCCGGTGCGCGCGCCGGCACGCTGGCCCACAGCGCGGCGGACACCATCGAGGCGCTCGCCCGCTTCTTCCGCGACAACGACGTGGAGACGCTGGAGCGCGACCTGGGCCGCATCGTTGCGCAGCGACCCGTGACTACACTCGCGGCGGCCGTCGTCGCCGGGTTCGTGGTCGGCAAAGTCCTTCGCTGAGGAGGGGTAAATGGCGGACGACATCCACGTGACGCGCACCGCCGCCACCGGAGACGGGGCGGGGCGGCCGAACGACGAGCCGGGGCTGGGCGACCTGTTCCGGCAGCTGGCCCAGGACAGCGCCACGCTGGTCCGCCAGGAAATGGCGCTGGCGAAGGCGGAGATGGCCCAGAACCTCAAGGCCGCCGCGCGCGATGCCACCATGGTGGCAGTCGGCGGCGGGGTCGCGCTGCTGGGCGGCCTGGTGCTGATCCTCTTCCTTGTGCTCGTGATCGGCGACGCGCTGAACGAGTACTGGGCCGGCGCACTGATTGTGGGATTGCTCTTCCTGATCATCGGCGCGGTGCTGGCCATGGGGGCCCTCAAGCGGCTCAAGCATGACAGCCTGACGCCGGAGCGGACCATCGACACTCTGAAGGAGGACAAGCAATGGGCGCAGAGCGAGATCAAGCAGGTTCGCCGGGACCTGGTATGAGCGGCGCGGGCTACGGGAGCACGGGCGGCGGCAACCGCGACACCGCGGGGATGAACGCCGGCACCACGGGCTCACAGGCGATGGGTGACCGCGCCGGCTCCGGCGAGGTGCACTCCGGCCTCCACAGCGGCGGCCAGCGCGACGAGTACTCGGGGATCGCCTTCGCCGGCTCCGCGAGCGGGCAGAGCGAAGGGGTTCGCGGCCGTGTGGCGGGCGCCGCACGCGGCGCGGCCGACTCGGTGCGCGACCAGGCCGGCAACCTGGGCGACCGGGCCAGCGGCGCGGCCGACTCGGTGCGCGACCGTCTGGGCGGGCTCGGCGATCGCGCCAGCTCCCTCCTGGAGGGCCGGGGGCTCATCGGGCGGCTGCAGGACAACCCGCTGCCGGCGCTGGGCGTGGCCTTCGCGGTCGGCTTCCTGGTGGCGGGCGGCACCAACCAGTCGCGCCCCGACTCGCCGGCGGCGCGCGCGCGCAACGAGCTGCGCAACGCGCTGATGGCGGGGCTCAGCGCGGGCGTGGCGAACGGCGCCCGCGGCTTCCTGGACACGGCGGGCCGCCCGGAGGGCGTCGCCAACTCCATGCTCCGCACGCTGCTGAGCAACGTGCTCGGCGGTGGGCAGGGCGGTGGCCAGGGTGGTGCCCGCTCGCAGGGTCAGGGCGGCGGCCAGGGTGGCGCCCGCTCGCAGGGCCAGGGCGGCGGTGGCAACGCCGGCGCGGCGGGTGGTGGGCGCACGGGCGGTGGCGCCACGAGCGGCGGACGCGCGGGCGGCTCGGGCCGCGGCGGCAGCCAGTACTGACCGCATGCCGGAAGCCGCGTTCCGCGTGAGGGGACGGGTGCAGGGGGTCGGGTTCCGCTGGTGGACCCGCCTCCAGGCCCGCCACCTGGAGATCGACGGAACGGTGCGTAACGCGGCCGACGGCTCGGTTGAAGTACAGGCACGCGGAGAGGCGGCGGCGCTCGATGAGCTGCGCCGCCGCCTCT
>DASVSA010000028.1:0-21196 GCA_036388335.1 Longimicrobium sp. | reverse complement strand
ACCTCCGCTCGCACCCCGACATCCAGGTGGACGAGAAGCCCACGCGCCCCCTCCCCGAGGTGATCGCCGAGATCGGCCGCTACGACGCCTTCGTGGGCCGCAGCGCCACCCGGGTGACGCGCGAGCTCCTCCAGGCCGGCGACCGGCTGAAGGTGATCGGCCGCGCCGGGGTGGGGGTGGACAACATCGACCTCCCCACGGCCACGGAGCTGGGGATCGCCGTCATCAACGCGCCCGGCGGCAACACGGTGTCCGTGGCGGAGCTGGCGTTCGGCGTCCTCCTCTCTCTCGTGCGCCACATCCACATGGCGGACGAGTCGATGCGCGCGGGGCGCTGGGACCGCTCGCGGCTGGGCGGCTCGGAGCTGCGCGGGCGGACGATGGCCATCGTGGGGCTGGGGCGGATCGGGAGCGAGATGGCCCGCCGCGCGCGCGCCTTCGGCATGACGCTGGTGGGCTTCGACCCGTACGTCCCCCCCGGGCGCTTCGAGGAGCTGGGAGTGGAGCGGGTGGAGCGCCTGGCCGACGCGCTGGACCGCGCCGCCGTGCTCACCATCCACACCCCGCTCAACGCCGAGACCACGGGGATGATCGGCGCGGCGGAGCTGGCCCGGCTGGGGCGCGACGCCATCGTGCTGAACCTGGCGCGCGGCGGGATCGTGGCCGAGGACGCGCTCGTGGACGCGCTCACGGCCGGGCGCATCGGCGGCGCGGCGCTCGACGTCTTCTCCGTGGAGCCGCTCCCGGCCGAGCACCCGCTCCGCCGGATCCCCAACCTGATCCTCACCCCGCACCTGGGCGCATCCACGAGCGACGCGCAGCGCAGCGTATCGGTGGAAGCGTGCCTGGCGGTGCGTGACGCGCTGGTGACGGGCGACCTGAGCGCGGCCATCAACGCGGCGGGGGTGGGCGGCGCCGGCTGGGGCGAGCTGCGCCCCCTCCTGGCGCTCGCCGACCGCTTGGGAAGGCTGGGCCGCGCCCTCCTCCCCGGCGCGGTGAGCGCGCTGGAGCTTCGCTACACGGGCCCGCGGGGCGAGCAGGCGCCGCGCCCCCTCCTCCTCTCCGCGCTGCAGGGCACACTGCGCGACGTGGTGGACCGGCGCGCCATCAACCTGGTGAACGTGCAGCACGTGGCCACGGAGCGCGGCATCGAGTCGGCGTCCACCCACGTGGCGGGGCGCGGGGAGCTGGGAGAGGAGGTGGAGCTGAGAATGGAGGCGGGCGACCGCGTAGTGCGCGTGGCCGGCGCGCTGCTGGGCGAGACGCACGGCCGCATCGTGCGCATCGGCCCGTTCCGCGTGGACGTGGCTCCGCGCGGCACGCTGGTGGTGCTGCGCAACCGCGACGTCCCCGGCGTCATCGGCCGCGTGGGCACCCTGCTGGGCGAGGCCGACGTCAACATCGCCGAGTACCACCAGGCCCGCCTGCAGGTGGGCGGCGAGGCCCTCGCCGCCATCACCGTCGACGGGCGCATCCCCGCCGACGTGCAGCAGCGCCTCGCGGACCTGCCGGAGGTGGTGGACGTGCGGCAGGTGGACATGGAATGAAGAAGTGCGTGAGTGCGTGAGTGCGTAAGTGCGTTTTGTCTTGAGCGCACTCACGCACTAACGCACTCACGCACTTTACATTGCCCACCGCTCCGCTACTTTCAGCGTGCAAGCACCGATCTCCACCCACACGAGGCATCCATGAGCATCCGCGAGTGGCTCAAGCAGCGGATCACAGAGCGCGCCGGGCAGGGTGAGGGCAGCGACACGTTCCTGGCCCGGCTGGTGTTCGGCAAGGAAGAGCCGCGGCAGCGCGCGCTCGGCGAGTACGACACGCGCACCTATCCGCCGGAGCTGATCGACCAGCTGCGCCGCCGGGCCGAGGTGACGGAGGAGGTGATGGAGATGGACTTCACCACCGCCCAGGCCCGCCGCGACGCCATCCCCAGGCTCCAGCAGCTCCTCTACAAGTACCCGCACCCGGTGCTGTACGAGGCGCTGATCCACGCCTACGCGGACTCCGGCCGCTGGGACGAGGCACGCGGCGTGGCCTACGCCGCCCGCGAGCGCCGCCTGGAGTGCTCGCGCTCGCCGTACCCGGAGATCCGCTCCGAGATCGACCGGCTCAAGGAGTGGTCTCCCGCCCACGTGGACGAGCTCCGCGCCGAGCGCGAGGGCACCCCCCCGCCCACGCCTGAGCAGCCGGCCGTCTGAAGAAAGCAGGGTCACACGGAGACACGGAGGCACGGAGATGAAGTCGTCTCTGTGCCTCCGTGCCTCTGTGTGAGCCCCGCTTTTGCGTTCGCTCCGCGCCCCGGACGACAACGCGGAGAACGACGATGCCGATGAGACTTCAGGAGCTGCACGCGGCGCTGGTTCACTACCCCGTGGCGCTCCTCCCGCTGGCGGTGGGCGCCGATGCGCTGGGGGCAATCACGGGGAGCGACGCGCTGAGGCAGGTGGGGCGCGTGGGGATCGCGCTGGGGGCCGGATCGGCCATCATCTCGGCGGCGGCGGGGCTGGTGGCGCAGGAGGCCGTGCGCGCCGACGGGCACGCCCACGACGTGCTCGTCACGCATCGCAACATGAACCTGTCACTGGTTGCGCTCAGCTCGGCGATGGCGGTGTACCGGGCGGGGGTGGACGAGCCGGGGGGCGCGTACCTGGCGGCGGGGTTCGCGGCGCTGGGGGCGCTCGGCTACTCCGCGTACCTGGGCGGGCACATGGTGTACGAGCTGGGCGTGGGGATCAAGGACCGCGGGCTGAACGAGGAGTACGCCCCCGAGATCCGGCTTCACAACGCCGGCGAGGCCGCCCGCGTGGCCCTGCGCAACATGCGCACGGGGGCACGCGGCGCCGCCGCCGAGATCGCGGCGGGAGACCTTGTGCCCGTGCTCACCCGCAGCCGCGAGCCGGAGGACGCCGGTTTCCGCGTGGAGGGGGAGGAAAGGGGGTTCACGGTCGAGGGCTGACCGCACACGAGCGGAGCACGCGGCGGCGAGGCGGCTCCGCCGTGCTACGGGTTTTCGGGGCACACGAAATGCGCCTGCCTATTCCCAAACCCACCCATACCGGCGGCGAGCAGACATGGCGACCGAATCAGCGATCCCCTCCCCCTTCGAAGACCAGGTCCTCGCCCACCTGCGCAGCGCCGAAGCGGCGTACCGCGCGGAGGAGCGCGAGCGCGCGCGTGAGCTGGAGGAGCTGGAAGCCACCCGCGCGGCGCTCACCGAGTCGCAGGCCCACGCACGGCTGCTGACGGCGGAGCTGGACGCGCAGCGGTGGAACGCGGAGCGCGAGCGGCAGCGCGTGGAGTGCCTCAAGCAGGCCATGCGCGAGATCCACGGCGCGCTCTTCCACGGCGACGTGTACACGCTCATCCTTCGCGCCTGCCTCACCATCAGCGGCGCAACGCGGGGGATCTACGTCACCTGCACCCGGCCGGACGGGCCGCTGCGGGTCCGCGCGCAGATCGACATCCCCGCCATGGCGGGGGCCCCGCCGCCGCCCATGATCGCGGAGCTGTGCCGCGAGGTGCTCCAGAAGAACGACACGCTGGTGTGCAGCGAGAGCGACACGGCGGCGCGCCTGCGCGGCACCGAGCCGGAGGGGCTCCGGTTCCGCAACTGCGTGGCGGCCCCCGTCGTCCTCCTGGCCAACCTGGACGGCGTGGTGCTGGCGGCCGACAAGATGGAGGGGGAGTTCGACGACCGCGACATCGAGGCGCTGCTGAGCGTGGGCGACCAGGCCACGGTGGCCGTCCGCAACCGCCACCTGGAGCGCGAGCTGCAGACCGCGTACGTCCATACCGTCACCATGCTGGCAGACGCGGTGGAGGCCAAGGACCCGTACACGCACGGGCACTGCGAGATGGCCTCGCGCTACGCGCGGCTGGTGGCGCGGCGCCTGGGCCTGTCGGAGCACGACCAGGCGCTGGTGTGCTACAGCGCCCTCCTCCACGACGTGGGGAAGATCGGGGTGAGCGACGGCGTCCTCAACAAGCCGGGGCCCCTCCTCCCCGAAGAGGTGGAGCTGATGAGGGCGCACGTCCGCGTGGGCTACGACCTGCTCAACAACGTCCCCGCGCTGCGCAACGTGGCCGACGTGGTGCTCCGCCACCACGAGCACTACGACGGCGGCGGCTACCCGGACGGGATGAGCGGCGAGGCCATCCCCATGCCCGCGCGCATCGTCTCGGTGGCGGACGCGTACTGCGCCATGATCACGCGCCGCAGCTACAAGGACGCGTACCCCGACGCCGCCGCGCGCGCCGAGCTGCGCCGCTGCGCCGGCACCCAGTTCGACCCCGTGGTGGTGGATGCCTTCCTGGCCGTCCTCGACACCCCCGAGGCCCGCGACCCGGACGACGACAACTTCGCCGAGTGCGGCCTCCTCCCCGGCTTCGAGGCGATCCGGCAGGAAGCGACGCCGGCGTAAAGAAATCTCACACGGAGACACGGAGGCACAGAGATGAAGTCATCTCTGTGCCTCCGTGTCTCCGTGTGAGCTCTAGTTGGCGCGGGCGTGGGAGCGGAGCGTGGGGGAGGCGCCCCGGTGGCGCTTGGTCTCGTACAGGCGGCGGTCCGCTTCGCGGATCATGTCTTCCGCGGTGTCGTAGCTGCCGTCGTACTCCACCACCCCCGAGCTGAGCTCCACGCGCCCGGCGAGCTGCTTTCTCACGCGCTGCACCAGCGCCTCGGCCCCTTCGCCGTCGCCGCCGGGGAGGATCACCAGGAACTCGTCGCCGCCGTAGCGCACCACCACGTCCGAGCGGCGGGCCTCGCGGCGCAGCGTGTCGGCCACGGCGCGCAGGAGGCGGTCGCCGGCGGCGTGGCCGCTCTGGTCGTTGACCTCCTTGAAGCCGTCCAGGTCCAGCGCCACCAGGGCCAGCGCCTCGCCGCGGGTGGCGGCGGCCCACACGTGGTCCATCACCACTTCCATGTGGCGGCGGTTGGCGAGGCCGGTGAGCGGGTCGGTGAGGGAGAGGCCGCGCACGCTCTCGATGAGGCGCACGCGGCGGATGGCCATCTCGGCCTGCAGCGCCAGCGCGCGGAGCACGTCCCAGTCCTGCGGCTCGAAGATGCGCTCGTCGCGGCGCTCGGTGAGCACCAGCAGCCCCTCGTCGCCCACGGGCACGTGGGCCACCAGCGCCGTCTGCGGGTCGCCGAAGAGGGGGGCCGCGGCCGGCACCCGGCCCTCGCGGCGCGCGTCGGCGGCGATCAGCAGGCCGGGGCGGGCGAAGACGTCGTCCCACAGCAGGCAGAGGCGGTGCTCGCCCTGGCGCGCGCAGCGGGCGGTGGGGGCGCGCAGCATCCCGCGCTCCGTGTCGCGGGCCAGCCCCTCGGCCGTGTAGCCGCCCACGATGTGGAGCGCGTGCTCGGCCAGCGCGCACAGCACCTCGTCCTCCGTCTCGGCCGCGTTCAGCGCCTCGAAGTACGCGATGAGCTGGTCGGGGAGGAGCTGGCGCTTGGCCTCGCGCGCGCGCTGGCGCCGGAGCGCGGCCGTGCCCCACGACACCCGGTCGCGCAGCTCCGCGTCCTGCAGCCCGCGGGGAACGCGGCACGCCGAGCTCCCCGCCACCAGCATCCCCTCGCCGTCGGAAGCTTCCAGGAGCACCAGCAGCTCAAGGTCTTCCAGGCACGCCGGGTCCGCCCCGCGCGGCGCGCGCCGGCCGGAGACGACCTTTGCCGCCAGCGGCGAAGGCACGTGCAGCTCGGAGTCGCCGCCCAGGAATCCCGTGGGTGTGGCGAGCACGAGGCTCAACTCCCGATCTTCCACACGTCGCTGTCGCATAAAGCTCCTTCGCGAGCAGAACAGGCGGGGCCCGAGACGGCGGAACACACCCGAGATCACAACGGTAAAGCGTTTATCTGGAATGAGATGCGAATATACGTGTGTTTACGGAAGAGGTCAACATGTGTCCCCGTCCAGGGACACGGGCATCTCCCGCCACGCGCGGCGGGCAGACTCGCACCATTACGGGGGCAGCAACTTGTGTTCCCGCACGGAATCGGCCTTACCCTTGCGTGACGCGGGCGTGACTTCCCGTGCCGCGGCCCCGCGAGTGCGCCGCGTGCCCGTTTCCCCAACCAGACCCACGAAGATGCAGATGCGTTCGACCGTCCTCCTGCTCGCGGCGGCCCTGGCCGGCTGCGGCACGGCCGGCACCGCCAACCAGGCCGCCCTCCCCGCCCCGGCGCCCCAGCAGGCGCCCGTGGAGCGGAGCGTGGCCCAGGCCGCGCCGGTGTCCACTCCTTACGACACCATCCGTGCCCGCCCGTTCGACACGGGGCGGATGTGGACCTTCGACTTCCCGCCGCTGGACTACCTGCAGCGCACGTACGGCTTCCGGCCCACGCAGCAGTGGCTGGACAACGTGCGCCTCTCGGTGGTGAGGTTCGCCACCTGGTGCTCGGCGTCGTTCGTGTCGCCGGACGGGCTGCTGCTCACCAACCACCACTGCGGCGTGCCCACGCTGGACCCCGTGCAGCGCGCGGGCGAGAACCTGCTCACCAACGGCTTCCTCACGCGCACGCGCGCGGAGGAGAGGCGTGTGCCCGACCTGTTCGTGGAGCAGCTCGTCTCTATCGAGGACGTGACGGAGCGGGTGAACGCCGCGGCGGGCGAGGGGACGCAGGCGGAGCGGCAGGCGCGGCAGATGACGGCGCGCCGCGAGCTGGAGCGGCCCGATTCGGCCAGCCGGATGCGCTACCAGGTGGTGGAGTTCTACAACGGCGGGCGCTACAGCCGCTACGGCTACAAGCGCTTCGACGACGTGCGCCTGGTGTTCGCCCCCGAGCAGAAGATCGCCTTCTTCGGCGGCGACCCGGACAACTTCAACTATCCCCGGTACAACCTGGACATGGCGCTGTACCGGGTGTACGACGAGAACGGGCGCCCCTTCCGCCCCGCCAACTACCTGCGCTGGAGCGCCACGGGCGCCCGCGAGGGAGACGCGGTGTTCGTGGTGGGCAACCCGGGCACCACCCAGCGCCAGCTCACCAACGCGCAGCTGGAGTACCTGCGCGACGTGACGCAGCCGGCGCAGCTGGCCGTGTTCAACGCGCAGCGCACCGCCATCCGCCGCATCGGCCAGGCGAACGCGGCGCGCGGGCTGGAGCTTCGCGACAACCTGTTCAGCATCGAGAACTCCATCAAGGCCATCACCGGCCGCCGCGAGGGCGCGCTGGACCCGGCCCTGTACGCCCGCAAGGTGGACTGGGAGCGCAACTTCCGCACTGCCGTGCAGGGGAACGCGGAGCGCAGCGCCCGCTACGGCACGGCGTGGGACTCCATCACGGCGCTGCAGGCGGAGAAGCGCCGCCTGGCGCCGGGGCTCCTCTTCAACGCCTACCTCAACTCCGGCCCGCTGGGGCAGGCGGTGGCGCTGGTGAGGGCCGCCGGGGGTGAGGCGCAGTTCGCCAACGCCGCCGCCGCCGCCGACCCGCGCCCGCGCGCCGAGCAGGCCATCGAGCTGGCCGAGCTCCTGCGCGTGGCGCAGCAGAACGTGCCGCAGGACTCGGTGCTGCGCGTGGTGCTGGCCGGCCGCACGCCGGACGACGCGGCCACTCAGCTGGTGAACTCGTACACACTGGCCGACACCGCCGCCCGCCGCCGTCTGGTGGCCGGGGGCACCGCGGCCGTGGGGGCCTCCACCGACCCGGTGGTGGCGCTGGCGCGGCAGGTGGTGCCGGTGGTGGTGGCCCGCCAGCGCGCCCTTGCCGCCATCAACACGCGCGAGACGGCGCAGCGCAACCTGCTGGGCCGCGCCTTCTACGAGGTGTACGGCACGGACGTGCCGCCCGACGCCACCTTCACCCTGCGCCTGGCGGACGGCGTGGTGAAGGGGTACGAGGCCGACGGAACCATCCACCCGTGGAAGACCACGTACTACGGCCTGTACAACCGCGCCTACGGCTTCGACCAGCGCCTGGCCGACTTCGAGCTTCCGCCGCGCTGGAAGACGCCGCCCGCGGCGCTGCGCCTGGAGACGCCCTTCAACTTCGTCTCCACCAACGACATCATCGGCGGCAACAGCGGCTCGCCCATGATCAACCGCAACTCCGAAGTGGTGGGGCTGATCTTCGACGGCAACCTCCAGTCGCTGCCGGGCAACTTCATCTTCGACGAGACGCAGAACCGCACGATCTCGGTGCACTCGGCGGGGATCCTGGAGGCGCTGCGGAACGTGTACCGGGTGCAGCACCTGGTGGACGAGCTGGTGCCGCGCAGGTAAAAAGCAGGCTCACACAGAGGCACGGAGGCACGGAGATGACTTCATCCCTGTGCCTCCGTGGCTTTTTCGTGGTCCAGCCATTCGTGGGCCCACTCGCCGAGGGCATCGATGGCGGTGGCGAGGGCGCGGCCCTTGTCGGTGAGCTCGTACTCCACGCGCACCGGGGTCTCGGGGACCACGCAGCGCTCCACGACGCCCTCCTGCTCCAGCTCGCGCAGGCGCTCGGAGAGCATGCGGTCGGTGATGTCGGGGATGGCGGCGCGCAGGCCGGCGAAGCGCGTGCGACCCCGGAGGAGCACGAAGATGATGGCGCCCGTCCAGCGGCGCCCGACGAGCTCGACGGCGCGGTGGAAGAGCGGGCAGAGCGGCGCGTGCGTGTTCATGGCTTCAACGATAAAGAGGGACGGGCACTTGACGCAATCTACTTCCTTTTGTATAGTTGATACTCAGAAAGCAGATAAAAGTTCACGTGCCGGGGCATCGACCGCCGGACCTGAAATCAGATAGAGACCATGAACGACACGACCATCGACTTCCTGAGCGTCCGCGAAGCGGCGGAGAAGCGCCGCTCGATCCGCAGCTACGAGCCGGGCCTGATCCCGCGCGAGGAGCTGGAGGAGATCCTGGACGTGGCGCGCCGGGCGCCCTCGGCTTTCAACGTGCAGCCCTGGCGCTTCGTGGTGGTGGAGACGCCCGAGCTGAAGGCGCAGCTCGCCGCCGCGGCCTTCAACCAGCGCCAGGTGCACTCGGCGCCCGCCGTGATCGTGCTGTACACGGACATGGAGGACGCGCTCGGCAACCTGGACGCGGTGGTGCACCCGGGGATGAGCCCGGAGCAGCAGCAGTCCACCATCGCGACCGTGCGCCGCATGTTCGACGCGCAGCCAGTGGAGGAGCGCGAGACGTGGGGCGCCGGGCAGGGCTACATCGCCCTGGGCTACCTGCTGCTGGCCGCGGAGGCCCGCGGCTACCAGACCTCGCCGATGACGGGCTTCGACCCGGCCAGGGTGAAGGAGCTCCTGGGCCTCCCGGGCAACGCCCGCATCCCGGCCCTGGTCGCCATCGGCCACGCCGCCGAAGAGGGCTTCCCCCAGCACCGGCTGCCGCTTGATAGCCTGCTGCGGGTAGCGTAACGGCAGTGCCGAGTGCCTAGTGCCGAGTGCCTAGTAACTGCATTCCGCACTCGGCACTCGGCACTAGGCACTAGGCACTTTTTCCCTGAATCCGATGAAGGTCGAGATCTATTCCGACGTCGCGTGCCCGTGGTGCTACATCGGGAAGCGGCGCTTCGAGCGGGCGCTGGCCGAGTATCCGGGCGCGGACGATGTGGAGGTCGTGTACCGGCCGTACCAGCTCGATCCGGGCGCGTCCGCGACGGCCCGGCCGCTCATGCGGGCGCTGGGCGAGAAGTTCGGGCCCGGGGCCGCCTCCATGGCCGGCAACGTGGCCGCGGCGGCGCGGGGCGAGGGGATCACGATGGACTTCGAGCGGGCGCTGGCCGCCAACACGCTCGGCGCCCACCGCCTCCTCCGCCTGGCCGAGCGGGAGCACGGCGCCAAGGTGCAGCACGCCCTCGCCGAAGCGCTCTTCGCCGCCCACTTCACCCATGGCGCCGACATCGGCGACCCCGGGGTGCTGGCCGGCATCGCCGCCTCCGCGGGCATGGACCCCGCGCGCGTCCGCGCGTACCTCGCCTCCGACGAGGGGCTCGCGGAGGTGCGGGAGGAGATCCGCGCCGCCCGCCAGATCGGCGTCACCGCCGTGCCCACCTTCGTCTTCGAGCGCAAGTACGGCGTGCAGGGCGCCCAGCCGGTCGCCGCCTTCCTGCAGACGCTGGAAGCGGTAGCGCGCGAGAACGGCTGAACAGAAGGGCTCACACAGAGACACGGAGGCACGGAGACGACTTCACCTCCGTGCCTCCGTGTCTCTGTGTGAGCTCAGGCCGTACGCACGATGATCAGGCACCGCGCGCCGCCGCGGTGCGCGCATTCGGGCTGCGACACGTCCACCTCTTCGCCGAAGTGGAGCGCCATCCCGCGGGCGATCCCCTCCGCCAGGGAGCAGAGGCCGCGCTCGGAGCGGTAGTCGATGTGCACCTCCGTGGGGGAGACGCGCTGGGCCAGGAGCGCGGGCGGCGCGGCGCCCGGCATCCGCGCCCGGACCACGGTGTGGATGGTCTGCTCGGTGTGCTCGATGACGTCCAGCGTCCGCCACGCGGGGTTCACCAGGGGGGCGTACACGCGCAGAAGCGCGGGGGCGATGAAGGCGCCGAAGTCTTCCAGGAGGACGTTCAGCGGCCTCGCCGTCGCGCGGCTCGCGGCAAGCACCAGCGCGACCAGTTGCTCGTCCGGGTACACGCCTTCCAGGCGGTGGTTCTCCACCGGCACCCCGGCCGCCTCGGCGAGCGGCACCCACGCGTCGCGCCCCAGGCGGTCGACGACGTACTGGCGGAACTGGTTCATCACGATGCCGTGCACGTTCTCCCCTCCGTTCGCGTGTGCCGGGTCACGCCGGACCCGCCGGCGCGGCTCCGTGCGCGGCCATGAAGCCGCCGATCAGGTCGCCCAGGAGCTCGAACACGGGGAGAAGCGCCGGGGGCGCGGCCCGCAGATCGTCCGTATAGAACTCCACCACGCCGTACAGCACCCCCGCCGAGCACGCGGGGAAAGCCACCGCCGCGTGCAGCCCCTCGCGCGAGGCGGCGGCGTGGCGCGGAAAGTCCGCCTCCTGCTGCGTGTCCACCACCCATACGGCGCGCCCGCTGGCCCACACCCGCCCCGGAAGCCCCTCCCCGGGGCCGAAGCGGTGGGCGCGGCTGTCGTCGTCGAACCTCGTACGCCGGAAGGCGCGGGCGCACCACGTCTGGCGCACGCGCAGCTGGCGGGCGCCGGGGTCCACCTCCCAGCACGCGCCGAAGAGCCATCCCATGGACTCCCCGATGTGAGAGAGCGCGCGGCGCACGCCCTCTTCCAGAGAGCTCGCGCCGGAAAGCGCTTCGCGCACGGTGCCCAGCACCGGCACCTCTTCGATCCTGTCCAACGCGGTTCCTCCCGGAGCTTCCATTTCGCGACCACGCAACGACTTGCGCCGCGCGGGCACGAGGAGTGTACGCCCGCTGCACGCCGCGCGTCAATGCTCCGCCAGCGCCAGGGGCGTGCATGGACATTGCGATAGCCGTCCGGCCCCGCGGGGCGGTGGCACCCGGAACGCCCCTGGCGATCCGGGAAGAGGCGGTTGTACAGGCGAGGACTGGGCGTGCGATGAGCGAGAGGAAGCAGCGTCCCCGGACGGATGCACCGCCCGGGGTGCAGCCGGGCTCCCCGCTGGAGCGGGAAGCCCCGCTGCGCATCCTGGTGCTGGACGACGACCAGGTGGACCGCATGGCGCTGCGGCGCGCGCTGGCGCGTACGGGGGTCGCGCTCACGATCCGCGAGGCGGAGGCCGTGCTCCCCGCCCTGGGCCTGCTGGCGACGGAGGGGTTCGACTGCGTGTTCCTGGACTACAACCTCCCGGACGGCGATGGGCTCACCTTCCTGCTGGGCATGAGGGCGGCGGGGATCGAGGTGCCGGTGGTGATGCTCACCGGGCAGCAGGACGAGCGCATCGCGGCACGGCTCACCGAGTCGGGCGCCGCCGACTACATCGCGAAAGGGGATCTGACGCCCGCCCGGCTGGCCGAGAGCCTGCGGCGCGCGCTGCCGTGACGCCATCATCCCGAGGATGAAGTGAACCCGACCGAGACCATCCCGCGCGACGACGCCGAGCACTACCGGCGGCAGCTGGAGACGGTGGCGGAGAACGCCACGCTCGCCCTCTTCATCATGGACGAGCACCAGCGCTGCACGTACATGAACCGCGCGGCCGAGCAGATGACCGGCTTCACCCTCGCCGAGCTGCAGGGGAAGGAGCTTCACTACTACATCCACCACACCCGGCCGGACGGGTCGCACTACCCGCTGGAGGAGTGCCCCATCGACCAGGCGTTCCCGCAGAACATGCGCGAGCAGGGAGAAGAGGTGTTCGTCCACCGGGACGGGCACTTCTACCCGGTGGCCTTCACCGCGTCGCCCATCCGCGACGGGGAGCGCACGGTGGGCACCATCATCGAGGCGCGCGACATCACGGAGGAGCGGCGGGAGGAGGCGGAGCGCGAGCGGCTGGTGGCCGAGCTGAAGACGGAGCGGGCGCGGCTGGCCACCGTGTTCCAGAACGCGCCGGCGTTCATCGCCACCCTGCGCGGGCCGGACCACGTGTTCGAGATGGCCAACCCGGCCTACTACCAGCTGGTGGGCCACCGCGAGATCGTGGGCAAGCCCGTACGCGAGGCCATCCCCGAGGCCCAGGAGCAGGGCTTCGTGACGCTGCTGGACCAGGTGTACCGCGGCGGCGATCCGTTCGTGGGCAACGGGCTGCGCATCGCCCTCCAGCGCACCCCCGGCGCCGCGCCGGAGGAGCGCTTCGTCAACTTCGTGTACCAGCCGCTGGTGGAGGCGGACGGCTCCGTCTCGGGCATCCTGGCGCACGGGGTGGACGTCACCGACGAGTTCGAGGCGCAGCGGCGGATCGAGGAGCAGGCGGCGGAGCTGGAGGCGCAGAAGGAGGAGCTGCAGCTGCAGGCGGCGCGGATGGAGGAGGTGCAGGTGGAGCTGGAGCTTTCCAGCGAGGAGCTGCAGCAGGCCAACGACGCCCTCCTCCGCGAGCGCGGGCACCTGGCGGCCATCATCGAGCACGCGCCGGTGGGAATCATCATGGCCGAGGCCCCCTCCGGGCGCATCGTGATGGGGAACCGCCGGCTGGAAGAGATCTTCCGGCACCCCCTGCTCCCCTCCAGCGGCGTGGAGGAGTACGGGATGTGGCAGTCGTTCCACCCGGACGGGCGCGCGGTGGAGGGGCACGAGTACCCGCTGGCCCGCGTCTTCGCCACCGGCGAGCCCGCGGGGCCGGACGAGTACCTGTACCAGCGCGGCGACGGCACGCAGGCATGGGTGCAGATCACCGGCGTGCCCCTGCGCGACGCGCACGGCCGCCTCACCGGCGGGATGGTGGTGGTGGACGACATCGACGCGGAGCGCCGCGCGGTGGAGGAGCGCGAGCGGCTCATCCGCGAGCTCCACATGGAGCGGGCGCGGCTGCGCACCATCCTCACCGAGGCGCCCGCGCAGATCGCCGTGCTGAGCGCGCCGGACTTCGTCTTCGAGTTCGTGAACCCGCCGTACGCCGCCAGCGTGGGCGGCCGCGAGCTGCTGGGGAAGCGGGCCATGGAAGCGCTCCCCGAGCTG
The DNA here is from genome assembly GCA_036388335.1 of Longimicrobium sp. GTDB lineage: Bacteria > Gemmatimonadota > Gemmatimonadetes > Longimicrobiales > Longimicrobiaceae > Longimicrobium. The sequence goes on along the minus strand of DASVSA010000028.1, from coordinate 7,694 downwards.
GCGGACCAGGGGTTCAGGGAGATGCTGGACGCGGCGTACGCCACGGGCGAGGCGGTGGTGGTGAACGAGGTGCCCGCCGCCGTGGACCGGCACGGCGACGGGGTGCTGGAGGAGGGCTTCTTCAACCTCGTCCTCCAGCCCCTGCGCGACGCCGACGGGGCGGTGACGGGGATGCTCAGCCACTCCATCGACGTCACCGCGCAGGTGCGGGCGCGGCAGGAGGTGGAGCAGCTGGAGGAGCGGCTGCGGCTGGCCGTGGAGGCCGCGGACGTGGGGATCTTCGACTGGGACGTGGCCTCGGGCGCCATCAACTGGGACGCGCGCACGCGCGGCATCTTCGGGGTGGACGCCGAGCGCGAGATCACCGTGGACACCTTCGTGGAGCGCATCCACGCGGAGGACCGCGCGGCGGTGGACGAGGCCATGCAGCGGGCGCTGGACCCCGCGGGCGGCGGGGAGTTCGCGGTGCTGTACCGCGTGGCGCGGCCGGCGGGGGAGGTGCGCTGGGCCCGGGCCGTGGGGCGGGCGTTCTTCGCCGGCGAGGGAGAGGGGCGCCACCCCGTGCGCTTCCTGGGGACGGTGCAGGACGTCACCGCGCGCCAGGAGGCCGAAGACGAGCGGGAGCGCCTGATCCGCGGGATGGAGACGGGGCGCGCCCGGCTGGAGCAGATCTTCACCGAGGCGCCGGCGCTGATGGCGCTCTACACCGGGCCGGAGCACGTCATCACCCTGGTGAACCCCACCTGGGAGCGCACCGTGGGGAAGCCGGGCGCCATCGGCCGCACCTTCCGCGAGGTCTTCCCCGAGTTCGAGGGGAGCGGCCTCTTCGAGCTGCTGGACCGGGTGTACGAAACGGGCGAGCCCTTCGTGGACCCCGAGGTCAACGTCCCCATCGAGCGCTTCGGGAGCGGGGTGCTGGAGGACAGCTACTGGAACCTGGTGTGGCGCCCCCTGGCCGGCGAGGGGCCGCGGGGGCGCGACATCCTGGTGCACGCCGTGGAGGTGACGACGCAGGTGCTGGCGCGCCGCGAGGTGGAGCAGAAGGCCGAAGAGCTGGCCCGCGCCGCCCGCGCGCTGGAGGCCAGCAACCGCGAGCTCGACCAGTTCGCGTACGTGGCCAGCCACGACCTCAAGGCCCCCCTGCGCGGCATCGCCAACCTGGCCACCTGGATCGGCGAGGACCTGGGCGACGCGGCGCAGGGCGAGGTGGCGGAGCACCTGCAGCTGCTGCAGGGGCGCGTGCACCGGATGGAGGGGCTGATCGACGGCATCCTGCAGTACTCGCGCGCGGGGCGCGTGCGGGAGAAGCCGGCGCGGGTGGACACGGGGGAGCTGGTGGCGGAGGTGGTGGAGCTGCTGGCGCCCCCGGAGCAGGCCCGCGTGGAAGTGGCCGCGGGGATGCCCGTGCTGTGGACGGAGCGCCTCCCCCTTCAGCAGGTGCTGATGAACCTGGTGGGGAACGCCGTCAAGTACGGGGGCCCGGAGCCGCTCGTCCACGTGTCCGCGCGCATGGAGGGCGCGGCGTGGGAGTTCTCGGTGAGCGACAACGGTCCCGGGATTGCGCCGGAGTACCACGAGCGCATCTTCGGCATCTTCCAGATGCTGGACGCCCGTGACCGCGTGGAGGGAACGGGGATCGGCCTTTCCATCGTCAAGAAGCTGGTGGAGAGCCGGGGCGGGCGGGTGTGGGTGGAGTCCGAGGTGGGGTCCGGGAGCACCTTCCGCTTCCTGTGGCCCAGCGCGCACGAGGAGAACTCCGGCGATGAGTGAAAAGGTGCTGAACATCCTGCTGGTGGAAGACGACGAGGTGGACGTGATGAACATCCGCCGCGCCTTCAAGAAGGGGAACATCACCAACCCCCTGTACGTGGCCGGCAACGGGCTGGAGGCGCTGGAGGTGCTGCGCGGCGGCGAGATGCCCCGCTCGCGCCGGCTGGTGCTGCTGGACCTCAACATGCCGAAGATGAACGGCATCGAGTTCCTGCGCGAGCTGCGCGCGGACCCGGAGCTGAGCCCCACCCCCGTGGTGGTGCTCACCACCTCCGACGCGGAGCGCGACAAGGTGGAGGCGTACAACCTCCACGTGGCCGGCTACCTCCTGAAGCCCGTCACCTTCGCCAACTTCTGCGAGACGATGGCCTCGCTCAACAAGTACTGGGCGCTCGTGGAGATGCCGTGACCGAGCCCGCCGCGCGGCCCGCGGCACCCCTGCGGCTCCTGGTGGTGGACGACGACCGCGTGGACCGCATGTCCATCCGCCGCGCCCTGGCGCGCACCGACGTGGTGGCGGTGGTGGACGAAGCGGAGACGGTTCCCGAAGCGCTGGAGCGCGCGGTGGCGGGGAGCTACGACTGCCTGTTCCTGGACTACAACATCCCGGGCGGCAACGGGCTCACCCTGCTGCGGGCCATCCGCGCGGCGGGGGTGGAGGCGCCGGTGGTGATGCTCACCGGGCAGGGCGACGAGCGGGTGGCGGTGGAGCTGATGAAGGCGGGCGCCGCGGACTACCTCCCCAAGGAGGGGATCACGCCGGAGCGGCTGGCGGCCTCCCTGCGCTACGCCGTGGAGCTGCGCCGGGTGGAGGCGGACGCCCGCCGCGCGCAGGAGGAGCTGCGCGAGAGCGCCGAGCGCACCCGCTTCCTGGCCGAGGCCAGCCGTGTGCTGGCCGATTCGCTGGACGTGGGCGCCACCCTGCGCGCCGTGGCCCGCCTTTCCGTGCCCCTGCTGGGGGACTACTGCGTCATCTACCTCACGCAGGAGAACGGCGAGCACCGGGGCGTGGCCGCGGCCCACGCGGAGCCGGACAAGGAGCCGCTGGTGCGTGCCCTGGAGGAGCACTTCCGCCCGGCGCCCGACCACCCCACCAGCTACGTGGCCGACGTCATCCGCGGCGGGCGCACGCGCCTGGTGGGCTCCCTGCCGGACGAGCACCTCGCGTCGGTGGCGCGCACGCCGGCGGACCTGGACGTCTTCCGCGCCCTCAGGCCCCAGGCGGGGCTCTTCGTGCCGCTCTTCGCGCGCGGGCACGCGCTGGGGGCCATCGGCTTCATCCTCACGCGCCCCGGCGCGGAGCACTCCGCGGCGCAGGTGGAGCTGGCGGAGGACCTGGCGCGCCGCGCGGCCACCGCCATCGACAACGCGCGCCTGTTCGAGGAGGCGGCCAGCGCCCGCACGGCCGCCGAGGAGGCGAACCGGGCCAAGAGCGAGTTCCTGGCGCGCATGTCGCACGACCTGCGCACCCCGCTCAACGCCATCGGCGGCTACGCGCAGCTGGTGGAGATGGGGGTGCAGGGGCCCGTCAACGAGGCCCAGCGCGACGCGATGGTCCGCATCATCCGCGCGCAGGAGCACCTCCTCACCCTCATCAACGACATCCTCAGCTTCGCGCGGCTGGAGGCGGGCCAGGTGCAGATCCACCTGGCCGAGGTGGCGCTCCACGACACGCTGGCGGAGCTCCGCCTGCTGGTGCAGCCGCTCTTCGCGGAGCGCGGAGTGGCCTTCGAGGTGCGCCCTCCCCCGGCCGGCCTGCGCGTGCTCGCCGACGGGGAGCGGCTCATCCAGGTGCTCCTCAACCTCCTCACCAACGCGGCCAAGTTCACGGATCCCGGCGGCCACGTCTCCGTGGAGTGCGAGGCCGGCGCCGAAGCAGTCTCCATCCGCGTGGCCGACACGGGCCGTGGCATCCCCCCCGAGCGGCTCGCGGCGATCTTCGACCCCTTCGTGCAGGCCGGCAACTCCGACGCGGAGAAGCGCCAGGGCGTGGGCCTGGGCCTCGCCATCAGCCGCGAGCTCCTGCGCCTGATGAACGGCACCCTCTCCGTGGAGAGCGCCGTCGGCCAGGGTACCACCTTCACCCTCCAGCTCGCCCGCGCGCCCGGCGGCGCGCCCGTCCAGCCCGTGCCGGAGCCGAGCCCGTAAAGTCTCACACAGAGACACAGAGGCACGGAGATGAATTCGTCTCTGTGCCTCCGTGTCTCTGTGTGAGCCCCGGTTTTTGCGTTTCCGCCAGGCTCCACCAACCCGGGAACGAGGATGCTGGCACGACTCCAGAGCAGGTGGGCGCAGGTGCGGGACAGCCTCTGGTTCATCCCCACCCTGCTCACGCTGTTCTCGGCGGCGCTGGCGGTGGGGGTGACGGCGGCCGAGCGGCGCGGGCTGCTGGTCGCCACGCCGGAGAGCGCGTGGGCGTTCAGCGGCGGGGCGGAGGGCGCGCGCGGCGTGCTCAACGCCATCGCGGGAAGCCTCATCACGGTCACGGGGGTGGTGTTCTCCGTGACCATCGTGGCGCTTCAGCTCGCCAGCGTGCAGTTCACGCCGCGCGTGCTGCGGAACTTCACGGCCGACCGCGCCAACCAGGTGGTGCTGGGGGTCTTCATCGGCACCTTCACCTACACGCTGCTGGTGCTGCGCAGCGTGCACTCGGGCGACACACCCGGCGAGATCTTCGTGCCGCAGGTGGCCGTCACCATCTCGGTGGTCCTGGTGCTCGCCAGCATCGGCTGCCTCATCTTCTTCATCAACCACGCGGCCCGCTCCATCCAGGTCTCCACCATCCTGGCCCGGGTGGCGAGGGAGACCATCGCCCACGTCCACGACCTTTTCCCCGAGCACCTGGGGGAAGGCGACCCCGCTCCGCGCCCCGCGCCGCCGCCCGGCGGAGCGGAGCCGGGGCGCGTGGTGGCGGCGCGCTCCGGGTACCTGCAGGCGGTGGACAGGCCGGGGCTGGAGCGGTTCGCGCGCACGCGCGGGCTGGTGGTGAAGATGGAGCTGCAGGTGGGGGACTTCGTGCTCCCCGGCCAGGCGCTGGCGTCGGTGTGGCCCAGGGAGGCGGCCGACGAGGCGGCGTGCAGGCGGGTGCGCGCGGCCTTCATCCTCGGCTCCGAGCGCACGCCGGAGCAGGACGTGGAGTTCGGGATCATCGAGATCGCCGACATCGCGGTGAAGGCCCTGTCCCCCGCCATCAACGACCCCACCACGGCGCTCCGCTGCATCGACCGGCTGAGCGAGATCCTGCTGGAGATCGCCCGCCGCGCGCCTTCCCGCGCGAGCAGCGGGCTCATCGCGCGCCACACCACCTTCGAGCGCGCGGTGGGGCTGGCGTTCGACCAGATCCGCCACAACGGCGCCGAGAACCCCGCCATCACCAAGAAGCTGCTCAGCACGCTGCTCAACCTGCTGGAGCTGGTGCCCGCCGCTCACCACCCCCCGCTCCTCGCCCACAAGCACGCGCTGCTGAGCGCCGCGGACAGCGACATCGAAAACCCCGTGGACCGCGCGGCGGTGGGCGACGCCGTGGAGCGGCTGCAGGCCTGAGCGGGATCACGGACGTGTATCCCGTTGGGCAGCATCTGTGACAATGATGGCTCGCGACGTGCTAATCCACGGGCGACTCCTCCGATGTGACTGAACCCGGCACCCCCCGGCTACAAGCAATGCAAGGCTTTGGCGCGGCCCCGCACCATGACGTGCTGGCGCTCGTAATACAGGTTGCGGTTCTCCTCTTCGTGGCGCGCGCGCTGGGCGAGGTGGCCCAGCGCTTCCGCCAGCCGGCGGTGGTGGGCGAGATCATGGCGGGGATCATCCTGGGCCCCTCGCTGCTCAGCGGCTTCTTCCCCGTGGTGGGGCAGTGGATCGTGCCGCACAACGAGGTGCAGGGCTACCTCCTGGAGGTGGTGAGCCTCTTCGGCGCCATGTTCCTGCTGCTGATCACGGGGCTGGAGACGGACCTGCAGCTCATCCGGCGCCAGGCGCGCACCGCGCTGGGGGCATCGCTGGGGGGGATCGTGGTGCCCTTCGCCACGGGATACGTGCTGGGGCTCTACATCCCGGACGACCTGCTGGCCAACCCCGAGCGCCCCATCGTCTTCGCCCTGTTCCTGGCCACGGCCATGTCCATCTCCGCGATCCCGGTGATCGCGAAGGTGCTGATGGACCTCAACCTCATGCGGCGCGACGTGGGGCAGACGATCATCGCCGCGGGGATGACCGACGACGCCATCGGCTGGATGCTCCTGTCCGTGGTGCTGGGGCTGGCCAGCGGCGAGGCGGCTGGCGCCGGCTCGGTGCTGATGGCCGTGGGGAAGGTGCTGGGCTTCATGCTGCTGAGCTTCACGGTGGGGCGCTGGATGGTGCGCTACGCGCTCAACTACGTGCAGGACCACGTGGTCAGCCACCACCGCATGCTGTCGCTGGTGATCGTCTTCACCTTCGGGTGGGGCGCCCTGTCGCTGGCGCTGGGGCTTGAGGCGATGCTCGGCGCCTTCGTGATGGGGATCCTCTTCGGGCAGATGCCGCGGCTTCCCAGCCGCGTGTTCCACGGCGTGGAGCAGATGGCGATGGCGGTGTTCGCCCCCATCTTCTTCGCCGTGGCGGGGCTCAAGGTGAACGTGCGCACCCTGGCCGAGCCACGCCTGATCGGCATCGCGCTGCTGGTGATCCTGGTGGCCAGCTTCGGCAAGGTGGTGGGCGGGTACGCCGGCGCGCGCCTGCTGGGCCGCCGCGACCACTGGACGGCCCTCAGCTTCGGCGTGGGGATGAACGCGCGCGGGGCCATGGAGATCATCATCGCCAGCATCGGCCTTTCCATGGGGCTGCTGACGCAGGAGATGTTCTCCATCATCGTGGTGATGGCCATCACCACCTCGGTGCTGGCGCCCCCCGCGCTGCGGTGGACGCTGAGCCACGTGCGCCCGGAGAAGCACGAGCTGGAGCGCCTGAAGCGCGAGGAGCTGGCGGAGGGCAGCCTGATCGCGGGCGTAAAGCGGGTGCTGGTGCCGGTGCGCTGCCGGGCCGGCGAGCGGCGCTCGCTCTTCCGCCTGGAGGCCGAGCTGATCCAGCAGATGCGCGCCCGCAGCGCCGTAGCCGTCACGCTGTTCAGCGTGGTGGAGGAGTGCGACCGGGCGGAGAGCGAGGAGTTCCTGGGGCGCGTCGCGGAGTCGTTCCCGGGCGCGGAGCTCACCCGCAAGGTGGTGGAGGGCAAGGACATCGCCCGGCTGATCCTGGAGGAGGCGGAGAACGACTACGACCTCATCATCCTGGGCGCCCCCGCCTCGGCCGACGGCACGGAAGGGCTGTTCGACCCCATGGTGGACTACCTGCTGCGCATGTCCCCCTGCCCCACCATGGTGGTGAAGGGGCGGCTCAGCGAGGAGAACTGGCCTCCCTGCCGCATCCTCCTCCCCACCAACGGCTCGGCGGCGGCGCGCGCCGCGGCAGACGTGGCGTTCGCGCTGGCGCTGGAGGAGGGGCGCGAGGTGCTGGTGCTGAACGTGGTGGAGGCCCGCGAGGGAGGGCGCCGGCTGGACCTGGGCGGCGAGGAGATGCGCAGGCAGATGGAGGCCGCGCGCGCCATCGTGGACCAGCTCTGCGTGATGGGCGAGGCGCTGGGGGTGCGCACGCAGACCGAGGTGCGCGCGGGCGTCTCGCCAGAGTCCGTGATCCTGGAGCTGGCCCGCGACGGCATCGACCTGATCGTGCTGGGCACCGACCTCCGCCCCGCCTCCGACCGCCTCTTCCTGGGCCCCAAGGTGGAGCAGGTCCTCAACAAGTCCGCGTGCCCCGTGGTGGTGATGAACGCTTCCTGACACGGCGGCCCTCACCCGGCAGCTTACAGCTGCCACCCTCTCCCAGAAACTGCCCTGGGAGAGGGGACTACTTCGGCTGCGTTCCGGCCGGGGCCCGGGTGCGCGACAGAT
>DASVSA010000027.1:0-3983 GCA_036388335.1 Longimicrobium sp. | reverse complement strand
CGGGCACGGCCCGCCCCTCGGCCGAGTTCCTGGCCAGCCTCCCGGGCTCGGCCGCGGAGGCCATCGCGCTCACCACGGAAGCTCCCGGGGTGCAGCGGCGCAACACGCTGGGGCCCGCCTCGGTGCGCGGCGCCTCGGCCGACGCGGTGGTGCGGGTGCTCGCCAACGCCGGCGGGCTGGAGCTCCGCAAGATGGACGCGCTCCCCGCGCTTACGGGCCGCCTTCCCGAGAGCGTGCGCACCGCCGCGGTGCAGCTCCTCCTGCGCCACCCCAACGTGGACTACGTGAGCGCCGCCCTCCCGGGCCGCGTGAAGCTGCAGGCGGGGCCGCTGGGCACCAACCCCATCGACGGCAAGCACACCGTGCACCGCATCCCCCAGGTGTGGGACCTCACGCGCGGCAGCGGGGCCAAGGTGGGCATCCTGGACAGCGGCTTCGCGCGCGAGGTGTACAGCGGCGCGTTCCACGACGACGGCCGGTACTACGGCAGCTACGGCATCCTTCCCCTGGGCTTCGTGGACGACGGGTGCAGCAGCTCCACCGCCAACCAGGGCAACTGCACGCCGTACGACGACCAGTGGGCGTCCAACGGCAACTTCGCGCACGGCACCGCCATCGCGGGCGTCGTGGGCCAGAACGACAACAACCATGGGTACGTGGGCATCGCCCCCATGGGCATCACGTACAGCATGAAGATCGCGTGGAACACCTACATCCACGGCAGCTGCGGCAACGGCATCGACGACATCGGCGACGACAGCGCCTACTGCATCGAGAGCGACGACTTCGTCCGCGCCGTGGACTACGCGGCGGCGCGCCGCTTCCACGTGCTCTCCATGAGCTTCGGCGGCAACCAGAGCAGCGACGTGTACCGCGCGCTGGCCACCGCCCGCAACACGTACGGCGTGTTCCTGGTGGCGGCCACCGGCAACACCCCGGGCGCCGGACCCATCGAGCCGGCCTCGTTCGACGTGGTGTGGGGGATCGCGGGTGTGGACGCGGCGGGCAACAACCTGTACAGCACCGCCGCGCGCGACGTGTCCGCGTTCACGGACGTGGCATCGCTGGCCGCCATCTGCTACAAGAACTACTACTGCGACGCCGGCTCGCCGGGCCGTCAGGGCGGCGTGGGCGGCACCTCGGCCGCCACCGCGGTGGTGGCGGGCATCGTGGGCCTCATCCGCTCGTACCACCCCAGCGAGACCGTCGCGCAGATCCAGGAGCGCCTGCTGTACACGGCCACGGGCCCCAACAAGGTGGTCGACGCGTACGCGGCCATCACCTACCAGCGCCCGCTCTCGGTGGGCATCTACGGCCCCTCGCAGGTGTCGCCGTACGACTACGGCAGCTGGTCCGCCTCGCGCAGCGGCGGCGTGGGCCCGTACTCCTTCACCTGGTACCGCGACGGCGCTCTCGTCGCCTCGGGCCCCTCGTACAGCGGCTACGCCGACGAATCGAGCTTCCAGCTCCAGGTGGTCGCCACGGACGCGACCGGCGCGACCGCCAGCTCCTACATGTGGGTAGCGGTTCAGTACCCGGTAGAGGAGTGCGGCGACCCCAACCAGCCGCGGCAGATCTGCCAGGTGCAGTAAGTAGATAGGAAAACGGAGGCACGGAGAGTCTTTTCTCCGTGCCTCCGTGCCTCCGTGCCTCCTGGTGAGCCCCGCCGTTCAGGGCGCCATCAGCACCTTGCCGAAGTTGCCGCGCCCCTGGATGTACGAGTGCGCGATCCCCGCGCGCTCAAAGGGAAAGACGCGGTCCACCACGGGATCGAAGGTGCCGTCCGCCACCTTCGCCATGATCTCGCCGAGCATCGCGGCCAGCAGGTCGGTGCGCTTCCAGAGGTGGCCCAGGTTGACCCCGTGCACCCCGCGGTTGCCGTTCATCAGCGGGAAGGGGTGGAAGCGCGGCGTCCTCATCACCTCGCGCAGCGCCGCCAGCACGTTTCGCCGCTCTCCCGTGGCGAATCCACTGACGCCGAAGAGGTAAAGCCGCCCCAGCGGCGCCAGCGAGCGGTAGCTCTTGCTGAACGATTCGCCGCCCACCGCGTCCAGGGCGATGTCCACGCCCCCGCCGCCCGTGTAGCGCTTCACCTCCGCCTCGAAGTCCTGCGTGCGGTAGTCGATGCAGTGCGCCGCCCCCATCTCCCGCAAGCGCTCGTGCTTGGAGGCGCTGGCCGTGCCGATGACCTCGGCGCCGCGCGACAGGCAGATCTGCAGCGCGGCCAGCCCCACGCCCCCGGCCGCCGCGTGCACCAGCACCCGGTCCCCCGGCCGCACGCACCCCAGGTGCACCAGCATGATCCACGCGGTCAGGTAGTTGACCGGGATCGCCGCCGCCTTCTCGAAGGACAGGTCGCGCGGGAGGGGGATCGCCTGCCCCGCCGGCACCACCACGCTGCTGGAGTACCCGCCGAACCTCGTCAGCGCGCCCACCCGGTCCCCTACGCGCACCCTCTGCACTCCCACCCCCACGCGGTCTACCGTCCCCGCCACCTCGTACCCCACCACGGCGGGAAGGTCGGGCGCATCCGGATACAACCCCATCCGCGCCATGATGTCCGCGAAGTTGATCCCGGCGGCCGCCACCCGCACGCGCACCTCGCCCGCCCCCGGCTCCGGGTCGGGCGCGTCTTTCACCTGGAGTACTTCCGGCCCGCCGCGGCGGGTGATCCAGACCTGGCGCATGTGCCGGGAGCGGGTGACGGCGCGGAGTAGCCACTCTCCGTGTCTCTGCGTGAGTCTTCCACCGGCAGCGCCGGCCCTGGCGACTCAAACGACGTCGTTGGAGGGGCGCGATTCATCGTGCCCACACTACGTGCGCGCTCATCTCTCTGCGTACCTGGAGGGGAAACCGTTCGCTCTGGATGAGAGCATCATTCCCCTTTGTGCGCCACACTCCGCTCCGCGTGCTCTGCCGCTGCTGGAGGTCAGTCTACCGGAGGTCGAGTGAAGACCTGCTTTTCTCCCGGCGTTGGACGCGCACCATGTAGGCAAACGAACCCAGCATCAGTAGCTGGAGAAGCAACCGCAAGGGTGCTCGGGGGCCGTCGGGCTGAAAAGCAAGCTCTACACCCGCGAATGTCACCAGCGCGACGCCCGCCGCCGACGCGGAGAATGCATACGCCGAAGTCACGCTTCCGGCGGCCCAATGCGCCGCCATCTGTGCAAGTATCCCTGCGCCCGCGAACAGAACAGAAAAGAGGAGCAGGAGATCGACCGACGGCCGGAAGTAGAGCGCCGTGAAGATCCATAGCAGCGCGGCCGTGAGCCCGGGAGCCGCCAACACCACACGTTTCAACCAGGAATCCTTCCGCGGATCAGGTAGCATACTCGAGGTCTCCTACGTTGATCCCCACGGATTCCGTTCGATTACGCGTGGCCTTGATGCAGGCATCGAGCGCGCGCGTGGCAAGATACCAGTTGCGCGTCTGGACTGCCAACCCGCCAATAGAGCCCCACAGCGCAAATGGGGCAGCGGGCCCCGTACTCAAAACCCCGGCGCCGACGAGGCCCACTCCCGCGACGAGCCCTGCGCTCTGCGTCCCGTAGTTCCACCACTGTTCGCGGCAACGGGTTTCCTGTATCGACTGCTCGCAGATCCGCTGCTCCCCGCAGCCAACCTCAAACTGGGACTCGCTAGTGTCGATCACCTCGTAATCGCCATTGGTACGCGCCCAGTAGCCTTCATCGTAGCTCGTGGCCATGAACTCGGTCTGCTCTGTATAGGCCCAGGTGGGACTCGTCCTGCCGACGAATTCGCCATTTAAAAAGGTTCTGAATTCGAGCAGCCGACTCTGTCCATCATAGTCCGCCTCCATCCGATACCAGTTCCCGTCCGTGTCGGCGAACGTGACGATCTCTGTTTGCCCTTCCCTCCACTGGGAATGCGTGGATTCCACGATGTTGACGGACTCGGATGTTGTCGATGCCCTGTAGGCACCCGGACGCGGACTCGTGCTGATCAGAGAGGTGTCTGTCGGC
>DASVSA010000026.1:0-7443 GCA_036388335.1 Longimicrobium sp. | reverse complement strand
GGCGGCGACGACGAGGATGACGATGTCCGTCACCTGCGCGCCGCGCGCACGCATCGCGGTGAACGCCTCGTGGCCCGGCGTGTCGAGGAAGGTGATGTCGCGCCCGCTGGGGAGGGTGACGTGGTAGGCGCCGATGTGCTGCGTGATCCCGCCGGACTCGCCCGCGATGACGTTGGTCTTGCGGATGTAGTCCAGCAGCGAGGTCTTGCCGTGGTCCACGTGGCCCATGACGGTGACCACCGGCGGCCGGGCGCGAAGGCTCTCCTCCGTGTCCGCCTCGCCCTCCTCGTCGGCCATGTCCGCGGCGTACTCTTCCTCGCGGATGGCCGCGAAGCCGAACTCGTCCAGCAGCAGCTCGATCTGGTCGAAGTCGAGCCGCTGGTTGATGGTGACCATCAGCCCGAGGTTCTTGAAGGCCGAGCCGATGATCTGGCTCGCCGGCACGTCGATGAGCTCGGCCAGCTCCGCGACCGTCAGGAACTCGTTGACGCGTACGGTGGTGGCTTCCTCGGTGCGCTGGCGCTGCAGCTCTTCCTCGCGCCGCTCGTGCTGAGTGGGGCCCAGGTCCCGGCGTCCGCGGCCCTTCTTCCGGCGATCGCCGCCGCCCTGCATGGCGGCCATCGTCTTCTGGAAGTTGGCGTCCACCGCCCCCTGGTCCACCGCTCCCTTCCCCTTCTTGCCCTTCTTCTTGTCCTTCTTGCCGCCCGCGTTGGGGCCGGCGCCGGGGGTGTTGCGGGCCGTGCCCGCCCCGTCACCGGAGCGCGGCGGGCCGAAGTTGCCCGTGCGCGCCGAGGTCGGCGCCGCACCGCTGCGCGCCGGCATCGGCGGAGCACCCGCGCGAGCGGGGCGCGGCACGAACTCGTTGGGACGCGCCGGACGCGGCGCATCCGTGGGAGCTCCGCCCCGGTTTTCGGCGGGCGGACGGCGCTCGCCGCCCTGTCCCGGACGGCCGGCGGGCCCCTGCGGGCGCACCGACGGCGGGGTGGGACGCGGCGGGGCGCCGGCACCCGGGGCTCCCGAAGCGGCCGGGCGCAGCGGCTCGCGCTGCGGGGGCCGGGGGGCGTCGGGGCGCATCACGCGGTCCGGGCGCGACCCCTCGGGGCGGTCCGGACGGTCCGGACGCGCCGGTGCCGGCGGGCGCACCGGGATGGGCGCGGCCGGGCGCGGCGGCGCCGTGTCGGCCACCACCGGAGCGGGGGGCACGTCCTCGGCGCGCGGCTGCGGCGGCGAGGCGGGGGCGTTGGCCACCGTCTCCTCCACCGGAGCGGCGGCGGCGGGCGCGGCTTCCACCGGCGCGTCGGGCTCGCCCGGCGGCACGATGGAGCTGTCCACGATCACCGTGACCCCGCGCGGCGGAGCGCCGCCCGTGGTCACCAGGTCGGCGCCACGCTCCGCGGCGGCCTCGGCGGCCTCGGCCTGGATCGCCTCGGCGGCGTCGGCCATCGGGTCGGCGGTCGAGTCGGGGGCGGTCTCGGGGGTCCCCCCCTCCACCTCTTCGCGCTTGCGGCGGCGGCGCTTGGGCGCGCCCGCGCTGTCGCCGATGGCGGCCTCGAGTGCCTCGCCCACGTCTTTGTGGCCCAGGCGCCGCTCGCGCTCGATCACCGTACGGATCCGGGCGACGTGCTCGTCGGCCAGGTCCGTCATGTGGCTGCGGACGGGGATGTCCATCTCCCGGAGGAGGTGCACCAGGGACTCAGCGGGAACGCTCAGTTCCTTGGCGACTTCGAACACACGCATCTGTTCAGCTTTCTCCGTTCCTCAGCCCTGCAGTGATGAGAGCGCGGCCACCAGCACGGCGGCCCGCTTCGCGAAGCTAACGTTCGTAATTCCAACAGCCGAAACCGGGCCCCGCCCGATGGCGAAGCCCAGCGCCTCCCGCGAAAGGCACACGTGGAAGGGGACTTTGCGCGCCTGCAGCAGCGGCACCAGCTTCTGGGCCTGCGCCGGGGCGGCGTCGCCTGCCAGCAGCACCGCAAGGACTTCACCCTCGCGCACCGCCTTGCGGGTCATGTCTGTGCCGTGCACGAGTGCCCTCGCGCGGGCGGCGAGCCCCAGCAGGTCGGCCAGGGCCCGCTCCGGCGGCGGGGTGGGACGGGGAATCCCCTCGGCCACGTCAGCCCGAGACCGGGAAATTCTCCGCGTCGTCGGCGGGTGTCAACCCCTCGCCGCCGGCACCCGCGTCGCCGCTCGTATCTTCTTCCGTCATCGACTCGATGATCTCCACCAGCCGGTCCGCCTCGGCGGTGCCGATGGCGGGGATGCGGAGGAGGTCGTCGCGGTCCATGTCGATGATGTCGTAGAACGTGTTGTAACCCGCCGCTTCCAGCGCCGCAAGCGTGGCCGGCGCAAGCTCGGTGAGGTCGCGCAGGGCGAAGTCGCTGCTCTCGTACTCGCCCTCCCCGCCGCCGCCGAACAGCGCTTCCTCGGCGCCGCGCTCCAGCCACTCGCGCGAGCCGAACAGGTCCAGCTGCCAGCCGATGAGCTGCGAGGCCAGGCGCACGTTCTGCCCGTTGCGGCCGATGGCCAGCGAGAGCTGGTCCTCGTCCACGATGGCCGTCATGGTGCGCGTCTCGTAGTTGGAGAGCACCTTGGCCACGCGCGCCGGCGCCAGCGAGCGCTTGGCGTAGATCTCCGGGTCCGGGTGCCAGGGGACGATGTCGATCCTCTCGCCGCCCAGCTCCTGCACCACCGCGCGCACACGGCTCCCCTTGAGCCCCACGCAGGCGCCCACCGGGTCGATGGACTCGTCGCGCGACGACACGGCGACCTTGGTGCGCCCGCCCACCTCGCGCGCCGAGCCCTTGATCTCCACGATCCCCTGCTGGATCTCGGGTACTTCCAGCTTGAACAGCGCCGCCACGAAGAGCGGGTCCGCGCGGGAAAGGATCAGGCGCGGCCCCTTGGGCGTCTCCTCCACCTTCTTCAGCACGGCGCGGATCGTCTCGCCCTGGCGGAAGCGCTCGCGGGGGTTCTGCTCCTTCCACGGCACGATCGAGTCGGCCTCGCGGGCGCGGTTGAGGAGCACCACCAGCTTGCCGCGCTCCACCTGCTGCACCTCGCCCGAGAGGAGCTCGCCCACCCGGTGCTCGTACTCGTCGCGGATCTTCTGGCGCTCGCCCTCGCGCACGCGCTGCAGGATGCGCTGCTTGGCGGCCATCACGGCGTTGCGGCCGAACTGGGCGAACTCCACCGGGACCTCCATGATGTCCCCGACCTCGAACTCCGGGTCGTCCCAGCGGGCTTCTTCCAGCGAGATCTGGCGCGAGGGGTCTTCCACCTCGGCCGTGACCTCCTTGAGGACGGTGATGTCGATGCGGCCGGTGGCCTCGTCGACGTTGATCTCCGCCTCCACGTTGGGGCCGTAGCGCTTGGCCAGCGCGGCCAGGATGCCGTCCTTGATAAGCTCGTGCAGCTCGTCGCGGGAGATCGCCTTGTTGGCGGTCATCTCGCGAAAGGCCGCGAGCACCTGCGTCGCGTTGTTCATGCCGTCATTCCTCAGGATTGGTCCGGCGCACGGGGCGCTCCTTGCGCTCCCACCGGTAGACCAGGTTCGCCCGGTCGATCTCGCTCAGCGGGATCTCCACTTCTTCGCCGTCGCCCAGCCGCAGCGCCACGGCCTCGCCGCGCAGCCCGGCCAGCGTGCCTTCCAGCCGCTTGGCGCGCCCCGCCAGGGGGGCCTTGCCGCGCAGCGCCACTTCCTGGCCGGCGAAGCGGTCGTAGTCGCGCGGCCTCACCAGCGGGCGCTCGACGCCGGGGGACGACACCTCGAGCACGTAGCGCTCCGAGAGGTCTTCGCGGGCGTCCAGCATGGGCTCCAGCGCGCGCGACACGGCCGCGCAGTCTTCCAGCGACACCCCCGGGTTTCCGGGGCCCGGCACCGAGTCCGGCCGGTCGATGTAGAGCCGGAGGATGGGCCGCGCGGCGTTCCCCGCCTGCTCCAGCTCCACCACTTCCAGCCCCATGGCCTCTACCTGCCGCGAGATCTCGTCGGCGAGGGGGGTTCCCGGCATCCTCGTGCCTCCGTCCCCGGATAGATGCAATAAAAAAAGCGGGGCAACCGCTCCCCACTTCGACAGACGGTCCGCCGGGGGGCGTCCGCCAAACCATCGAACTGAATACAATACAGGAGATTGCGTGCCGCGTCAAGGCGATCACACAGAGACACAGAGACACAGAGAGGGGCTTTTTTACGGATCTCGCTCCAGCTCGCGGACGAAGCGCTCCACGTCCCGCGCCTCGCGGTCGTCGTCGCGCAGGCGCTCGTGCTCCATCTGGAAGGCGGCGAGCGCGGCGGCCAGGGAGGTGCGTGTTTCCGGGCCGCCGCGCAGGCTTTCCAGGGGCTCGGGGGAGAGCGCGGCGATGCGGCGCTCGTCGTCGGCGGGGCCGATCCCGCGGATCGCTTCCAGGGCGTCCTGCACCACGAGTGCCTCGCGAAGCTCCTCCCAGCGGGCGAGCAGGTCGCGGAGCTGAGACAGGGACCGCTCCCCCTCGGGGCTGGCCGCCGTCTCGACGTCCCGCTCCAGGTCGCGCAGCAGCCGCTCCCCTTCCGCTCGCGCGGCGGCGAGGCGCTTCATCTGCTCCACCGTGTCCGCTCCGTCCCGCCGCTCCGCCACGGGGACGAGCCGCCGCTGCCAGCGCACCACCTCGATGGCCCAGAGCCGGGCGACGTGACGCGTGCGCTGCCGCCGCAGCACCTCGTCCGCGTGATTCAGCTTCTCCCGCACTTCCACGAAGGCCGCGCCGCCGCGCGCGGTGTTGAGCAGGGCGCGCGAGGTCGCCACCCTGCCGCGCTGCTCCTGGATCTCGCGCAGCCGCGCGAAGATCCGCTCTTCGTCCTCCCGCAGCTCCGGCCAGTCGTCGCGGGAACGGCGCAGCGAGGGCGCCTGCAGGCCGCGCAGCGACGGGAGGCGGTGGAGCGGCCGTCCGAAGCCGCGCAGCACGAAGTGGAAAGGGAGGGCGACGGAGACGGCCCAGACGAGGGCGAACTCCGGGACACGGTCGGCGGGGAGCACGACTGCCGTCGCGGCCGCCCCTCCGCCCGCGAAGGCGGCGGTGAGCACCCCGGGCTTCCGCCAACCGAGCACGAGCCCCGCGGCGGCGGCAGCACACACCGAGCCCGCCCAGATCCACCGCAGGTGCCCCAGCTCGGGGAGCGCGAGCACGAAACCCAGCTGCACGGCGAGGCAGAGCACCGCCGCGACGGCGGCCCGCCCCGGCGGCGTGGCCGGAGCATCGTCCACGGGCCACGGGTCAGTCTTCGGGGCGACGGGAGGACGCCCGCAGCTCCAGCACACGGGTTCGCCGGGACGGCCCAGTACGCCGCACCGCTCACACGGCCTCAGCTCCAAGGAACGGGCCTCGCTTCTACCGTTCCCCGTTCCCCGTTCCCCATTCCCCTATTCCGCCGACGCGTCGTAGTAGCGCCGCATCTCCGCCGCCACGCCGTCCAGGTCCGGAAAGAGCCGCCGCTCGTCCACGGTCACGAGATCCAGCTGGTCGCGGATGTGGTTGATGCGCTCCGCGGGGATCACGTAACGGGTGAGCGCGTCCAGGATCCCGTTGTCGCACAGGATCTGGTCGAAGGAGCGGGTCTTGTCGGTCGAGATGGTGAAGGCGGCGGCCTGCACCACGATGCGGTTGTCCAGCGCGGGCGGGTCCAGCATGCACACCAGCTGCACGGGCCCGCCCTCCGGCTTGTTGAAGAGCGTCCAGAGCGAGTCCACTCCCTTGTCGCGCAGCAGCCCGTCCAGGTCCTGCACCAGGAAGGCGATTGCCGGGAGGTCGAAGTGCGCGTGGAGGCGCCCCCAATCCAGCCGCCACACCACGCGGTCCAGGCGCGGATCGCCGCCCAGCGTGGCGAAGTGGGCGGCCACCAGCGGCGAGTACGTCCAGTCCAGGAGGCGGGTGGGGAGCCCATGGTGCTGCGCCGTCACCAGCAGCTCCCACTCGTTGGCCGGCTGCTGCGGCAGGTGCGGGCGCGAGTAGCGGATGAAGTTGCGGAGGATGTGCTCCTCCAGGTGCCCCTTGGTGTGAGGCGGATCGATGCCGCCCAGCCGGTCCAGGCTGGTGAGCAGCGCCCAGTCCGCGCACTTGGCCCCGCGGAACACCGACGCCGCCCGCAGCCGCCCGCTGGCCTCGTCGTACTCGCTGGGCGTGGTGCGGTCCACCAGCTCGCCCAGCGTCTCCACCCGTACCTCTTCGATCCCCTCGAACGTCCTCGGCCGCTGCATCCGTGTCTCTCCCCGTCTGCGGTTGTGCGGGCGGGGTACGGAAGAAAGATGCCTCACATCGAGGCGGGAGGCATCAGCGCTCCCGGACGCGCACCGAGCCGCGGTCGAGCCACGCCAGCACCACGCGGTCGCCGGCGGCCGCCAGCGCGGGGGAGCGGCCCTGGGGGGCGGGATGCGTGGCGGCGGCGGGCGCCCCCTCGCCGACGCGGGCGAGCGAGAGGGCGCCGTTGGCGGTGCGGCGGTCGTCCCAGGCGACCCACACCTCGCCGCCGGACGCGGCCAGCGAGGCGCGGGAGGGGGGCACCCATCCACCCGCCAGCACCGCCGCGGGGGCGCCGAAGGAGCGCGCCGCGTCGTCCGAGCGGGCGTACCAGAGGCCCTGCCGGCCCTCCCTGCCCGTGTACCACGCCACGTGAACGCGGCCCCCTTCATCCACCGCCACCGACGGCCCCGCGTGCGGGCACCCGGGGAACACCCACCCGTCCGCGTGCACCCGCACGGGGGCGCCGAACGCGCGCCCACCCGGCGCCATCCGCGCCACCACCACGTCGCGCACGTCGCCCGCGAACACCTTGCGCCACGCCACGTACACGCTGCCGTCCGGCCCCAGCGCGAGCGAGGTGCGGCAGCAGGGGCAGACGTCCGCATCCACCACCCACTCGGGGCCGAAGGTGCGCGCGCCGTCCGTGGAGCGCGACACGCGGATCTCGCCCTGCGGAGTGGCGGGGTCTTCGGGCTCGCCGCCGTGGCCGCCGTGGCCCTTGTGAGCGCGCGCCGGACGCGGGTGGGCGGCTCGGTAGGTGTCGCGGCGGCGCGAGTCGAGCCACGACACGTACACGGCGCCGTCCGCCGCCACGCGCAGGTCGTGGAAGGTGTGCGACGAGGGGAGGCCGCCGGCGTCGTCGTTCACCGTGACGGCGGGGGCGAAGGTGCGCCCGCCGTCGGTGGAGCGGGCCAGGCGCAGGTCGCTGGCCGGAAAGCGGCGCCCCGGCACCTCGCGGCTGTTCTGCCAGAGGACGTACACCGTGCCCTCGGGCCCCACCGCCACCTGCGCGGGTGCCTGCTCGTGCGGGGCCGCGTCGCCGCGCACGTCGTTGACGCGCACCGGGGCCCCGCCGTCCAGCCGCGCCAGGTACACGTCCGACGTTCCCTTCTCGGTCGAGACCCAGGCCACGAACCCCGTGCCTCCGCGCGGGTCCAGCGCCGCGGTGGG
>DASVSA010000025.1:0-10064 GCA_036388335.1 Longimicrobium sp. | reverse complement strand
CGCGGTGGTACATGATGCCGAGGCCCAGGAAGGCCCGCACGTAGGCCTCCCAGTCCTTGCCGCGCGCCAGCTTCACGGCGCGGCGGAACCAGGTCTCGGCGCGGGCGTGGTCCGCCGCGTCGCGGGCCAGCCGCGCGGTGGACAGGGCCAGCCGGGGGTCGCCCGGGCGGGCCAGCGCCGCCGCCTGCGCGAAAGCCAGGCGCGTGGCCGGCGCGTGCCCCTCGGCCCAGCGCGCGATGGCGCGGCAGGCGTGGGCGATCCGCGCCCGGCTCGCCCCCTCCGGGTCGTCCATCATCTCCGCCACCACCAGCAGCGGCGCCCACAACTCCGGCTCCACCCGCGCGGCGGCCACCTCGGCGCGCCGCTCCGCCCCCGCGCCGGGCGGAAAGAGCGAGCCGCGCTCCGCCGGGGGCGTGGCCAGGTAGAGCATCACGTCGCGCAGCGTGGCCCACAGCGCCACTCCGCGCTCTCCGGCGATCTCGCGGAGGAGCTCGGCTCCCTCGGCGGCGCTCCCCGTGCGCGTGAGCGGGGGGGCGGGGATGTAGCAGCGGGCCTGGCGTGGGCGCGCGGAGGTGGGAAGCTTCATCGGACCCTGGTGGGATGGGAAGGAGAAACCGTCGCGTGCCGGCACTGTTTCCGGCCAGAAAGTAAGAACGTTTCGCCCCGGTGAACAGGGTCATGCGGGCGGAGTGCGTCCTTGCGCTACGTTTCGGCCCCGGCCAGGAGCCCGTCCAGCGCCCCGCGGGGGTCGGCCATGAAGTCCCGGGTCACGCGGTACGCCTCGGTGCGCTCGTAGGGGGTCCGCACGATCCCGGTGGCGCCGAGCGCGTAGATCCACGCGTGCGGATAGGCCAGGAGGATGGGCGAATGGGTGGCGATCACGAGCTGCGACCCGGCGCGCACCATCCGGTGGATGGTGGCGAGGAGGGCGAGCTGGCGGGCGGGGGAGAGCGCCGCCTCGGGCTCGTCCAGCAGATATACGCCGGGCCGGCTGAGCCGGTTCTCAAAGAGCGCCGCGAACGCCTCGCCGTGCGACATCTCGTGGAGGGGCCGCCCCCCGTACGCCTGCGCCAGCGCCCCGCCGAACGCGCCTTCGCGATCCCGTTTCTCCACCTCGGTGGCGAGATTGTACAGGCTCTCGGCCCGCAGGAAGAAGCCGTCGGGCGGCCTGTTCCCCTCCAGCCCCAGGTCCAGGTACGAGTGAAGCACCGAGTGCGAGGTGCGCGTGGCGAAGCGGATGTTGTGCCCCCCGCCCTCCGCGTTGAGCCCCAGCGCCACGGCGGCCCCTTCCAGCAGCGTGCTCTTCCCCGACCCGTTCTCCCCGGCAAGGAAGGTAACCGCGGGGTGGAGGTGGAGCGTCTCCAGCGCGCGGACGACGGGGAGGTTGAACGGGTAGGCCTGGAACGACGGCACCCATTCGCGATCCAGGCGGATGAAGGGGAGCCGGACGGGTGCAGGCTGCATGGGAGGGTGAACGCGGTGGATGAAGGGAACGGCGATCTCACACGGAGACACAGAGACACAGAGAGAGAGATAGAGAACCGCTACCGGTATCCCGCGGCCTGGAGGGCGAACAGTTCGGCGTAACGGCCGTCCGCGGCAACCAGGGACTCGTGGGTGCCCTCTTCCAGCACCTCGCCGTGCTCCAGCACCAGGATGCGGTCGGCCATGCGCACGGTGGAAAAGCGGTGGGAGATGAGGATGGCCATCTTCCCCTCGGTCAGCTCCGCGAAGCGCTCGAAGACCACGAACTCGGCGCGGGCGTCCAGGGCCGCGGTGGGCTCGTCGAGCACCAGGAGCTGCGCGTCGCGCATGTAGGCGCGCCCCAGCGCCACCTTCTGCCACTGTCCCCCGGAAAGATCCACGCCACCCTCGAAGCGCCGCCCCAGCATGGTGCGGTAGCGCTCCGGCAGCTCCTCGATGACCTCGGCCGCGAGCGAGCGGTGCGCCGCGTCCTCGATGGCGGTGCGCGAGCCGTCGGGGTCCGCCTCCAGCATCGCGATCCGCCCGACGGCGATGTTCTCCTCGGCCGCCATGTCGTATCGCACGAAGTCCTGGAAGATGACGCCCACGTTGGCGTGGAGGTCAGCCGGATCGTAGTCGCGCAGGGGGCGCCCGTCCAGCAGCACCTCGCCGCGCGTGGGGTCGTACAGCCGGGTGATGAGCTTGGTGAGCGTCGTCTTCCCCGCGCCGTTCTCCCCCACCAGCGCCAGCCGCTCCCCCGGCGCCACGTGGAACGAGACCCCGCGCAGCACCCACCCCGGCGCGTCGTCGCCCGGCGCTTCGTCCGCGGTCCCCGCGGCGCCGGGGTAGCGGAACCACACGTCGCGGAACTCGAACCCCCGGCGGATGGGGCGCGGGAAGGGGGCCGGGTCGGCGGGGCGCGCGATGCTGGGCCGCATCCCGAAGAAGATGAAGAGGTCTTCCAGGAAGAGCGCCTGCTCGTACAGGTCGCTCGTGGAGAGCAGCATCCCCTGGATGAGGTCGCGCGAGCGGGAAAAGGTCCCCGAAAGGAGCGTCAGGTCGCCCAGGGTGAGCCGCCCCAGCACCACGCGGTAGATGATGGTGGCGTACGCCGCATAGTATCCCAGCGTGGACACGAGCGACAGCGCCATCCCCACGATCCCGCGCCGGATGGCCAGCGCGCGGTTGGCCAGGTAGAAGTCGTCGGCGAGCGCGCGGTAGCGGTCGATCAGGTACCCCGAGAGGCCGAAGAGCTTGACCTCCTTGGCCGTCTTGTCCGACGCGGCGAGGAGCCGGTAGTAGTCCAGCTTGCGGCGCTCGGGCGTCCACGAGTAGAGGAGCGAGTATCCCAGCGCCGCGAAGTGGGTCTCCCCCAGGAAGGAAGGGAGCACCGCCGCCACCAGCAGGAGGAAGAGGAGGGGCGAGAAGGCCAGCAGCGTCCCCACCAGGGTGAGGAGGGTGAGGGTGCTCTGCCCCAGGCCCAGCAGCTGGCTGAGGAGGGCGATGCGCCCCACGGTCTGGCGGCGGGCGCGCTCCAGGCGGTCGTAGAAGGCGGGGTCCTCGAAGTGCTGCAGGTCCAGCTCGGCGGCGTGCTCCATCAGGCGCACGCTCATGCGGTTGGAGAACAGGTCGCCCAGCAGCGACTCCAGCAGGGCCCCCGCGCGGGCCAGCAGCTCACCCAGCGCCACCACGGCCAGCTCCAGCGCCACCAGCGTGGCCACCCGCCGCCACTCCGGCTGCCCGGACTGGGCCGAGCGCACCACGGCGTCCACGATCAGCTTCCCCAGCCACAGGCTGGCGAGCGGAAGGAACGCCCTCACCAGCCGCAGCGCCACGATGGCCGCCGTGTACCCCCGGTGAGTCTCCCACACCATCCGCAGGAACGGCGGCAGGTTGCGCATGGCGCGCGAGCGCTCCGCCCAGGTGGGCGGCGCCTTGCCGCGAGAGGTACGAGGTGGAGCCATAAGGGAAATTAACAGAAGTGCGTGAGTGCGTGGAGTGCGCTAGTGCGTGAACTGCCTGAGCGCACTCACGCACTCACGCACTCACGCGCCTCCTACCGCCGTGTCGGGCGCTTCCCTACAGACGCACCGGATTCGGCCCGCTACATTACCCCGCCGAAACAGGATTTGCGATCTCTGCGCCCGTGTGCGCGCGGGGAAAGTGCGGGCCTAGCGGCTCGCATCGGCCACGGCTATAATGCCGTTTTCCCGAGCGAACAACCGACACCCCACCGTCCATGAAGT
Source organism: Longimicrobium sp. (assembly GCA_036388335.1). Taxonomy (GTDB): domain Bacteria; phylum Gemmatimonadota; class Gemmatimonadetes; order Longimicrobiales; family Longimicrobiaceae; genus Longimicrobium. Next base: position 6,354 of record DASVSA010000025.1, on the reverse strand, counting down.
CACGAGCGAAACGCTCCGGGTACTCCCTGCGGATGCCGGCCCTCGGGCTGGCGCTCGCCGCGCTACTCGCGGCGTGCGGGGAAGACCACCTGAAGACCTACCCGCAGACGACCTTCGCGCCCGTCACCGAGTTCGCGCGGCAGTCGGACTGGCTCTTCAAGTACACCCTGGTGCTGGGTGTGCTGGTGGGCCTCTTCGTCTTCGGCCTCCTGGGCTACATCGTGTGGCGCTTCCGCTACCAGCCCGGACACCCGGAGCCGGAGCAGGTGCACGGCAACGCCCGCCTCGAGCTGCTGTGGACGTTCATCCCGGCGCTGATCCTGGCGGCCATCGCCGTGCCCACGGTGCGCACCATCTTCGCCACCCAGCGCGAGGCCCCGGCCAACGCGCTCACCGTCGAGGTGCACGGGTGGCAGTGGTGGTGGGAGTATCGCTACCCCGTCAACGGCGGGCGCGACACGGTGGTGACCGCCAACGAGATCCACGTGCCGGTGGGCACCCCGGTGCAGCTGCGCATGACCTCGGGCGACGTGATCCACGCGTTCTGGATCCCGCAGATGGGCGGCAAGCGCGACGTGATCCCCAACAAGATCAACACGATCAACTTCACCCCCGAAGAGCCGGGCGTGTACCTGGGGCAGTGCGCCGAGTTCTGCGGCGACTCGCACGCGCTGATGAAGATGCGGATGATCGCCCATACCCCCGACGGCTTCCAGCGGTGGCTGCGCAAAGAGGCGAGCCCCGCCCCCACCCCGCGCGACTCGGCGGTGGCGCTGGGCAAGCAGCTGGTGACCAAGGGCGCTTGCGCCGGGTGCCACACCCTGAAGTACGGCGCACACCCGGACTCGACCACGAGGGGACGCACCGGCCCGAACCTCACGCACTTCGGCAGCCGCCGCACCCTGGCCGCGGGGATCCTGGAGAACAACGCGGAGAACCTCACCAAGTGGATGAAGAACCCGCCCGAGGTGAAGCCGGGAGCCAAGATGCCCAACCTGAACCTCAAGGACGAGGAGATCAGGTACATCGTGGCCTACCTGCAGACGCTGCAGTGAGACGGGCGCTCCGCCGCACACGCGGCGGGGCCGCGCACCCAGTGACTCCCGGCGCCACCCGCGGCGCCGCAACCTGATGGAGTAGGAATGGCATCGACCGCGACCGTGGCTGCGCCCCATCATCCCGCAGCCGCACCGCACAACGAGACCGGCGTGTGGAGCTGGATCACCACCGTCGACCACAAGCGGATCGGGATCCTTTACTTCTTCACCTCGATCTTCTACTTCCTGGTCGGCGGCGTGGAAGCGCTGTTCATCCGCACGCAGCTCATCGTGCCGGAGAACAACTTCATCAGCGCGGACACGTACAACCAGATGTTCACGCAGCACGCGCTGACGATGATCTTCCTGGCGCTGATGCCGCTGACGGCCGCGTTCTTCAACTACATCGTGCCGCTGCAGATCGGCGCGCGCGACGTGGCCTTCCCGCGGCTCAACGCCCTGTCGTACTGGGTGTACTTCTTCGGCGGGCTGATGCTGCTGTTCGCGGCCGTCACCAAGATGGCCCCTAACGTGGGGTGGTTCGCCTACGCGCCCATCACCGAGCGCCAGTACAACCCGGGCCCCAACGTGGACTTCTACGTCCTGGGCCTGCAGATCGTCGGCCTCTCGTCCATCCTGGCGGGGCTCAACTTCATCGTCACCATCCTTAACATGCGGGCCCCGGGGATGCGCCTTATGCGCATGCCCATCTTCACCTGGATGGTGCTGATCACGCAGGTGCTGATCGTGACGGCCATGGCGGTGTTCACCATCGCCATCACCCAGCTGATGTTCGACCGCATGTTCGGCACGGCGTTCTTCGACACGTCGCGCGGCGGCGACCCGCTGGTGTGGCAGCACCTGTTCTGGATGTTCGGCCACCCCGAGGTGTACATCCTCATCATCCCCATCTTCGGGATGATCAGCGAGGTGATCCCCACGTTCAGCCGCAAGCCGCTCTTCGGCTACAACGTGATGGTGTTCGCCTCGGTGCTCATCGGCTGGCTGGGGTGGGGCGTGTGGAGCCACCACATGTTCGCCGTGGGGCTGGGGCCCATCGCCGACGCGTTCTTCGCGCTGGGCACCATGCTGATCGCCATCCCCACCGGGATCAAGATCTTCAACTGGATCGGGACGATGTGGGGCGGCTCCATCCGCTTCACCACTTCCATGCTCTACGCCATCGCCTTCATCGCGATGTTCACCCTGGGCGGCATCTCGGGTGTGATGCACTCGGTGGCCCCGTCGGACCTGCAGCAGACGGACACGTACTTCGTGGTGGCCCACATCCACTACGTGTTCTTTGGCGGGACGGTGCTGGGGCTGTTCTCGGGGGTCTACTTCTGGTTCCCCAAGCTGTTCGGCCGCCTGCTGGACGAGAAGCTGGGGAAGATCCACTGGCTGGGGACGCTGGTGGGGATGAACCTGGCCTTCTTCCCCATGCACTTCCTGGGGATGTACGGCCAGCCGCGCCGTACCTTCACCTACCCGGGCGACCTGGGGTGGAACTGGATGAACTTCATGTCCACCATGGGCGCGTACCTGATGGCGCTGGCCACGCTCGTGTTCGTGTGGAACGTGATCCGCTCCGCCCGCAAGGGTGCCATCGCGGGCGACAACCCGTGGGGCGCCGCCACGCTCGAGTGGGCGATCCCGTCGCCGCCGCCGGTCTACAACTTCCGCGACATCCCCATCGTGCACTCGCGGATGCCGCTGTGGGAGGCGGACGCCAGCAAGGAGCCGGGGATCCCGCACGGCAAGGTGGCCGAGGACGTCAACTCGGTGACGGTGGGGGGCACGCGGGTGGGCGAGGTGGAGTACCCGGACTCCGAGAGCAAGATGAGCGCTCACGACCTGGGCATCCACCTGCCGCCCCCGTCGTACTGGCCCATCGTGCTGGCGTTCGGCATCCTGATGACCTTCGGCTCGCTGATCTTCCGCAACCTGGAAGGGACGCTCCACAACCTGTGGTTCCTCTCGGTCGCGGGCGTGCTGCTGGTGGCGGTCTCCATCTTCAAGTGGGCCTTCGAGCCCGGGCACTGAGCCCCTGACCCCGAGCCTCGGAGGAATAAGCTAGTGAGCATCGTGAACGCGGCCGACCACGCCGCGAACCCCGCGCACCTGGACACCAGCACCGGGCTGGACAGCCGGAAGATGGCCTTCTGGACCTTCATCGGGTCGGAGTGCCTCCTCTTCGGCTCGCTGATCGCCACCTACCTGGCGTACAAGGGGCGGAGCCTTACCGGTCCGCTCCCCCACGCCGGCACGGACCTCAGCGGCAAGGTGTGGGATCATGGGATCCTGGACATCCCGCTGACCTCCCTCAGCACCTTCGTGCTGCTGATGAGCTCGCTGGGGATGGTGCTGGCGCTGGCCGCCGTGCAGCGCGGCGACCGCAAGGGCGCCATCACCTGGCTGTTCACCACGGCCGGGCTGGGGCTCGTCTTCCTGGGCTTCCAGGCGTACGAGTTCAACCACTTCGTGCACGCCGGGCTCACCTTGCAGACCAACCTGTTCGGGAGCACCTTCTTCCTGCTCACGGGGTTCCACGGGGCCCACGTGCTGGTGGGGGTGATCTACCTGAGCACGCTGGGGATGATGGCGGTGCGCCACCAGCTGGGGCCGGAGCGCTCCATGAGCGTGGAGATCGCGGGCCTGTACTGGCACTTCGTGGACGTGATCTGGATCGTGATTTTCGCCCTCGTTTACCTGATCAAGTGAACCGACGATGAGCAGCGAACAGCGCGAGATCGCGCACGACCAGCACTCCCACCCGGGACCGCGCCAGTACGTGATGATCGGGATCATCCTCACCGTGATGACGGTGGTGGAGATCCTGGCGTACTACGCCGAAGAAGACTGGGGTCTCCTGAGCGCCGGCCTGGCCGCCGTGGTGATCTCCCTTCTCTCCGCGGCCAAGTTCATCATCGTGGTGCTGTTCTACATGCACCTCAAGTTCGACAGCAAGATCTTCACGGGGATCTTCATCTTCCCCGCCATGCTGGCGATCCTGGTGATCGGCGCGCTCTACGTGGCGCAGCAGGTGCTGCCCAGGATGGGCTCGGCGTTAGGATCGTAGGGCGGGGAATGGGGAACGGGGAATGGGAACTGACCGTGCCCATTCCCGATTCCCTCGCAGTCCTCAGGAGCGGGGCGGGGGAGGTCCACCCGTCTCGCTCCCTTCGCGTTGGGGCGGGAACCCGGAGAGGCGGTATGACGACGATGACGCTCGCGCTCCTCCACCAGGAGTCGTTTTCCTGGACGGAGTGGAAGGTATATTCGCAGTTCATGGTGGGGTGGCTGCTGATCGGGGCGGCGTATTTCGCCGTGATCGGGCCGTTGCGCGGCCGGTTCCCGGGGTCGCAGCCGGTGCCTGGGCGGAAGGTGGCGTCGTTCTCCTTCGCGCTGGCGCTGATGTTCCTGGCGCTGCAGGGCCCGCTTCACGAGCTGAGCGACTACTTCCTGTTCAGCGCCCACATGGTGCAGCACCTGGTGCTGATCCTCATCATGCCGCCCTTTTTGCTGTACGGGCTGCCGGACTGGATGCTGCGGCCGGCGGTGAAGATCCGGCCCATCGGCGCGCTGGCGCGGCTGGTGACCTTCCCCATCGTGGCGTTCGCGCTCAACAACACGATCTTCCTGGCCTGGCATTTTCCCGGGCCGTACGACCTGATGATGAGGAACCACGACGTGCACGTGGCCATGCACCTGATGATCATGGTGACGGGCACGATCATGTGGTGGCCGGTGATGAGCCCCCTGAAGGAGCTTCCGCGCATCGCGGCGCCGCTGCAGATGATCTACCTCTTCGTGCTCGGCATCCCGATGATGGTGTCGGCGGCGCTGATCACCTTCTCCGAGAACGAGCTCTACCGCTGGTACGTGGAGGCGCCGCGCCTCTTCGCCATCTCGCCGCTGGACGACCAGCGGCTGGGCGGGGTGATCATGTGGGTTCCGGGCGGGCTCATGCTGTGGATCGCCATCACCGTGGTCTACTTCCGCTGGACCGTGCCCGAGGTGGGCGAAGACGAGTCCCGCTCGCGGCGGGTGGTGGCCAGGCCGCCGCCGTTTCCGCAGAGATCCTGAAAGAAGGGGTCACACAGAGGCACAGAGGCACGGAGAAAAGAGCTTTTCTCCGTGCCTTTTTCTATCCCAGCGCGGCGGGTGGGCGGAAGATCCAGCCCTCCAGCCGCAGCGTCTCCTCGGGGGCGCGGGAGGCGCGGAAGGGCTGGTCGAGGTCGTCGCGGCACTGCCAGGCGGCGAGGGCGGCGATGCAGGCGTCGCGCGCGTCCTCCAGCGTGCAGGCGATGGCCTCCAGGGAGGGGTGCTCGAAGGAGAAGAAGGTGCGCAGGCCGGCGGGGCGCGCACGCACCTCGCCGGGGCGGGAAGGGGTGCGCGAGCCCTTGATCCCCAGGTCCTTCACGGCGAGGGACGGGTACACCTCCAGCAGCGTGGTGGGCGCGTCCGCCGGGGCCTGGGGGATGATGGAGATGTCGGCCTCGTCGCGCAGCTCGTGGAGCCAGCGCAGGCCCTCCACCGTCTGCTTGTAGAGGCGCAGGTCGAAGGGGGCCATCGCGCCGTTGCCGTCGGTGGCGCGCGGCGTCTTGCCCAGGTCGGGGAAAGCGTCGCGCACCTCGTCGGCCGGGCGGTCGGCCACCCACGCGGCCACGGCGGCCCACGACGCGCGCCGCCCGCCCGCCAGCCGCTCCGCCGCCGCGCCGGGGAGGCCGAAGGGGAAGTCCGCTCCCCACAGCACGCGCTCGGAGGCGTCCGCGCCGGCCGTCCTGCGCCACCCGCCGGCCACGTACGAGCGCAGGTCCTCGCGGAAGGGGTGGGGCTGCAGCCAGCGCACGTGGAGCCGCCCGTCGCGCTCCTCGCCCAGCGCGGTCCACAGGTTGGAGAGGGGCTCCTTCGCCCCGCTGAAGTCGATCCCGCCGTAGTAACGGAAGGGCGTCATCGCGTGCGTGTGTCTGAGGGGGCCGGGTGCGAGACGCGGCGGAGGAAGGCTTCTACCCGGCGGCGGTAGCCGCGCAGGTGCCGCGCGCCGTGGCCGGCGCCGGGATAGCGGAAGTACCGCCACTGGGTGCTGTCGCGGCCCTGCGCGCGCATCACGGCGTCCAGCCGTTCGCCGTGCGCCACGTGCACCTTGCGGTCGTCGGTGCCGTGGTGCCCCTGCGCGGGCGGCAGGTCGTCCGCGAAGTAGACCACGGAACGGCGCAGCAGCTCCCGGCGCGCGCGCGGCACCGTGGTCCTCCCGTCGCGCAGGGCGAAGAGCACGCTGTCCGCCAGGTACCCCGCGCCGGGGAGCCGCGGGATG
>DASVSA010000024.1:0-7789 GCA_036388335.1 Longimicrobium sp. | reverse complement strand
CCGGCAACGAAGCCCGCGAGCGCCGCCGCGAGGCCCTCCTGCAGAGCCTCCACCTCCCCGTGCTGCGCCTGGCCGCCAGCCGCGGCGGCCGTCTGACGGTGACACAGGTGGCGCAGGAGCTGGGGTGGACGATCCCGCGCGCCGAGAAGGTGCTCTCTTCGATGGAAGACGGGTACCGCGTGATGGGCGACGTGACGCCGGAAGGGGTGATCGTCTACGACTTCCCCGAGCTGAAGCAGATGCCGGGGCCCACCGATCCCCCGGCGCCGCGGCTGATGGCTTGACAGAATCTCACGCAGAGACACGGAGGCACAGAGAAAGAGCGCTTTTCTCTGTGCCTCTGTGTCTCTGTGTGAACCCTTGTTAGATTAGGTCCGCCTCGGCGATCCCTCCGCCGCCCTCCTCCTTGGCCTCGCGCTTGAGCTCGGCCACGCGCTCGCCCAGCTGCTCCAGGGAGACCCAGCGGGCGGGGTCCACGCGCAGCACGGCGGCGCTCAGGCGGGTGAGGGGGAAGTAGCGCTCCACGCCGTAGCGGTCGCGCCCCCAGTAGCTCCCGGCCTCCACCGCCTCCTCCGGCAGGTGGCCGGCCAGGGCCGCGGCGAAGCGCTGCTGGGCGTCTTCGGCGCGGCGGCGGGCGTCGGCGGGAGGGCCCAGGAGCACGAAGTCGTCGCCGCCCACGTGGCCCACGAAGGTGTCGGTGCCCTCGGCCGCGGCGGCGGCCACGGCGGCGCCCACCTCGCGGATGGCCGCGTCGGCCACGGCGAAGCCGAAGCGGTCCGCGAAGGGCTTGAAGTGGTCGAGGTCGAAGTAGCAGATGGCGAAGGGCTCGCCGTGCGCGCGCCGCCGCTCCACCTCGGCGTAGAGCGCCTCGCCGCCGGGGAGGCCCGTGGTGGGGTTGCGGTCGCGGCCGCGGGCGGCCTGGCGGAGGAGGGCGTTGGCGCGCGCCACCAGCTCGCGCGGGTCGAACGGCTTGGCCAGGTAGTCGTCCGCGCCGGCGCCGAAGCCGCCCAGCCGGTCTTCGATGCTGCGCTCGGCGGTGAGGATCAGCACCGGGAGCCAGGCCAGGCCCGGGTCGGTCTTGATCTGGCGGCACACCTCGAAGCCGTCCGGCGTCCCCATGCGGTAGTCGAGGATGGCCAGGTCGGGCGCCGCGCGCCTCACCTCGGCCAGCGCCTCGGTGCCGTTGGTGGCGGGGCGGACCGCGAAGCCCGCGGCGGTGAGCACGTCCACCACCATCGAGCGCAGCGCATCGTCGTCGTCCGCGAACAGAATCTCGCTCATCGTCTCCGGCCCGTGACCCCTGCTCCCTTGCGATCCATCTCCGCACCCCGTGGGCTCGCCGCGGCGTCGGCGCTGCTGCTGGCACTGCTGGCGCCGCACGCCGCCGCCGGGAATCTAGCACCCCCGCGCGCCGCCGCCACCTCCCAAAGCACGCTGGCGGCAAGGATCGACTCCATCCTTGCCCGTCCCGCGCTGCGCCAAGCCCACTGGGGGGTGCTGGTGAGGGACGCCGGCACCGGCCGCGTGCTGTACGCGCGCAACGCCGAGCGGCACTTCATCCCCGCCTCCAGCCTCAAGCTGGTGGTGAGCGCCACGGCGGCCCACCACCTCCCGGCCGACTTCCGCTTCCGCACCACGGTGCATGGCACGGGCGCGGTGAGCGGCGGCGTGCTGCAGGGCGACCTGGTGCTGTACGGCCGCGGCGACCCCATGATCTCCGACCGCTACTTCCCCACGCGCACGTCCGTGTGGGAGGCGCTGGCGGACTCGCTGAAGGCGCGCGGCATCCGGCGCGTGGCGGGCGCGGTGGTGGCCGACGAGAGCTTCTTCGACGCCGACCGCGTGCGCGGCGACTGGGAAGCGTACGACACGCGCTGGTGGTACGGCGCTCCCGTGTCCGCGCTTGGCTTCAACGACAACTCCATCGACTTCCGCATCGCCCCGGGCGTCACAACCGGCGCGCGCCCCGTCATCACCTGGGAGCCCCAGTCCTCCTTCGTGTCGCTGGAGAACACGGCGTCCACGGGCGCGGCGGGCGGCACCAACACGCTGGACTTCGAGCGCACGCGCGGCAATGGCGTGCGCGCGTACGGCGTGTTCCCGGCCGGCGCCGCCCCGCGCACGGAGCACTTCGCCGTGGCCGACCCGGCGGAGTACGCGGGGACGACCTTCCGCGAGGTCCTGGAGCGGCGCGGGATCGAGGTGGCGAACGACGAGGTGCGCGTGGTGTCCGATCCGGCGCGCTCCCCCGCGCGCGGCGCCGCCGTGCTGGCCGAGCACCAGTCGCCCCCGCTGGACAAGGCGATCGGGCCCATCCTGCTCAACAGCCAGAACTGGTTCGCGGAGCAGCTCCTGAAGGCGACGGCGCGCCAGGTTGCGGGCGAGGGGAGCTGGGACGCGGGGCTGCGCGTGGAGCGCGAGTTCCTGACGGGCGTGGTGGGGATCGACTCGGCGGACGTGGTGCTGCGCGACGCCTCCGGCCTCTCGGCGGGGAACCTGGTGACGCCGCGCGCCTTCGTGCAGCTGCTGGACTACGTGCGCCGCACGCCCCGCCAGGCGGTGGTGCGCGACGCGCTCCCCGTGTCCGGCGGCAAGGGGTCGCTGCAGGCGCGCTTCACCGAGCTGCCGGGGCGGGTGCGCGCCAAGACGGGGTACATCGGCAACGTGGACTCGCTCACCGGCTACCTCACGCGCGCCGACGGCAGCGAGGTCATCTTCACCATCATCGCCAACGCCTCCGGCCAGCCCTCGTCGCGCATGAAGGCGGGGATCGACGACGTGGTGCGCGCCGTGGCCGCGGACCGCGGGCGGTGAGCGAAACATCCGCTTCGGGCGCGCCGTACGTACCGCTCGAAGCCATCCCCAACCTCCACGGAGACGCTTGAAGATCATCCGCACGCTCGCCGCGCCCGCCCTGGTGGCCCTGGCCGCCACGGGAGCCCGCGCGCAGGCGCCGCTCGATTCCACGGCCGCGCTCGCCACCTTCGACTCCGCCTGGTCGGCCATCCACCGCACCCACTACGACACCACCTTCAACGGGGTGGACTGGGGCGGCGTGCGCACCGAGCTCCGCCCGCGCGCGGCTGCCGCGGCCACCACGGCGCAGCTCCGCGGCGTGGTGCAGGAGATGCTGGGGCGGCTGCGCCAGTCGCACTTCTACCTGGTGCCCGCCGACGTGGAGGCGGGGCTCACCCGCGAGAAGAGCGCCGACGACGCGGGCGGCGATGCGGGGATGGAGCTGCGCCTGGTGGACGGCCGCTTCCTGGTGACGCGCGTGGCGCCGGGCGGAGCGGCGGCGGCTGCCGGCGTGCGTACCGGGTGGGTGGTGCAGCGGCTGGGCACCACCGAGGCGGCCACCGTGCTGCGCACGCTCGGGCGGCTCCCCGCCGGCACGGACCCGCGGCTGCGCGAGCTCCGCGGCTGGGGCGCGATGGCGCACGAGCTGAGCGGGCGGGTGGGAACGGCGCTCCCCGCGCGCTTCCTGGACTCGCGCGACCGGCCGGTGAACGCGAGGCTGGTGCTGCGTCCCGCGCCGGGCGTGCTGACGAAGTTCGGCAACCTGCCGCCCATCCGCGTCATCGCCCAGCACGAGCGCGTGGCGGCGCCGGGCGGGGGCTCGGTGGGCGTCATCCGCTTCAACTACTGGTTCCCGGCCATCGCCACCCGCATCGACGACGCCGTGCACGAGCTGCGCGGCGCGGACGGGATGGTGATCGACATGCGCGGCAACTTCGGCGGGGTGGGGGCCATGGCGATGGGCGTGGCCGGGCACTTCACCGAGCGGATGGACACCATCGGCACCATGGTGACGCGGCGGGACCGGCTTCAGTTCGTGGCCAACCCGCGGCTCTCCACCCGCACGGGCGAATCGGTGAGGCCCTTCGCGGGGCCGGTGGCCGTGCTCACCGACGCGCTCTCGGTGAGCACCGCCGAGATCTTCGCGGGCGGGCTGCAGAAGCTGGGGCGCGCGCGCGTCTTCGGCACCCCGTCGGCGGGGCAGGCGCTCCCCTCGCTGGCCACCAAGCTCCCCAACGGCGACGTGCTGGTGCACGCCTTCGCGGACTTCCGCGGCCCCGGCGGGTACCGGCTGGAGGGGCCCGGGGTGGTGCCGGACGTGGCGGCGCCCCACACCCGCGCCGCGCTGCTGGCGGGGCGCGACCCGGCGCTGGAGGCCGCGCTGAAGTGGATCGCGGAGCAGAAGGCGGGCGGCTCGCGCTGAGCCGTCCCGAACGTCGTGCCGGCGCCGAGCGCCGGCCCACGCGCCCCGCACCGGGGCGCACACTCGCAAACCTGGAAGGACTCGATGCAGCATAGCTTCCGCCGGACCCTGACCCTCGCCGCGCTGGTGCTGGCCTGTTCCGCCCGCGGCGCCGCCGCGCAGGACCTTCCGCCCGCCAGGCAGATCGTCGACCGCTACGTGGAGGCGCTGGGCAAGGGCGCGATGGCGCGGCAGAACTTCCGCCACGTGGTGGCCGAGATGAGCATGCCGGCCATGGGCGGCACCATGACCATGGACATGAAGTTCGCGCGCCCCAACAAGTACGTGATGAGCATGGAGATGCCGGGGATCGGCAGCATGCGCAGCGGCTACGACGGCGCGCGCGGGTGGGCGGTGAACCCCATGGCGGGCGCGCAGCTGATGACGGGCAAGGAGCTGGAGCAGCTCGTCCGCCAGGCGGACTTCGACTCCAACCTCAACATGCACACGAACTTCCCCACCATGCAGACGGTGGAGCGCTCCACCGCCAACGGCCAGCCCTGCTACCGGGTGCGGATGGTGGCGGTGACGCAGGACACCGTCCACGCCTGCTTCGACGTGGCTACCGGCCTGATGTCGCAGATGCAGACCAAGCAGGCGTCGCAGATGGGGCAGATGGAGGCCATCGTCAACATGCTGGACTACAAGGACTTCGGGGGGATGAAGATGCCCACCCGCACCGTCACGCAGGTGATGGGGCAGGAGATGACGATGACGGTGAAGTCGGTGAGCCTGGACCCGATCGCCCCCGCGGCCTTCGAGCCGCCGGCGGAGGTGAAGGCGCTGATGACGCAGCAGCCCGCCGCGGCGCCCAAGCCGTAACTGCGGGGCTCACATAGAGACACGGAGGCACAGAGATGAACCGGTAACTGTGCCCCCGTGTGAGCGTTGACCCGAACTTTGAGCATCGCATGATTCGTTGGACTTTGCTAGCGCTCGGCCTGATGGCGGCCGCCGGATGTGATCGGAACCCGGCGGACACGCCCGACCCCGCCGCGCACCTCTACGGGCGCTACGAGCTGCGGGCCTCGGACGGTTTCCCCCTGCCGGTGGAGTACGACATGAAAGGGTTCGGGCGCGCCGGCGTCCGGAGCGGGAGCATCGTGCTCTCCGAGGGCGGCAAGTACGAGTGGACGCAGAGCGGCAGCCTGGGCGACTACAGCAGCGTGGGAACGTTCACGGTAAAGGGCGACTCGCTCTTGGTGAGCGACGGCACCCGGCTGGCCGTGGACGGCCCGGTCCTCGCCCGCGCCGGATCTCAGCCCGGCGCAAAGCCGTCCGCCTGGGTGCGCGTGGGGAGCGAGGTCCCCGCGGCCTACCAGTACCGGACGTACCGGCTCGCCACGTACAACGGGCGCCCGGTCCCGCACCTCAACACCGAGCCCGGGCTGCGGCCCATCGTGGAGCGGGGATTCCTGTGGCTGTGGGCAGATGGGCGCTTCCATCGCCAGACGGACCCCAGCGGGACCGGCTCCTGCTGCGCCCCCGCGGACGCCGGCCAGTACACCCTGACGGGTGAAAGCCTCTCGCTCAGCCGCTCCGGGCATGTAGAGACGGGCGTAGTGCGAGAGCCGAACGTCACCATCGGCCTGTTCGGGTACATCGCGCAGCCGAACCCGTAACAGCAGTCTCACACAGAGACACGGAGGCACAGAGATGAAGTCATCTCTGTGCCTCCGGTCTTTTGTGCGTGTTGCCAGGCGCGCGGCGATCACCCATTTTTCGTGTGTTCTTGCAGCTTTTTCCCCGTTCCATGATCCCATGCGTTTCCGTTTTGCTCCCGCCCTGTTCCTGCTCGCCCTGGCGGCGTGCGACGACCCGGGGACCAGCCCTTCGGACGCGAGCGCGCCTCGCGTAGAGATCACCGCGCCGGTGCAGGGCGCGGCGTTCAGAGAGCTCAGCGTGACCGTCGCGGGGCGGCTCATCGACGAGACGGGCGTCGCGCGCGCGTCGCTCCAGCGCGATGGCGGCCCCGAGGAGGCGATCACCATCACCCCCGGCCCCGAGGCGACGTTCCTGGCGAGCCTGGAGCTGGCCGGCCCGCGCACCCGGGTGGTGGTGCACGCGTACGACGAGGCCGGCAACCGGGGGAGCAGCGACACGCTGACGCTGGTGCTGGACACGGTGGCGCCCGCGCTCACGGTGCAGCAGCCGCGGGAGGGCGGCGTCTACACGTACGATCCCTCCACCGCCGGCACCGCCATCTTCCAGCCGCGGGTGAACGTGAAGGGCGACGACGGCCGCGCCACGTACTCGGTCAACGGCGGCCCGGCTCGGGTCCTCGACTGCCTCTTCCCCCGCGGCAGCTGTGAGGACCGCACCGCGCATCTCACCGGCCTTCTGGAGGGGGAGAACGTGCTGCAGGCGTTCGCCCGGGACTCCGCGGGGAACCAGACCACGCAGACGGTGCGCTTCCGCTGGCACGCCGTCCCGCGCATAAGCATCGAGGCCCCGAGCACCACGCTCCTGGCCTCCACCACCGACGCGTCCATCCGCCTGCGCGGCAGCACGCTGTTCACGGCGGGCGAGGCGGTGCGCGTGACGCTGCAGATGGGCGACGGGCCCGAGCGGGAGATCGCCTCGGGGACCAGCGCCTCCGTCCCCTTCACGTTCGACGCGCCGCTGGAGCCCGGCGCCAATCGGATCTCCGTGCACGCGTACGTCGCCGCGGGCGCGCGCAGCACGGCCACGCTGCCCGTGGTGCGCATGGCCCCCGCGAGCACCCCGGGAACGTTCAGCTCCATCAGCACCGACGCGCTGGGAAGCTGCGCCACCACGCGCTCCGGCGGCTCCTACTGCTGGGGCGGGCTGGGCGGCGGGAGCGGAGTGCCCGCGTCCTCGGCCGTCCCCGCGCCCGTGCGGGGCGGGACCTCCTTCGCGCGGGTGTACGCGGGCGGGTTCTACGCCTGCGGCCTCACCGCCGAAGGAGCGGCGTACTGCTGGGGCCTCAACTTCAACGGGCGGCTCGGCACCGGCGACGCCGCGGACCGTACGCTCCCCACGCCCGTGGCCACCGGCCTGCGCTTCGCCTCGCTCAGCCTGGGCGGCGAGCACGCGTGCGGGGTCACGGCGGAGGGCCAGGCGTACTGCTGGGGCGCCAACCTGTACGGTCAGCTCGGCACCGGCGAGAGCGGCACCCCGCAGCTCACTCCCGTGCGCGTGACGGGCGGGCATACGTGGACGTCCATCTCCGCGGCCGACCAGTTCACCTGCGGTCTGGCGACCACCGGCACCGCGCACTGCTGGGGCAACAACACCTTCGGCAGCCTGGGGAACGGGTCGACGCAGCCGAGCGCGACGCCGGCGGCGTTGACGGGCACGTACACCCAGCTGGCTGCGGAGGGCTTGTCCGCGTGCGGCCTCTCGGGCGGCTCGGCCTTCTGCTGGGGGCTGGTGCAGGGCGTACAGGGGTCGGGCCCCGCGGCCGTCCCGGGGGGCTTCACCTTCCAGGCGCTCTCGGTGGGCGGCGACCACGCCTGCGGCCTCACCGCCGACGGAAGCGCGTACTGCTGGGGCAACAACGACGTGGGG
>DASVSA010000023.1:0-6939 GCA_036388335.1 Longimicrobium sp. | reverse complement strand
CGAGCAGAGCGCATCGGCCGGGGCGCCGACGCAGGCGCGCACCGGGGCGAGTGGCTTCCAGGGAGAGGGGGTGATCGTGCCGGACGCGCGCACCAACTCGCTCCTGGTGCGGGCGAATCGCACCGACTACGCGCTGGTGGAGTCGGCCGTGCGCCAGGTGGACATCCGCCCGCTGCAGGTGATCATCGAGGTGACGATCGCGGAGGTGAGGAGGAACTCCGACTTCAGCTACGCCCTTTCCGCCAGCCTCGGCCAGCAGCCCATCCGCGACTCCCGCAACACCACCGTGGGGGGGAGCGTGGCCGGCGCGGCGCGCGAGGACCTGGCGATCGACGCCCGCGGCATCGGCGGGGTGGACCTCAACCTCACGCTGCGCGCGGGGGTGGCGCGGGGGGTGGTCTCCATCCTCAGCCGCCCCATCGTCTTCGCCGCCAACAACGAGGAGGCGGAGATCAACGTGGGCGACCAGCGGCCTTTCGTGCAGCTGCAGCGCACCACCGACGGCGGCGCGCGCGACCAGGTGGTGCAGTACAAGGACGTGGGCACCCGCCTGGCCGTGCTCCCCACCATCAGCGCCGACGGCTACGTGCAGCTGCGCGTGACGCAGGAGGTGAACACCGCCACGGCCGAGACGGGCCCGCAGAACGCCCCCGTCATCTCCACCCGCTCCGTGCAGACGGCGCTCCTGGTGCGCGACGGCCAGACGGCGGTGCTCGGCGGCCTCTCCGAGGCGCAGCGGGAGCGGGGGAGCGGGGGGATCCCCTTCCTCTCGAGCATCCCGGTGATCGGCGGCGCGTTCGGCAGCAAGAGCCGCGCGAGCCGCAACACGGAGCTTTACGTCTTCCTCACCCCGCGCATCGTGCGCGACGACGAGGGGCAGGACGCCACCACGCGCGACGTGCAGACGAACGGCGGCGCGCCCGGGAAGGCCGCGCGCCGCACTCCCTCCATCATCCTCCCGCGGCCGGGGAAGACGCCCGCCGCACCCGCTCCGGCGCAGCCCGGCACCCCCTCACCCCAGCCCCCGCGTCCGTGAAGGCGCGGCTCCCCTGATCTGACGAAGTAGTCCAGCTCTGTCCACGCGGTAAACCTTACCACCAGACCCCGGTAGAACCGTGCACAACGTCCACTTCGCGCTAATACTTTCTCTCGTCGCGGCGACGGGCGCGGCAGCCCAGACGCCTGCCCCCCTGCCTCTCCCTCTGGACCTTCCCGCCGCGCAGGCCGCCGCCCAGCTGGAGGGCGCCGGCTTCCGGCGCAGCACGACGGACAACTCGCGCAGCGAGCCGCTCCCCGGCGGCGGGTCCCGCCGCATCGCCGCGGATCCGTCCGCCTCCACGTACACGCGCGTGGCGGGCGACGTCACCGAGAGCGTGTTCATGCGCGCGGGCGAGACCGGCCCGGCGCATCTCTTCTACAGCGCTTTCGGCGACTCCGCCGGTGTGCATGCACGCCTCGCCACAGCGGCGGCCGACGTTGCGCGCCGCTCCGGAGACGGGCGTCTCACGGTTCCCGCGAGCCCCTCGCGCCTGGCGGACGGGCGCTACCAGTTCACCGTCCTCTTCCACCGCCCTCGGGCCGCGCCCCCCGTACGATGAGCCACACACAGAAGCCGGGGGCCTCGGACGGCGCCTCCCGTACGAAACGCCGCCTGCTGGCCGCCTTCGCCGCGCCGCTGGCGTGCGCGGCAGTTGCAGCACCCGCGTCCGGTCAGTTGTGCAGTCCTTCGTATCCGGACGCAGTCGCCGCGATGTACGCACAGGTGCTGGAGACCGGCGGATGGGACAACGGGCAGCAGAACTGGAGCATGGCGCTCGTGAGCGGAACCACGATCAGGCACATGGTCGCCTCGAACGTGCATTGGTCCGGCCACTACGAGCGGTTCATGAACGGCCGTTCCTCGGAGGAGAAGCTCACGTACCTGTACCGGCACCTCCTGGCACGCGAGCCGGACGACGGCGCGTGGGGCTGGATCGGCGTGGGGGAGACGCAGGGATGGAGCGTCGTCATCGACGGCATCCTGAATAGTGGAGAGTACATGGCCAGGTTCGGGGACCACATCGTTCCCGGCGACCCCGTGGTGGCTTGGGACTGCAACCGCGCGACCGGACTGGTGGTGGCGCACACCCAGGGCTTCCGCGACGCGGGGCAGGGCGGGGCGAGCGTCAGCTACACCACGCCTGCGTACGTGAGCATGGACCAGCCGCGGTCGCTCACGTTCACGTACTACAGCGGCTTAGTGGATCCGCGCAGCCAGATGCAGCTCAACCTGCTGCACGCATCGGCCGACGCGCCGGAACGCACGCAGGTGGAAGTGCGCAACCGCGAGGGAGCGCGCGAGACGCTGACCGACGGCCAGCTGGACGTCGCCTTCCGGTCCGGGCAAGGTGCCTCGCGCATATCGGCGGAGTTCCGCGAGCCGCGCTTCACGAACCTCAGTGCCCATTACACGGCCGTGTTCCGCAAGTACTGGGCGGACGGGCGCTCGACGGAGGAGCGCATCGCATTCCGCGCGGCCAACCTGGACGCCCGGCAGAGCCCGTTCGGGTACGGGTGGGTGCTGGAGGGGCTGCAGCGCCTGTACGACCAGGACTACGGGGTGCACATCACCGAGGGCGCCACGGGGCTGTGGTTCGCGCAGAAGGGGACGGCCGCGCGCGCCGACGGCACGCGCCACTACTCGGCTCCTTCCGGCGACTTCACGACGGTTGTGCGGGACGCCGGCGGCACCTACCATCGGAGCTATCCCGACGGCACGCGGGTGCGTTTCCGGGCTGACGGGAGAATGCAGAACGTCACCGACCGCTTCAACAACGTTACCACGTACGAGTATGACGGTGAAGGAAAGCTGGTGAAGGTAACCGATCCGGTGGGGAAGGCGATCACGCTGGGCTACACCGGGGGCGGCGCGCTCGCCTGGGTGGAGGATCCGATGGGCCGGCGGGTTACCACCGAGACGTACCAGACGGCGTTGTGGCGCTTCCGCGATCCGGGCGAGACGAGCGGCTCCGTCGGCCCGGTCGCGCTGGACCTGCACTTCGTCAGCACGCCGGACCGCGGCCTGTCGCTGGACAGCTACTGGACGGCCGCCGGAGATCGCAACGCGGGGTTGCATACCGCGTACACGTTCGGCTATGACAAGCACGGACGGGTCGCTTCCGTGACGGCGCCGCAGGTGACCGTGACCGAGCCGTCCGGCGTGGCGCAGGTGCGCCCGTTCGTGAAGACGCGCTCGCTGCAGATGTCCATCCTGGGGACCGGCTGGCTGGGGAACGGGAGCGAGGTACCGCGCGTGCGTCCGGAGAACATCCGCGTGCAGGTGATCAATCCACGCAACGACACGACGCTTATGGCGGTGGATCCTTTCGGGACGCCTACGCGCGTCGAGGAACCGCTGGGGCGGGTGACCCGCGGGACGACGGACCGGCATGGGCGTATGGTGCGGGCCGTCTCGCCTCTGGGGAAAACGGAGGTCCTAGAGTACGCCGGAGTGGAGCTGCGCAAGGCCTATGACGAGGCCTCCGGCTTGGAGGTGCAGATGGAGTACGAACCCACCTACCACCAGCTTACCCACGCGTGGGGCACGGGAACGCCGGAGATTTGGAACTACTACGACTCCCAGGCGCGTCTGGACAGCTCGCGCGTGGGAACCAGCACGTCGCCGGTGACGAAGTACGGGTACACCTCAGGGGGGCGCATCGCCTCCGTCACCGACCCGGAGGGGCACCGCACCGAGGTGACCTACGAGGCGACGGGCGCGCAGAACACGCAGACGACCCGCGTGCCCGCCCCGGGCGGCGGATTCTACACCACCACCCTGGTGTACGACGGCGCGGGCCGGCCGGTGAAGACCGTCCTCCCCTCGGGTGACTCCGTCAAGACCGCATATGACGCCCAGAACCGCGTGACCCACAGCACCGATGCCGCGGGTCGCCAGACGGTCACGCAGCACAACGGGACCGGGATGTACCGCCTGACCGATCCCAAGGGGCAGGTCTACAGCTGGAGCCGCAACGCCCTGGGCTGGGTGCAGAGCGAGACCGACCCGCGGCGGCTGACCACTTCCTTTGGATACGACCGCGCCGGCAACCAGACGTCGGTCACCAACCGGCGCAACCAGACAATCACGTTCACGCACGACGCGCTGGGCAGGGTGCGCACGCGCACCACCCTGGACGCCGGGGTCACGACCTACGGGTACAGCCCCTTCTCCGAGCCGCTGCACCAATGGGTATCCGCGCAGAACGCCGAAGGCGCGGATACGCTGGTCTACAAGCAGAACCGCCTTCACGACCAGGTGACGTGGCTCAACGGGAGGCGCTATCTGGTCAACTCGCGCTACATCGGCGGTTCTGAGATTCGTGACCAGCTCCAGGTCACCTCGCCCTTCAGCCGGATCATCAAGTACGGCTACGACAACCAGATGCGGCTGGGCTCGCTGACCGACATCGCGGGCGGCACCACGACGCTCGGCTACAACGGCGACCGTCAGGTCAGCGGCGTGTGGCTCCCCAACGGGATCTCCCGGAGCTTCACCTACGATTTCACGCATCGCGTGAAGGGGCTCGGCTTCGCCGGGGTGGCGAGCGAGAAGCTGGCCGAGTCGTACATGTACGACGGGATGGGACGCATGGTGCAGCGGATGAACAACGCGGGAGACACGCTTCACCTCTACGGCTACGACGCGGTGGGGCAGCTCACGTCGGACCAGATGCAGGTGAAGGTGGACGCGGGGATGGTGTGCGAGGACCCGCTGCGGCCGGACAGCTGCTATCCGACGACCGCGTGGCAGAACGGCGCGCTGGCGCAGTACGCCTACGACCCAGCGGGCAATCGCGGGCAGGCCGACACGGGGAACCGCCTTACGGCGTTCGACGGCTACTCCTTCACACATGACGCGGACGGCAACCTGACGCGTAAGTGGAAGGGTACCGACGACTTGACGATGACGTGGAACAGCCTGGGGCAGATGACTGGCGCGTCCCATGCGCAGCGGGGCAGCGCCTCGTACGGCTACAACGGCTTCGGCCAGCGGGTACGGCGCACGGCGCCCAACGGCGCGGTGACGCGCTACCTGTACGACGGCGACGACCTGCTGATGGAGCTGGACGGCGCGGGCAACCCGATCCGCGAGTACACGTACTACCCGGGCGTGGACCAGCCGCACAGCGTGCGCTCATGGCCGAACGGGGGAGCGACGTACTACTATGCTACCGACGCGGTGGGGCACGTGACGGGGCTGCTGAACGCGAGCGGCCAAGTGGTGAACCGCTACACGTACACACCGTGGGGCCAGGTGGTGAGCGCGCAGGAGACCGTGACGCAGCCGCTGGGCTACATGGCGCGCGAGAACGATCCGGTGACGGGCCTCTACTACGTGCGCGCCCGCTGGTACGACGCGCACCTGGGGCGCTTCGTCAGCGAGGATCCGATCGGGCTGGCGGGCGGGCTGAACGTGTATGCATACGTGGGGAACAGTCCGCTAAACGGTACGGATCCTTCGGGGCTTGATCCGTGCACGATCACGTATACGTATGACTACAACATCGAAACCGGAGAGATTATCCCAGGGAGCGTACGCATCATTGCTGTCACTGGGGAGTGTAGTGGCATAGGCACCACCGCCGCGTCTGAGAACAGTCCAGCGAAGCCGACAGAGTGCCAGGCGATGGCGGCATACGCCAACCATGCGGCAAGGCACAGTAAGTCGTTTCGAGAATTCGCTAACAAGTTCTCCTGGCAAGTTGCGCGAGTGAACTCCGTAGACGATCTGATTAGTGGAAGCAATGTGATCACCGGGTTTACAAACGGTGGGTACAGACCGGAACTGGGAGGCACAGCAAGTGCGAACGCGCGTCATTTCGGGGGACACCTCTGGGCGGCATTTCACCTGAGCGAAGCCAACGCGCGGATACTGAACGACCTTCGGGATCGCGATCTCCCGGGTTCAGATCCTCTCGATCATCGCCTCTCCTTGAAGGCGTATGAACTTCTGGCCGCACTATCCGACGGTAAGCTCGCCCTAAACAGCGCGGGTAGCTGGATCCAAGACAACGTTTGCCGGTGAGGTGCTTGTGGAAGGCAAGAATGTAGCACATGCGCGTGCGGAGAAGACGGTGGGACGTTCATCCTGGGACATCACGGTTCCAGGTGCTGTCCTGACACTCGTGGTTCTCTACTTCGTCATCAGCGGTACCGCTGGAACACTGCGAACGGCCAATCCGCTGTATGTGTTCTTAGTAAGCCAGATCGGCATCATGTGCGGTTGCTTTGTTGCGGCAGGTGCTTCTCAACGCCGCCGCTGGGACTTGCTGACCGTTGGTCTGGTGGTCACCCTGCTACTGGTTTTCAGTCTCCTGCTGTGGGTTCCACTGAGCGCGCCGGAGTGCTGGGATTGGGTGCAGAATGCGGTCCGCGATGGGCGCATGCCGCGCCCCGGTGGCGCATCCAACTGAGCGCTATGGATGCCACGAACTCGCAGGGGCTGGGCGTAATGCCCAGCCCCTAGTGGCGCGCCACCGCGCTGCTCCACGTGGAAGAGCTTGGAGCAAATGTCCGGCGCAACGCACGCCCAGCGGGGAAGCGTATCGTACGGGTACTGACCTGCGGCTCAGGTCGTCCACCTTGGCCCCGGCCTCACCTTCCTGGAGCACCGCGATGATCTGCTCTTCCGAGAACCGGCTCTTCCGCGTCTCTCCTCCTCTGGGTAGATCCCGCTGAGTCGGAGAATAACTGGCTCAGCCTCCGGGGGCAGGTCAGGTGTTGGGGTTGCTCTTAGGCGCCAATTGGGCTTATGGCTGGAAGAGGTAATCGCCGGCACGAGACGGGAACCCTGCGGCGCAAGGTTCGGCCGGACCGCGAAGATCTCACATTTGCGTGGAACGGCCAGAGGGCAAGGAAGATCTGAAAAGAACACGGGTGGGGCGCCGATCCGGCGCC
>DASVSA010000022.1:0-3945 GCA_036388335.1 Longimicrobium sp. | reverse complement strand
CGAGGTGGTGCTGGCATTCGCGGAGGTGCCGCTCACCGGCACCCCCGAGCAGGTGGCGCGCGGATGCGTGGAGGCGGTGAGGCGCCTCGCCGCCTGCCGCGTGGCTCTCCACGTCCCCACGCAGCCGGTGCCGCTGGCCGTGGGCGACGCGGGGCCGGGGATGGCCGCGCTGGTCACCTTCCCCGCGCCCGGCGGCCAGGGGACGCTGTGGGCGGGCACCAAGGCTCACGCCCTTCCCGCGCCGGTGCGCGAGGCGCTGGCGCGTGAGCTGGCCCGCGTGTGGGAGCTGCAGGTGGAGCGCGCCGCGAACGCGGGCGAGCTGGACCAGCTCCGCTTCCACCTGAACGCGCTTCAGCAGGTGGCCCGCACCCTGTCGGCGGTGAGGAGCGCGGACGAGACGGTGAAGATGGTGCTGGACTCGGTGGGCGAGGTGTTCTTCGCCTGGTGGGCGGCGCTGTACCAGACCGACGGCGACCAGTACACCTGCCGCGCCGTGCGCTCGCCGCGCGGCTCGCTGGTGGCGCGGGCGATCCCGGCCGAGGTGGTGCGCGAGGTCGCGGCGCCGGGCCTCCCCGCCGTCATCCCGCCGCGGGACGCCAAGATCCGCGACCACGTACCCGCCGAGGTGGCGGTAGTGGCGGCGCTGGACCTGGGCGAGGGGGGCGCGGGGGTGCTGCTGCTGGGCCGCCGCCTTTCCGACGCGCCCTACGAGGAGCACGACCTGGCGCTGCTGCGCGCCCTGGCCGACTCTTCGGCGGTGGCCATGCGCAACGCCGAGCTGCTGGACCGCCTCCGCGCCCAGGCCACCCTGGACCCGCTCACCGGGTGCCACAACCGCCGCGGCTTCGACGAGGTGCTCCACGCCGAGCTGGCGCGCAGCCACCGCTACGGCCGCCCGCTCTCGCTCGTCTTTTTGGACATCGACCACTTCAAGCGGATCAACGACGAGTTCGGCCACGAGGTGGGCGACCACGCGCTCCAGCGGATCGGCCGCGTGGTGCGCCACACCTTCCGCGCCACGGACAGCGCCTGCCGCTACGGGGGCGAGGAGTTCGCGCTGGTCTTCCCCGAGACGCCCAAGGTGGAGGCGACGCGCCTTGCCGAGCGCCTCCGCGACCTGGTGGAGACGCTCCCCCCCACCCCCGAGGTGCCGCGCACCATGACCGCCAGCTTCGGCGTGGCCGCCTACCCCGACGATGGCACCGACGCCGCCGCCCTCATCCGCTCCGCCGACCGGGCGCTCTACCAGGCCAAGGCCAACGGGCGCAATCGGGTGGAAGTCGCGTAAAAGAAGTCTCACACAGAGACACGGAGGCACGGAGACGACTTCATCTCCGTGCCTCTGTGTCTCCGTGTGAGATTACCGAACTTCGATGGGTGCCGAGAGCTCGAAGTCGTCCCAGAGCATGCGCAGCGTGCCGGGGGGGTCGATGCGGATGGTGAACTGCTCCACGGCCGGCGATGCGGGGCGGCTCTGGAGGGGGATGCGCGCCAGGTCCTGCTCCGGCTTGTACTCGGTGCCCCACTGGCCCGTCTGGCGGTTGATGATGAGCTGCCAGCCGTTGGCGGACGGAAGGGTGAAGAGCGTGTAGGAGCCGGCCGGGACGCGCGTGCCGCCGATGGTGAGGTCGCGGTCGGTGCGCAGGCCGGTGGCGGCGTTGGCGCCCGTGCGCCACACCTCGTTCAGCGGCACCACCTCTCCCAGCACCCTGCGCCCGCGCCGCAGCGGCCGGCCGTAGTCGATCACGATGCGCGCGCCGCCCAGGGTGGCCGTCACCGAGTCGCGCGGGGAAAGGGTGCCCAGGCCGCGCCCCGCCGCCTCGCGCTGCGCGTACGACGCGCCCAGTGCCGCCACGTCCAGCGAGGGGAGGCGCTGAAGCACGATCTTCTGGGTGCTTTCCGGCGCGTTGAGGGCCAGGATGCGGCCCGTGGCGTCGGTGCGCACGTTGGCGGGGCCCGCGATGGTCACCAGCTGGAGCGAGTCGCCGGCTACGCCGCGGAGCTCCACGTTCACGGGCTGCGGGTTGCCGGGGGCCACCAGGCGCACGCGCGTGGCCGTGCCTCCCGTGGCGCGGGCGTGGATGATGGCCTGCTCGTAGATGGCGTACGAGCCGCCCACCAGCGGGAACGCGTTGGCGCCCGCCGCCACGCGCTGCGTCTGCACGCTGTCGCCGCGGACGATGCGCACGGCCGCCGTATCGCCCGTGAAGCTGACGGTGGTGACGGCGGGCGGGGTGGAGGGCGCCGCCGTGAGCTGGCGCGTCGTCACCTCCACCTGCGACACCGAGCCGTCCGGCCGGAGCTGCGCCGTGTACACGCGCGACGTGGTGCGCGGGCTGCGCGTGACCACCTCGCCCGAGAGGGTGGTGGCGGTGCGGGTGTAGCGCTCCACCGACACCGTGTCGGTGCCGATGGTGGCCACGAACGCCGCGCTCTCGCTCCGCGGGGCGGCGGCGGGCGCCGGGGCCGGGGCCGTCTCCGCCCCCGGGCTTCCCCCGCACGCGGCGAGGACGAGCGCGAGCGCGGGCGCGCCGCGCGTAAGACAGAGCGATGGGATCATCGAAGCTCGATGTGTGCGGGGTGGGCCTGCGTGTCGCTGAGAAGCTAGGCGCCGCGCGGGCCAACTGCAAATCTCACACAGAGGCACAGAGGCACGGAGACGCCTTCATCTCCGTGCCTCCGGGGGCGCGTGGCTATTTCAGTTCATCGACCGGGAACTGCCGTGCGGAGTGGACGACGGCGACCACCTCCAGCAGCTCCGCGCGTACGCGGTACACGATGCGGTAGGGCGGCTCTATGACCTCTCGAATCGTGCTCTGGCCGATCTCTGGAACCACGCGTCCGGAGAGCGGGTGCTCGGTGAGGCGCTCAACGGCGGCGACGAGCCGCTGGGCTACGATGCGCGCATAGCGCCGCGAGTCGCGTGCGATGTAGGAGCGGATCTCCTGCACGTCCTCCAGGGCGGGCCGGGTCCAGACGAGCCGGATCACTCGCCTTCCGCGTCGCCCAGGAGAATGCGCCTGGCCTCCTCGTGCGGGACTACCTCGCCGCGGTCGGCGGCGGCCAGGCCACGAGCGACTTTGGCCAGGAAGTACAGCCGATCCATGGCGTCTTCCACGGTCGCGTCTTCCGGGAGGCGCTCGACGGCTTCGCGGAGCAGCTGCTTTGCACTCACAGACATCAAAGCCTCGGTACGCAGAGGAAAGAAGGAAGTCTGAGTCTATAATAATCTCACACAGAGGCACAGAGGCACGGAGACGACTTCGTCTCCGTGCCTCTGTGCCTCTGTGTGAGATCAGCCGTTCAGGGGCAGCTCTGGCCCGGTACGCAGGGGATGAGCATCACTTCGGTGTCCACGCGGGCGGCGGCGGCGAAGAGGCCCACGGCGCCGGTCACTCCCTCGCTGGCCTCGCGCAGGGCCACCGCGTCGAAGTTCTGCAGGTTCACGTAGCGCGCGTAGGCGCTGTCGAACGCCACCACCCTCATGGCGGCGCGCACCGAGTCCACGCGGAACTGCGGGTCGGGCTGGGTGCCGCTGGGGGTGCGCGGCGTGCACGCGAGCCCGTAGAGGCGGAAGTCGAGGTCGCCCTCGGACCCGCGGGTGAACACCGCGGCGCGCGGGTACTCCACCGAGCAGTAGAACTCGGTGAGCGCCTTGCCGCGCGAGTACACCACCCGCGGCACGAAGTCCACCGTGGCGCCCGGAGCCCCCTCGGCGCCGCGCAGCCGCAGCGGGATGCGCGTGCCCTCCTCGAACCCCCCGGAGTAGGCGCGGGTGGACACGTGGATGCGCGCGCCCTGCCCGTGCGACTCCAGCCGCAGCGGGGAGAGCGCCGTGGCCCGCCCCTGGATGGTGGCCCCGCCGGCGAGGCGGATGCTCAGGTCGTACGCGGAGCCCGGACGCACCCCGCCCGGCACGACGGCGGAGTAGCACCCCGCCGTGAG
>DASVSA010000021.1:0-2129 GCA_036388335.1 Longimicrobium sp. | reverse complement strand
CTCTCCGCGTCCATCAGCGCGTACCCCTCGGTGCCGAGCGCCTCATCCAGCGCCACCACCAGGAACGAGTCCCACCACCCCACGTGGTTCGCCGCCAGGATCACCGGCCTATCGCGCGCCACCTCCCGCGCCGCCTCCACGCCCGCGGCGTAGAATCCATCCAGCCCGCGCGCCAGCCGCCGCCGCACGTACGGCCGCGCCAGCCCGAGGAACCACGGCGAGCGCGCCGGAGGAGTCAGCGGCACGGGCCCTCACCCCCCGACCCCCTCTCCCGACAACAGGAGAGGGTGCCCCTCTCGTTATCGGGCGAGGGGGCGATTTCCAGCCATCCGCGCGCTGGGGGGGCCCCCACCCCCCGGCCCCCTCCCCCGCATGCGGGGGAGCGTGGGGGAGGGGGAGCACTTTCAGCGCGCGCGAATGCCTCCGTGCGGGTAGGGGCAGCCCCGCGCGGCTGCCCGTGCCCCCCGCCGTGACGACGCCCGCTCGCCGTACGACCCCCATGGACCCCTTCAGCGCGCTTCCCGTGGTTCCCGCCGGGCGTTTCAACGCCCGGCGTGCGGCCCCCGCCAATCCCCCACCCCTCGCCTGGTGTACGCCCCCCGCCGACCCTCCAGCAACCATCCGCCGTACCCCCCACTGCCGCGGCCCCCGCCACGCCCGCGGCAACGCGCAAACGGCTGGAATGCGCCCCCTCTCCCGTTATCTGGAGAAGGGGCCGGGGGGTGAGGGCCTCAGCCGTCGCCAGCGCCCCGCCCTGCACGCCGCATCCGAAGTAGTCCCCTCTCCCAGGGCAGTTACTGGGAGAGGGTGGCAGCTGTAAGCTGCCGGGTGAGGGCCCCCTCACGCCTCCACCCGCGCCTCGCGCGCCGCGTACCGCCGCCCGCGCCAGAGAATGCCGCGCCGGCTCCAGCGGAACGAGTTGGCGGCGATGGCCAGCAGCCCCAGCACGGCCAGCGGGTGCAGGATGATCCCCTCCGCGGGCTGGCGCAGGCGCCCCGCGAGCGCGGCGCGGATCGCCAGGTTCGCCGCGACGCCCACGAGCGAGGGACCCAGGAAATCGCGCGCACCCAGCAGCGCGGCCGTGAGCCCAACATACGGCGCCACGAACGCCATCCCATACAGCGCCGCCACCCCCAGCACCCCCGCCGCCGTGCCTCCCACCCCCTCGGCCAGGTTCTTCGAAAACCCGCGCCACACCTCCCCTGCCCCGCGGTACATCCGGCAGCGCGCCATGTGGTGCCCGTCCGCGAACACCACGCGTCCGCCCGTCTGCTTCACGCGCCGGCAGAGCGCCATGTCGTCCACCACCTCGGCGCGCACGGAGGCCCAGCCCCCGGCGGCGTCCAGCGCGGCGCGGCGGATGGCGAGGAGCTGCCCGTTGGCCACCAGGAAGCGCGGATCGCGTGAGCGCCACACCAGCGGAAGAGGGAGCCATGCCACGTAGGTGAGGTGAAGAAGGGGGATGATCCACCGCTCGGCCCACGTTTCCGTCACCTGCCGCGTGCCGGCGGTCACCACGTCGGCGCGGTAGTCGTGGAGGAGCGAGCCGATGCGCGACAGGCACTCGGGAGTGGCCTCCGTGTCCGCGTCGAGGAAGACCAGGACGTCGCCCGTGGCGGCTTCCGCCAGGCGGTGGCAGGCGTGAGGCTTCCCCACCCACCCGGACGGAAGCGGGATGCCGCGCAGGAGCCGCACCCGCGCGTCCTCCGCCGCCAGCCGCGCCACGATCCCGCCGGTTCCGTCCGAAGAATCGTCGTCGTAGACCAGCACCTCGCCGGGCGCGCAGGCGAGGGCGGCGCGCACGCAGCGCTCGATGGTCTCCGCCTCGTCGCGCGCGGGGATGAGCACGGAGACGCGGCCCGCGATGCGGCCATTCGCACGGCCCCGCGGCCACACGGCGAGGTTGAAGAGGACGATGCCGAGCACCCCCAGCGGCAGCGCGGCGAAGGCGAGCCAGGTCAACCGGTCCTCCGCAGCACGTGGCGGAGGAGGCGCGCGGCGCGCCCCGTCCGCGGGCCCGTGAAGAGGGGGAGCCACATCGAGTTGGGACCGGCCGTCCTGTGCACTCGCATGCGCACGAAGGGGCGATGCGGCGCCAGGTCCACGCGGTCGGGGCGGCAGAGCTCGCT
>DASVSA010000020.1:0-19048 GCA_036388335.1 Longimicrobium sp. | reverse complement strand
CGGACCACCTCGTCCAGCAGCCCCCAGCGGCGCAGCTGGCGCGTGGCGTTGGGCCACAGGCTGATCCCCGCTCCCACCTCCCGCAGCTCGGGCGCCCTTTCGAACACCCGAGCCTCCCACCCGGCCCTCCGCAGCGCGATCGCCGCCGAAAGCCCCCCGATCCCCCCGCCCGCGATGATGATCGGCCTCGTCCCGCTCGTCATACCCGTCTTCTCTCCGTGTCTCCGTGCCTCTGTGTGAGGCGGCCGTTCATGGCCGGAAGTTGAACCGCACGTAGTAGAATGCCCCGTTGAACCCAAAGGGCGACACGCCGTTGTAGGGGAAGATCCCCGCGTTGGAGTTGTCCTGCGCCCCGGTGGCGCGCTGGGCGTCGGTGCGCTGGAAGTTCTCCTCCGGGTACACGTCGAACAGGTTGTTGGCGCCCACCGCCAGCGTCAAGCCGCTGCGGAAGCGGAACGACAGGTCCAGGTCCGTGATCCACCTGGCGTCGAAGGTCTGGTCCAGCGTGCGGAGCGCGGCGGCACCCGTGGCCGTGTCCGGATCGATGGCGCCGAACACCGTGACCTCGCCGAAGCGGCGGTTGTTGAGGTTGATCCCCAGGCGGTCGCGCGTGTAGTTGAGGTTCAGGTTGACGCTGTTGCGCGGCTGGCCGAACTCGATGCGCCCGCGCTCCACCCGCCCGAACAGCACCTCCTCGAAGCCCGCCAGCGCCGCCGGCGTCTTCACCACCTTGGTAAGCACCTCGGTCTCGGTGAGGTTGGCGCCCGCCACCACGCGAAGCTGGTTGATGCGGCCGAAGCGGTAGGCGTACTGCCCCACCACGTCCACGCCGCGCGTGCGCGTGTCGATCGCGTTGGTGAAGAAGCGCCCGCCCGTCACGCCCGTGAAGCCCGCCGCCTGGAAGAGCGCCTGCACCTGCGCGCCCGTGAAGTTCTCCGAGAAGACGATGCGGTCGTCGATGTCGATCTGGTACGCATCCACCGTCAGCGACAGGTCGCGGCTGGGGGTGAAGGCGAACCCGGCGCTGTAGTTGACCGACTCCTCGGGGCGCAGCGGCTCGGCGCCCAGCACCCTGGCCTCCTGGCTCTCCACCGGGAAGGTGCGGATGTCGAAAGGCACGCCGCCGATGAAGTTGGTGGCCGTGCTGGAGAAGTACTGCTGCGGCAGCGAGGGCGCCCGGAACCCGGTGCCCACCGACCCCCGCAGCGCGAACCCTTCCACCGGCTCCAGCCGCGCGGCCACCCGCCCGTCCAGCGTGGAGCCGAAATCGCTGAAGTTCTCCGCGCGCGCCGCGAAGGTCAGCAGCAGTGCGCGCACGGGGGTCGCCTCCACGTCCACGTAACCCGCGACGCTGTTGCGCGACACGTCCTTGACGTCCGACGGGCGGAAGCCGGGGAACACCTGCGCGCCCACCGCCGCGATTGCGCCGGCGGTCGGCCCGTCCAGCACGCGCACTCCGCCGTTGACGTACGAGGCCTCGTCGCCTGCCTCGATGCCATAGCCGTCGCGCCGGTACTCCGCGCCGAAGGCCACGCTCACCGGCTCCGGCAGGCTCAGGGCGAAGGTGCGCACCAGGTCCAGGTTGGCCGTGAGCTGGTCGAACTTCAGCGTGCCGGCCCGGAACGAGGTGGGGCTGGCCGTGCCCAGCGACACGTTGTTGGAGTTGTTGACCCCGTACTCGAACGAGTTGCTCCCGTACACCCCGCTCAGGTCGTAGCGGAACCCGGCCAGCGTCCCCCTCACCCCCACCGCCCCCGACGCGTCCAGAATGTCCGAGGTGATGAGGGGAAGGAAGCCGTTGGGATGGATCGCCCGCACGGTGCGCGCGTCGTTGGCGCGCCGGAAGAAGCCCGCCGCCTCGCCCTCGCGGCGCGTCACCCCGCCGAAGGCGTAGAGCTCGGCCGCGCCGGGGGAGAGCGGGAAGGCGCCGTTGAGGAAGGCGCCGTAGTCGCGCGTGTCCGCGTCGCCCTGGCGGTGGTTGAGGCGGTCGATGTTGGCCTCGCGCGGGTCGCCGGGGAAGTACTGCACGCGCGTGTCCGGCCGGCTCCGGTTGGTGAAGCCGCGGTCGCGGAACTCGGCGCCCACCATCAGCGAGCCGCCGGCCACCTCGATCCCCGCGTTGCCTCCCACCTGCACCACTTCGCCGTCGCCCTCGGCGGTGCGGCCCACGCTGGACATCAGCTCGCGCTCGGCGCCGCTCTTGAGGACGATGTTGATCACGCCCGCGATGGCGTCCGACCCGTACTGCGCCGCCGCGCCCTCGCGCAGGATCTCGATGCGCTCGATGACCCCCGCCGGGATGGCGTTGAGGTCCACCGAGGTGCTGCCGCGCCCCACGGTGCCGTTGACGTTCACCAGCGCCGTGGAGTGGCGGCGCTTGCCGTTCACCAGCACCAGCGCCTGGTCCGGCGCCAGCCCGCGCAGCGTGGCCGGGCGCACGTGGTCCGTGCCGTCCGCCACCGTGGCGCGCGGGAAGTTGACGCTGGGGGCGAGCCGCTGGATGATCTGGCTGGTCTCGGTGAGCCCCGTCGCCTCGATGTCGGCGGAGGTGACGACGTCCACGGGGACGGGCGTCTCCGTGGCCACCCGGTCGGGGCGGCGGGTGCCCACGGCCACGATCCCCTCCAGCGCCGTGGCGGCGGCTGCAAGGCGCACGTCGCGCGTGGCGGTCTCGCCCGCGGCCAGGCGCACGGAGGTGCGCGCGGTGGCGTATCCCACGCGCGTCATCACCAGGTCGTACGACCCGGCGGCGAGCGGGAGCCGGTAGGTGCCCCCGGCGCGGGTGGTGGTTCCCGCCTGGGCCCCGGCCACCCGCACCGCCACCCCGGACAGGGGCGCGCCGCTCGCGGAGTCCGTCACCGTGCCCGCGACCACGCCCTGCTGGGCGCGCGCCGCGCCCGCGGAGGCCAGCAGCAATGCAACGGCGGAAAGGGCGCGGCACAAGGACGAAATTTTACTCACGGCAGATCCTGGGCGGCGGACGGAAGATGCACGGCGGGGACCTTCCGAGTGTACTCTTGTGCGCCCCCGCATGCAAACATTTCGTCGTTTCCTGCACCCTCCCACGAAGAAGGCACAGAGACACGGAGGGTTCGGCTCTCCATGTGTCTGTGCCTCTGTGTGAGCCCCCGCCCCGGTTCAGCTCCCGGAGCCGACCCGGTGGTGGCGGATGTCGCTGCGCCCGGCGGCCACCCCGGTCCCCACGCCGATCCCGAAGAGGAGCGCCGTCCCGAACCCCACCAGCGGCAGGAACGCGGTCACGGGCAGCGCGACGAACATGGCCGCCGCCCCCGCGATGGCGGGGACCCCCCCGCCGTGCACCTTGTCCACGAAGCGGAGCCGGTTGCGGACGAAGCGGCGCGACTGGGTGTATCCGAAGAAGGTCGCCGCTGCGGCGACGGCCAGCGTGATGATCCCGAACATTGGAAGTCCTCCGGTTGCGGATCGTGCGGGTGGTTCCCTGAACCGCCCTACGAGGCACCCCCCGCGCGAGTTTCACGGGTTCGCGTAGCGGGTTCACGCAGAGGCACGGAGACACGGCCGTACGCCGTTGCCGCGCCCCGCGCGCGGTGGCAGATTGCGGAGCGCCAGCCCCATTCCCCGTTCCCCGCAGTTCCCGTGCTCGAAGTCCAGCATCTCACCAAGACCTACGGAGACCGCGTCGCCGTCCGGGACGTGACCTTCGCGGTGGAGGGCGGGGAGATCGTGGGCCTGGTGGGGCCCAACGGGGCGGGGAAGACGACCACGCTGCGCGCCATCGCCGGCATCCACCCGCCCACCGGGGGGAGCGTGCACGTTGCGGGGCACGACGTTGCGCGCGACCCCGTGGGCGCCAAGCGCCGCCTCGCGCTGATCCCCGACGAGCCCCACCTCTTCGGCTCGCTGACGGTGTGGGAGCACCTGGAGTTCGCGGCGCGCGTGTACGGCGTGGCGGGGTGGGAGGAGCGCGCCGCCACCCTGCTGGACGAGCTGGAGCTGGGCGAGCGGCGCGACAGCATGGCCGACGAGCTCTCGCGCGGGATGCGGCAGAAGGTGGCGGTGGCATGCGGGCTCCTGCACGACCCCGCCGTCCTCCTCTTCGACGAGCCGCTCACGGGGCTCGATCCGCGCGGCATCCGCACCCTTTACTCCGCCATGCGCCGCCGCGCCGAGGCGGGGGCCGCCGTGGTCCTCTCGTCGCACCTGCTGGGGCAGATCGAGGGGCTCTGCACCTCGTTCGTCATCCTGCGCCGCGGGGAGCTCCTCTTCCGCGGGACCACGGACGAGCTGCGCGGGCGCTTCGCCGCGCCAGGCGAGGCCGCTTCGCTGGAGGAGATCTTCTTCCGCGTCACCGAGGGCGACGGCGCGGAGGTGGCGTGAACGGCGGGCTCTGGCTCCTGATACGCCTGCAGGCGTGGGGGAAGGTCCGCTTCTTCGCGCGAAGGGCGCGCACCCTGCGCGGCGCGCTGAGCACGGCCGCGGCCGCGGGGTTCTTCATCCTGGTGATCGGCCACCAGTTCTACGCGCTCGCCAGGTCGGACGCGTTCCCGCCCGCGGACCCCGCCGCGCTGCGCACCTGGGTGCCGGTCTCCATGCTCGCCTCCCTGCTGCTGAGCGCCTGGGTGGGGCGGGCGCTCGCCTTCACGCCGCAGGAGATCGACTTCCTCTTTCCCGCGCCCCTGTCGCGAAGGGAGCTGCTGGCGTACCACGTGGTCTCGCGCCTGGGGGTGCGGGTGCTCTCCGGGCTGTGGGCGGCCGTCTTCGTCCAGCGCCTGGCGCCGAGCCCCGCCGCCGCCGTCGCCGCCGTGGTGCTGGGGATGGTCTTCCTTCACCTGGCCATCGAGCTGACGGCGCTGGCGACCTCCGCCCTGTCCGCGTGGAGCTCGCCCTGGGTGGGGCGTGGAGCGTGGGCGGCGCTGGCGGCGTCCATCGCATGGGCCGCTCACAACGGGATCGCCGCCAAGCCGCCCGGCGCCGAGTGGGGCGTGGCGCTGGAGTCATTCGCCCGCTCACTCCCCATGCGGATCGCCACCTTCCCCCTGCGCCCCTTCGGAGAGCTCTTCGCGGCGCAGACGGGGCGGGCGGCGCTCCTCTGGACCGCGGCGGCGCTGGGGGCGATCGCGCTGCAGGGGATTCTGTTGATGGCGCTGGACGTAGCGTACACGGAGCGCTCTCTTGCCACCAGCCGCCGGCGCATGGAGCGGCGGATGCGCTCCGGCGAGCCGTCCCGCCTGTCGCGGCCGTGGAAGCTGCGCGTGCGCGTGCCGCGGCTGGCGACGATGGGGACGGGCGCACCGCTGGCCCGCCGCCAGCTCCTGGAGCTGCTGCGCACCCCGCGGGCGCTCCTTTTTCCCCTGCTGCTGGCCGGGTTCTACGTGGCGATGTCCGTGGTGCTGCCTCTGGCGCGGGGCGTGCCGCCGGACGAGAGCTTCGTCTGGATCACGGTGGCCCTGGCGGTGTTTCTCCCCTTCTTCTTCCCGGGCCTGGGGTTCGACTTCCGCCACGACCTGGACCGCATGGCGTACCTCAAGGGGCTGCCGCTCACTCCTTTCGCGGTGGCGGTGGGGCAGATCTTCGCGCCGGCGGCCCTCTTCGCGATGCTTCAGTGGCTGGTGGTTGCCAGCGCGGCCTCCGCGCTGCCGTCCGCGTCGCTCGGATGGCTCGCCGTGCCCGCGCTCCTGGGGCCAGCCCTCGCGTGGGCGATGGTGGCGACGGACAACCTCACCTTCCTCTGGATGCCCTACCGCCATTCCACGGACGGCGCCCAGAACGTACAGTTCGTGGGGAAGTCGATGCTGATCCTCCTGGCGAAGCTGGTGGTGCTCGCCGTGATGGGCATCCTGGCGGCGCTGGGCTACTGGGCCGCGGGCCAGTCGTGGCTCGCCGGCGCGCTGGCCGCGGCGGTCGCCCTCGCCCTTGGATGCGCCGCCCTCACCTGGGCCGTGGGCGCATCGTTCGCCGCGTTCGATGTAACGCTTGACGTCCCCGGCTGACCGACGCGATCCTGCGGCCACTTTCGACGACAGGTGAACCATGACCGACCCACACGTCCTCACCCTGTCCCTCCGCGAGCTCCAGGAGCACCTCCGGGACGAGCTCGCGCGCAACCCGTTCCTCGCGCCTGACGCGCGAACGTTGATCGCCATCCACGCCGAGGTCCGGGTCCGCGACGGCGACATCTGGCTCACCGCCACCGTCGCCGAGCACCGCAGCGACGAGTACGTGGTCCGGCTCCCCGACGGCCGAACGCTGACCGTGAGCGCCCCCGTGCTCGAGCGTGACAACCCGGACGCCCCCCGCACGGGCGCGTGAATCGGTCGCAACACCACGACACTCCGCCTCGCGGACGCCCCTCTCCGCCCGCGCCGGAACCTTCCAGTCCCCGCAGGGGGACTTCGTGTGGTTGTTGCAGCGAATTCATTCGCCCCACCCACAGCGTTACTTGTCATCTTTCACGATCCGCTGCCCGTTACCAATCACGCGCACCACACTCCGGTGGCGACTGAAGGATCCATCCTCGGCCGGCAAGCGGCGCCGGAACGAGCCGCCCTCCAACGTGCGGGCAGTAGATCCTCCGCTCCGCGCCACGGTGCCGCCCTCACTTCCGAACACGCCCGGCGCGGCGCACAGGATGAGGGGAACGACTGCGCTCCGTCTGGATATGAACCTCACTGGCCCGGCGGGTGCGGCTTGGGCCGGAGATCCCTCCAATCCACGTACGATGAAGATGCGACGTACACCCGTTCTCGCGCTGGCGCTGCTCGGCGCGTGCGGCGGCAATGACAGGGCGCCCGCGGGGGAGGCGCTCGGCGCGCCCGTGGAGATCGCGGCGCCGGCCGCACCGGGGAGCACCGCTCCGAACCTGACAGCGGGTGCGGATGGTCGCGTGTACCTGTCGTGGACGGAGCCGCGGCCGGACTCGGCGCACGCGCTGCGCTTCGCCCTGCTGGAGAACGGGCGCTGGACGGAGCCGCGCACCGTGGCGGAGGGGCGCGGCTGGTTCGTCAACTGGGCGGATTTCCCCTCCATCCTGCCGCTGGGCAACGGCGGGCTGGCCGCGCACTGGCTGCAGAAGAGCGGCGCCGGCAAATACGCGTACGAAGTGCGCCTCGTCCGCTCCCGCGACGACGGGCGCACGTGGAGCGCGCCCGTGGTTCCGCACCGCGACGGGGCCGCCGCGGAGCACGGCTTCGTCTCGCTGTGGGCCGCGGGGGGCGACTCGGTGGGCGTGGCGTGGCTGGACGGGCGCAAGTACGCGGGCCGCGAGGAGGGCGACCCCGCCGCCGAGACCGCCGTGATGTCCACCCTCGTGGCCGCGAACGGCGGGATGGCGCCCGAGACCCCGCTCGACGGCCGCGCCTGCGACTGCTGCCAGACGGCGATGACCGCCACCCCCGACGGCCCGCTGGTGGCCTACCGCGACCGAACGGGCGCCGAGATCCGCGACATCTACTTCACGCGCCTCGCGGGCGGCCGGTGGTCGGAGCCCCGCCCCGTGCACGCGGACGGCTGGAAGATCCCCGCCTGCCCCGTGAACGGCCCCGCCCTCTCGTCCGACGGGCGGCGCGTGGCGATCGCGTGGTTCACCGCCGCGCGCGACACGCCCCGCGTGAACGTCGCCTTCTCGGACGACGCGGGCGCGACCTGGAGCGCGCCCGTTCGCGTGGATGGCGGCACCCCCGCGGGCCACGCCGACGTGGAGATCGTGGACGATGGCGCGCTGGTGAGCTGGATCGAGCGCGCGCAGGGCGGGCCCGCCCAGGTGCGCGTGCGCCGCGTGAGCCGCGGTGGCGCGCTGGGCGAGCCGCGGGTGCTGGGTGGCGTACCCGAGCGCTCGGTGCCACGCATGGCGCGCGACGGCGACGCAGTGGTCTTCGCCTGGATCGCCCCGGAGCAGCCGTCGCGCGTCCACACCGCCCGCATGCCGCTCACGGAGGCGCGATGACGCGCTGGATCGCTCCCCTGCTTATCCTCCTCGCCTCGTGCGACGCGGCGCGCGGCGGGCCGCCGGCCGTGGGGAAGCCAGCGCCGGAGTTCGAGGCGGTGGCGCTGGAGGGTGCCCGGCCCGTGTCGCTGAAGGCGCTGCGCGGGCGCCCCGTATTGCTCAACGTGTGGGCCACCTGGTGCCATCCCTGCCGCCAGGAGATCCCCGCCCTCCAGAAGATCCACCAGACGCGGAAGGGCCTGGAGGTGGTGGGCGTGAGCATCGACGAGCCGGGGCAGGACGCGGAGATCCGCTCCTTCCTGCGCCAGTACGGCGCCACCTACCCGGTCTGGCTGGACCCCGACGATCGCGTCGCCTCCACCTTCGCGACAGTCGGCGTACCCACCACCTTCCTGATCGGCGCGGACGGCACGCTCCTCTGGAAGCACGTCGGCCCCGTCAGCGCCGAGGACCCGGTGCTGGGGCGCGCACTCGACACCGCACTAAGCTCACACAGAGACACAGAGGCACAGAGATGAAGTCGTCTCTGTGCCTCTGTGTCTCTGTGTGAGCCCCGTTTTCACAGCCTGATCTTGACCACCACCTTGCGGACGTCGTGGCGGGCGCCGGCCATGCACCCGGGCTTGTGCGCGTCCTCGGGGAAGAAGACCGCCGCGTGCCCCGCGCTCATGAGGAGCGAGCTGCTGACTCTGGGCTCCTCGAAAAAGAGGACGTCGGCCTCGTCGCTGTACGGCTCGGTGACGGCGAGGCCCTCGGCGGGGAGGTAGAGGATGCGCTCGGCGCCGGAGGCGATCCACTGCACGTCGGCGTGGAGGCGGTGGGCCTCGAAGCGCTTCTCGGTGGATGGGCCGGTGGCGTACGAGGAGACCAGGGCGAAGACGCGCTCGCCGTCCACCGGGTGGCGGCCGTCGGGGAGGGCGGGGCCGAAGGCGCGCAGCCACTCGATCGCCGCGTCCATCCCCGGGAGGAGCGCGGCGTAGCGGTCCGCGTGGCGCAGGGGGAAGTGGATCACTCGGTGCCCCGCTCCACGTGGTCGATGCCCTGCGCGGTGATGCGCACCGTGAGGCCGTGGCGGCCCGTGGAGAGCACGAAGCCGTGGTCCTCGTGGTAGCGCACGAAGCGCTCGGCGTCCTGACGCGAGAGGCCCAGCTCGGCGGCGAGCTCGTAGCCGTCCAGGTACTCGCTGTCGCCCTGCTCCGAAGCCTCGTAAAGGCGCTCCAGGAAGCGGCGACGGCTGGCGCGCCGCGCGCGGAGGTCGTCGTTCACCGTGCCGCGGGGGTGAAGAAGAACTGGGTCCAGTAGTCGCCGGACACACCCACGCCGGTGTGGGTGAGGGCGCAGTTCTCGATGTTCGCCCGGTGCCCTGGGCTGCCGATCCACAGGCGCACGGCGTCGCGCGCGCCGGCCTGCGTCATCACGATGTTCTCGGCCGCGCGCGAGAAGGCGATCCCCTGCGCGCGGGCGCGGTCCCACGGCTGCGAGCCCTCGGGCGAGGTGTGGCTGAAGTAGCGCCGCCGCGCCATGTCCGCGCTGTGAAGCTGCGCCGCCCGCGCCGCCGCGTCGCTCCACACCAGCGGCGCGCACCCCCCGCGCTGCCGGTGCGCGTTGATCCCCTGGAAAACCGCCTCCACTCCGCCCTGGCTCCCGCCGGCCTGCGCGGCCCCGGATGGAACCGGCGGCACGCATGCGGCCAGCAGCGGCGTCACCATCCACACTCTGTTCATCCCTTCTCTCTGTGTCTCCGTGCCTCCGTGTGGGGCCGTTTCACTTCGCCAGCCCGTACAGCATCTCGATCATGCGCGCGTCCCACGGGTCGGCCGAGGGGTCGTCATCCGCCACGTCGGCGTTCTCCTGCGGCGTCTCAAGGATCAGCGGGATCCCCTTGCTGCGCCGGTCCGCCAGGAGCCACCCGAACGCGTCCGCGCCGATCTGGCCCTCGCCGATCAGCATGTGCCGGTCCTTGTTGCTCCCCAGCGCGCCCTCGCTGTCGTTGAGGTGGATGAAGCCGGGCCGCTCGCCCGTGGCCTCCTCCCACTCGTCGAGGATCTCGCCCACCTTCTTCTTCGACTCGTTGAGCGCGTAGCCGGAGGCGAAGAGATGGCAGGTGTCCAGGCCGTATCCCGTGCGCGGGCGCAGCTCGTCCGGGACGTGGCGCAGGATGTCGGCCACCTCGGCGGCGGTGCGGCCCAGAGTCTTGCCGGCGCCGGCCGTGTTCTCCACCAGCACGCGCGTGGAGCCATCCACCGAGCGGAGCGCGGCGGTGATGGCCCTGGCCACGCGCTCCGCGGCGGCGGCCGTGTCGCCGTCGCTGGCGGAGCCGGGGTGGAAGCAGATGGCGCCCACCCCCAGCGCGGTGGAGCGCTCCAGCTCCCTGGCCAGGCCGGCGCTGGCGCGGGCCCACTTCGCCTCGTCGGGCGTGGCCACGCCCAGCACGTACGCGCCGTGCACCACCACGTGCTCCGGCTTGATCCCCACTTCCGCCAGCGCTTCGTTGAAGCGGCGCGCCTTCTCCGGCTTCATCCCGGCGCGGTCGCCGTAGAAGCGGGGCGGGGCGGTGAAGATCTGCAGCGCCCGCGCGCCCGCGCTCCCGGCGCGCAGCGCGGCCATGTGGATACCGCCATTGTCCACCGTGTGGGCGCCGATGAAGTGGGGCATGGAAAGCCGGGTAGCAGGGTGAAGACCGCCGAAGCCCTGCAACCTCCGCGCTCGCCGGGCGCCCCGCAACCCCCGCCCCGCCAAACGCATGTTGCCATTTGCCGCCCGTGGGAGTAGAGTGGTCACTTCGCGCGCAGGCGTGCCGCACCCGTCCCGACCCCCGCAGCACCCGCGCGCGGGTGGGAGCCCTCCCACCTGTTCCCGTCATCCGCACGAGGAATCATGAAGCAAATCCTGTTGGCAGTCCCCCTGCTCGCCCTGGCGCCCGGCATGGCCGCGGCGCAGGGCGCCCAGCGCGCGCCGGCCGGCGAGACCGTCCGCATCGCCTACACCGAGGAGACCCTTCCCAACGGGCTCAAGGTGATCTACCACGTGGACCGCTCTGCGCCGGTGGCCGCGGTGGCGGTGTGGTACAACGTGGGCTCCAAGCACGAGGCGCAGGGCCGCACCGGCTTCGCGCACCTCTTTGAGCACATGATGTTCAAGGGGAGCCGCAACGTGCCGGACGGCAAGCACTTCGCCTTCCTGGAGGACGCCGGCGCGCGCGCCGGATCGGACATCAACGGCACCACCAACACGGATCGCACCAACTACTTCGAGACGGTGCCCAGCAACCAGGTGGAGCTGGCGCTCTGGCTGGAGAGCGACCGCATGGGCACGCTCACGGAGACGCTGACGCCGGAGAAGCTCGAGAACCAGCGCGAGGTGGTGAAGAACGAGCGCCGCCAGTCGTACGAGAACCAGCCGTACGGCGTGTGGCAGGAGCGGATGCTGGCCCGGGTGTTCCCGGCCGGGCACCCGTACCACCACTCGGTCATCGGCTCCATGGCCGACCTTTCCGCCGCCACCCCGGCCGACGTCACCAACTTCTTCCGCACCTACTACGCGCCCAACAACGCGGTGCTGGTGGTGGCGGGCGACATCGACGTGAACCAGGTGAAGGGGATGGTGCGCAAGCACTTCAGCGACATCCGCCGCGGGCCGGCGCCGCCCCCGCTGCGCAGCATGACGCTGCCCGCCGTCATCGGCCAGGGCTCGCGCGAGGTGATCGAGGACGCCAACGCCCCGGCGCCGGCCGTGTACATCGGCTTCCGCATGCCCAACGCGCGCGGCCCGCAGGGCGACGCGGTGGCGGTACTGGCGGCGGCGCTCAGCTCCCGCACGGGGCCGCTCTTCCAGTCGCTGGTGCGCGGCCAGCAGGTGGCCACCGGCGCCGGCGCCTTCAACTTCGGCTTCGTGGACGGCGCGGACCTGATGCTGGTGACCGCCACCGGCAAGCCCGGCGCGCGCCCGGACTCGCTGGAGGCCGCCCTCACGGCCGAGCTCGACCGCATCGCCGCGACCATCACCCCGGCTGCGCTGGACCGCGTGAAGGCCAACCTGCGCTTCTCCATCATCAACGGACTGCAGACGATGGGCGGCTTCGGCGGGCGGGCGGACGTGCTGGCCGAGGGCTACACGTTCTACCGCAACCCCAACTGGATCAACACCCGCCTGCAGGCCATCCAGAACGTGACGCCCGCCCAGGTGCAGGCGCTGATCCGCGAGCGGATGGGCGCCAACAACCGCGCCATGCTGGTGTTCGTTCCCAAGCCGCGCCCCGCCCCCACTGCCATGCAGGTGACCCGATGAGCCGCCGCCTCCTTCTTCCCGCCGCCTGCGCGGGTCTCCTCCTGGCGGCGCTTCCCGCGTCCGCTCAGCAGCCGCAGCCCACGGAGCAGCCGCCCGCGCCGGGCGCGCTCCGCCCCTTCGCCGTGCCGCCGGCGCGCGAGTTCCGCCTGCCCAACGGGGTGCGCGTGGTGGTGGTGGAGAAGCACACGCTCCCCATCGTCACCGGCCGCGTGCTGATTGGCGCCGGCAGCATGTACGAGCCGGCCGAGAAGAACGGCCTGGCCTCGCTGACCGCGCAGGTGCTGCGCGAGGGCACGCGCACCCTCACCGGTCCGCAGATCGCCGAGCGGATGGAGGCGCTGGGCGCGTCGTTCGGCACGAACGCGGGCTTCGAGTTCGCCAGCGCCAGCGTCACGGCGCCCAAGAGCACCTTCGCCGACGCGATGGAGCTGGCGGCTTCCACGGTGACCTCGCCCGCCTTCACGGAGAGCGAGCTGCTGCGGGTGCGCGGCCAGATGATGGCCGGCGCGGTGCGCCTCAACTCCACGGTGGAGGGGCTGGCCGGGCTGGCTCACAACCGCGCCCTGTTCGACTCCACCACCGGGTACTCGCGCCCCGTGGCCGGCACGGCCGCGTCGCTGCCGCGCATCACGCGCGACGACGCCGTGGCGTACCACCAGCGCATGTACTCCCCCGCCAACACCACCGTGCTGCTGGTGGGCGACGTGACGCAGGAAGAGGCGCGCCGGATCGCCGAGCGCGCTTTCGCCTCGTGGAACGTCGCCGGGGCCACGGCGGCCTCGCTGCCGCGCCCCGCGCTGCGCACGGCCAACGGCACGCGCATCATCCTGGTGGACCGCCCGGGCTCGGTGCAGTCCGGCATCCGCGTGGGCCACGCGGCGGTCTCGGCCACGGACCCGGATCTGATCCCGTACACCGCGCTCTCGCAGGTGCTGGGCGGCGGCTTCCGCTCGCGCCTGATGATGAGCCTGCGCGAGCGGCACGGCTGGACGTACAGCGCGTTCAGCGACCTGACCGCGCGTCCCCTCTCGGGCACCTTCCTGATGGCTACGTCGGCGCGCACCAACGCCACCGACTCGGCCGTGGCGGAGATCGTGAGCCAGTACCGCCGCATCGCCACCGAGCCGGTGCCGGCCGACGAGCTGCGCGCCGCGGCCGCCAACGTGGTGGGGAGCTTCCCCAGCTCAATCCAGACGGTGCAGGGCCTCGCGGACCGCATCCAGCAGCTCCTGCAGAACGGACAGCCGCTGGACTACTACAACACGTACCGCGAGCGCTTCTCCGCCGTCACGCCGGCCGAGATCACGCGCATCGCCCGCACGCGGCTCACGCCGGACGCGCTCACCATCGTGGTGGCCGGCGACCTGTCCAAGATCGAGGCGCCCATCCGGGCCCTGAACCTGGGCACCGTAGAAGTGCTGGATCCCACCGGGGCCAGGGTCCGCTAACAACGGGGCTCACACGGAGACACGGAGGCACGGAGATCGGTTTGTCTCTGTGCCTCTGTGCCTTTAT
The DNA here is from genome assembly GCA_036388335.1 of Longimicrobium sp. GTDB lineage: Bacteria > Gemmatimonadota > Gemmatimonadetes > Longimicrobiales > Longimicrobiaceae > Longimicrobium. The sequence continues at coordinate 5,322 of DASVSA010000020.1, read as the reverse complement.
GGAGTAAGGATGAGGAAGATCGTGGCCGCCGTACTCGTGACGCTCGCCGGGCCGGTTTCCGCACAGACGCGGGTGGATTCGCTGCTGTCGCGGATGACGCTGGAAGAGAAGGTGGGGCAGATGACCCAGCTCACCATCGCGGCCGTGGCGGCGAAGGGCGGGCCCGCGCGCGACAGCGTGCGGCTGGACACGGCGAAGCTGCGCGAGGCGCTGGTGGACCGGCACGTGGGGTCGCTGCTCAACGTCGTGAACGGCTCGCTGTCGCTGGACGGATGGCACTCGCTGATCGGGCAGATCCAGGACGTGGCCGTCAAGCGGACGCGGCTGGGCATCCCCGTGCTGTACGGCGTGGACTTCGTGCACGGGGCCAACTACACGCGGGGCGGCACCATCTTCCCGCACAACCTGGGGATGGCGGCCACCTTCAACCCCGCGCTCGCCCGCCGCGCTGGCGAGGTGACGGGCGACGAGGCCATCGCGTCGGCGCTCCCCTGGAACTTCGCGCCGGTGCTGGACGTGGGGCGGCAGCCGCTGTGGGCGCGCTTCTACGAGACCTTTGGCGAGGACCCGCTGGTGGCGTCGGTGCTGGGGGGCGAGACGGTGCTGGGGATGCAGCGCGAGGGCCGCGTGGCCGCCACGCTCAAGCACTACCTGGGCTACGGCGCTCCCCGCACCGGCCGCGACCGCACCCCCGCCGACCTCACGCCGCGGAGCGTCCGCGAGCACTTCCTGCCGCCGTTCGCCGCCGCCGTCCGGGCCGGGGCGCGCGCGGTGATGGTCAACTCGGGAGAGATCGACGGCGAGCCGCTCCACGCCAGCCGCTACTGGCTCACCGACGTGCTGCGGGGCGAGCTGGGCTTCACCGGCGTGGTGGTGACGGACTGGCAGGACGTCATCTTCCTGCAGACGCGCCACCGGGTTGCGCCCACGGCCAAAGATGCGGTGCGGATGGCGGTGCAGGCGGGGATCGACATGAGCATGACGCCGCACGAGTTCGGCTTCGCGGACCACCTGGTGGCGCTGGTGCGCGAGGGCACCATCCCCGAGAGCCGCGTGGACGAGTCCGTGCGCCGCATCCTCACCCTCAAGGAAGACCTCGGGCTGCTGGATTCGCCCCTCCCCGATCCCGCCCTGCGCGCGCGCTTCGCCACGGAGGCGGCGGCGGGAGCGGCGCGGCAGGCGGCGCGCGAGTCCATCACGCTGCTCAAGAACGACGGCGTGCTCCCGCTGAAAAAGGATGCGCGCATCCTCGTGACCGGCCCCGCCGCGCACTCGCTCACGGCGCTCAACGGCGGCTGGACGTACACCTGGCAGGGCACCGACGCGTCGCACTTCCCGCCGGGCCCGCCCACGCTGCTGGAGGCGATGCTGCGCCGCGGCGGCGACGTGCGCTACCTGGGCGGCTCACGCTTCACGGAGGAGATCGACATCGCCGCCGCCGCCCGCGCCGCCGCCGATGCGGATGTCGCGGTGGTCGCCATCGGCGAGGACGCGTACGCGGAGTGGGTGGGCGACATCCACGACCTCAACCTCCCCGAGCCGCAGCTGCGGCTGGTGGAGGCGATCCAGGCCACCGGCACGCCCACCGTGCTGGTGCTGGTGGAGGGCCGCCCCCGCATCGTCAGCCGCGTGGCCGACCGCGCGCGCGGCGTCGTGATGGCGTACTGGCCGGGGATGCACGGCGCCGACGCCATCGCCGACGTGCTGTTCGGGGATCTCAATCCGGCCGGGAAGCTCCCCTTCACCTACCCGCGCCACCCCAACCACCTCCTCACCTACGACCACGTCCTCACCGAGACGCTGGGCCCCGGGATGGACCGCCGCCCCACGGCCTTCAACCCGCAGTGGGAGTTCGGGCACGGCCTCAGCTACACCACCTTCGCCTACACCGGCCTGCGCCTGGCCGCGGATGAGATCGCCCCCGGCGACTCGCTGACGGTGCAGCTCACCGTCACCAACACCGGCGCCCGCACGGGCCAGGAGACGGTCCTCCTCTTCACCCGCCAGCACTACGCCTCCGTCACGCCCCCCGTGCGCCGCCTGCGCGCCTTCCAGAAGATCGACCTGGAGCCCGGCGCCTCACGCACCGTCACCTTTCGCCTCTCCACCGACGACCTCCGCTTCACCGGCCGCGACGGCCGCGCCACCCTGGAGCCCGGCGCGTTCGACGTGATGGTGGGCGGCCTCAAAGCCACCTTCCGCGTGGCGAACTAGCCCTCTCTGTGTCTCTGTGCCTCTGTGTGAGATCGCCGTTACGGCCGCCCGCGGTAGCGAGCGAACCACTCCCGGATGCGGCGATGAACATCATCCCCGTGCCCCGTGAGGTTGTGGTCGCCGCCGGGGTAGACGACCAGCTCGTGCGGGCGTCCAAGCGAGTCGAGCTGCGTGGCGAGGCGGCGCATGGGGGCCAGGGGAACGATGCGGTCGGCGTCGCCGTGCAGCATGAGCACGGGCGCGCGGATCTGCTCCGGCCACGCCACGGCGGAACGCTGCCGAACCCCCACGCGCCGCGCGGAGTCCGGCATGCTCGCCACGACGCTGTGCGGCCAGCCGGTGTAGTCGGCCAGCGTCGCGGTGACGGCCGCGGCCCGCACCGGCATCCCCGCCCGCAACGCCAGGAACGTCATCGTCCCGCCGCGCGAGTGTCCCCACATGAAGATGTTGGCCGTGTCGGCGTAGGGAATCCGCCGGAGAAGCGGGTAGAGGTTGGTCACGTCATGAGCGTCCGCGCCGCCGTACTCGTCGCGACCCTCGCTCCCCCCGCCGCCCCGGTACTGCGGGGCGATGTAGAGGTACCCGTTCGCCACCCAGTGCGCCTGGTCGAGCTGCACCTGCTCCGGCAGCGCCCCGTCCGCGCCCGATCCGTGGTTGAAGATCAGCACCGGGAGGCGCTTCCCCGCGGTGCGGGTGGGGCGCACCATGATCGCTACCACGCGCAGGCCGTCGCTGGAGTAGGTAAGCCGCTCGCACACGGCACCGCGCTGAAGGCGCCGGTACTCGGTCTCCGGCGGAGGCTCCCGGCGCCGTGCCCGCGCCAGCTCCTCCACCTCCTCGTAAGGCCGCATGGAATCGCACCGCCTGCGCTCCAGCAGCGCGCCATCCGCCTGCGCCCGCAACGGCGAGGCGAGGACGAGCAGCGCGGCGAGCGCGATCAGGGTGCGTACGGTCGTCATGGGGAGGTGCGTGGATGGGAGGCGCGGCTCGCGAGCCACAGCCGCGCGAACACGCCAAGGCTCAGGACCAGGAACAGGATGTTGACCGCCCTCGCGAATGGGGGTGCGCCCGCCGGCCAGATCTGCCCCAGCAGCACGACCGCGTTGAGGAGCAGCAGCAGCGCCAGTACCGGCTTCGGCACGCCCGCGCCGCGCGCTTCGCTGGAGTCCCGCATCGCCTCCTCCCTCACCGGGGTTCCTGACGTACCGCACGACCCACGGTAGCCGCGCACGTGTCCCCGCGCAACGCGTGAGGCCGCGGCGCTGGCATTGACTCTGCATCGCAAAGTACTTGACGAAGGACCACCCGGCGGATAACATACCCCACGCGGATGCCGTCTCAACGCGCCCTGAGTGAGGTGAATACCATGTCGAGCCTGGTCAACGTGCTGTATCCCGTGCCGGACTACCGGCGCACTCCGCTCTCCACGGTGCGCTGGTGGGAGTCGCGCCGGCTGACCTTCAACAAGGCGGTGGGCGCCGCGGGGGTGGTGACGCTCGCGGGCGCGTGGTTCTTCTTCGCGCTCCCTCCGTTCTCCGAGCCCATCCCGCCCTCCGCGATGCTGCTGGGCGCGATGATCTACGGGTTCATGGCGAACGTGTGCTACACCTTCGGATGGCAGCTCGAGCTCCTCATCCGCCGCGTCTGGGGCCGCAACGCGCCGGACCTGGGGCCGATCCTGTTCCGCCAGGGGCTGATCTTCTCCGTCGGCCTGACGCTCTTTCCGCTGCTCCTGGCGGGGCTCGTCTGGATGGCGCGCACCGTGGTGTGGCTCGTGTCGTAACGAGTGCCCTAGCCTCTGTGCCTCATGTGAGACAGGAAGGCACGCGGATCGTCCACCGCGATCCCGAGGCGCGTCACGGTTCGCGAGATCCCGTACGGCCCGCGCACGCGCATGGGGCGGCGGAGCGTGAGTACGATGGCGGGCTCGCCCATGGGCGTGGCGCGCAGGTGCCCCGGGGCGCGGCGGGGGAAGGAAGCGGCGCCGCGGGGCTCCACCGCCTCGATCTGGGACCAGGGGATGCGCACGTCCCAGCGCAGGCCCACGCGCACGTGCAGCGCTTCATCGTCCACCAGCGTGGGGCGGAGGCGGATCGCCTGCAGGTCGCCCACCATCCACACCACGCCGTAGACGCTCAGCGCGGTGAGAGTCCAGGCCGCCGCCACGCTCCAGCGCGCGGCCAGCAGGTGCACGACGGCGCCCTCCACCACGCTCATCATCGCCACGGCGACCACCAGCCCCGCGTACCCGCTGCGCCGGTGCGTGTTGAACGCGGTGGCGCCCGCCGGCACGTGCGGCCGGGCGCGCCAGGAGAGGAGCGCCAGGTAGAAGAGGGTGATCTCGTACGCCACCGCGTCCGCCGCCGCGCGGTGGGGAAGGGCCGCGCGCGCCGCCTCGCCGATCCGCTCCACGGCGTCGCCGCCGGGGGGGATGGAGCGCACGATGGCGCGCAGCACCATCCCCACCGCCGCCACCTCCAGCGGGATGAGGAGGAAGCGCGCCGAGTCGATGATGCCGCGGTGAGCGGCGGGGAGCACGGCCCATGCGCCGGCCAGGCTCAGCGCCACCACGGGCACCACCCGTAGCGCCGGGCCGCGCCCGCGCACAAAGAACCACCAGTAAGCGGCCGGAAGCGCCACGGCCAGGTCGAAGACGACAGCGGCCGCCAGCACTCCGGGCGCCGGCGAGCCGGCGATGTGCTGGGCGGCCACGATCTCCGCGGCGTACACGGCCGCGGCGAGGAGCGCGAAGGGGAGCAGCGGTGAGCGCTGCCGGAGCGCGTTCATGATGTGACTCCCGGTTCGGGATGGCCCCGCCGTCCACCGCGCGGGGCCTTCACACAGTGGCTCGCCGCGGGCGGCGGCGCAGCAGGGCAAACCCTGAACCGTGCGGGGACTTTCCTCACGCGCGTCCTGTTACGGGCGCCTGTGGCACTGTGGAACACTGCTCCTCGCGCGGCCGCCCGGTGGCACGGAATTGGCCTGTCGGATGGAGATGTCGGCAGGAATCCAATTCGTTACGTGGCAAAGGCATATGCGAGTATCTGGTTGGCGTTGGGCGGCGGCGCTGGGGCTGTTGATGGTGCCCGGGATGGCGGAGGCGCAGCG
>DASVSA010000019.1:0-1629 GCA_036388335.1 Longimicrobium sp. | reverse complement strand
CGGCGCGCACGGCCACGCCGCGGTCCGCCGTCACCTGCAGCACCGTTCCGGCGAGCTGCGCCGTGACGGTGGCCTCGCGCTCGGCCGCCAGCGTCCCCGAAAGGGTGGGGCCCGTCGCCACCTCGCGCGCCATCACCACCTCGATGGCCTCGGGGCCCACCAGCACCTCGGTGGGGCCCTTGGGCTGCGCCGCGTCCGAATCCCGCCCGCACGCCGCCAGCACCAGCACGGCCCCCGCCAGCAATCCTCTATTCATCATCGCCCGCCTCCGGTGAACGCACTCTGGGGTTGGTCCGTCGCGCCCTGCTGCGGCTGCTGCTGCCGCGGTTGCTGCTGCTGCCCGCCCTGCTGCGCCCCTCCGCCCCGCGCCGCCCCGGCCGCTCCCTGCAGCGGCAGGTCCGGGAGCAGGAGTACCCTCACCCGCGCCACCGCCAGGTCGCGCGATGCCTGGGCCCGGTTGGCCTCCGCCTGCTGCAGGAGTATGCGCGAGTCGGCCACCTCGATCTGCGTGGAGATCCCCTCGCGGTAGCGGATCTCGGCGATGTTGTAGGCGCGCCGCGCCTGCTCCACCGTGCCCGACGAGGCTTCCCACGAGGCGCGGGCGGCGTCCAGCTGCTCCAGCGCCGTGCGCGTGTCCAGCGACGCGGCCTCGCGCGCCTGGCGGAACTGCGCCTGCGCCTCGGCCAGGTTGGCCTCGGCCACCAGCCTCTCGCCGCGCAGCCGCCCGCCCGTGAAGATGGGCACCGACAGCCCCGCCCCCACGCTGGCGTTGGTGCGGAACTCGTCCAGCGTGGGCACCACGTTCTCGGGGAACGCCACCCGCCCGTAGGTGAAGGTGAGGGCCACGTTGGGGAGCGACGCCGCCCGCGCGATGCGCCGCTGGGCCTCCTGCACCCTCACCGCCTCGGCCGCCTGCCTCACCGGCGCGCGCAGCGCCGTGCTGGTGTCGCCCAGCGTCTGCTCGTTGCTGGCGAAGCGCGCCACCGGCACCGGCCGCTCGTCGTTGAGCGGCGTGGTGAGGTTGATGGGCTCGTCCGCCGGCAGGTCAAGCAGCTGCTTGAGGCGCAGGAAGGCGAGGTCGCGCTCGGCGCGGCGCTGGATGAGCACCGGCCGCAGGTTGTCGCGCGACACCTGGGCCCTCAGCAGGTCGAACTCCGGCTGGTTCCCCACCTGCCGCGCCAGCTGCGTCTGGCGGAACGTCGTCTCCGCCTGCGCCAGCGTGGCCTCGGCGATGTCCACCAGCTGGTTGGCCAGCCCCGCGTCGAAGTACGCCTGCGTCACGTCCAGCGCGAGCTGCGCCCGCTGCGTGGAGAAGCTCACCTCGGCCACGCGCCGCCCCGCCTCGGCGATGCGGTTGCGGGCCGCCACGGCGCCGCCGTTGAAGGCGTTGTACGAGGCGCTGATCCCGTAATTCCAGGTGTTCTCGCTCCCGAACCCGGCGCTGCTGAGCCCCGCGAAGGGGTTGGCCGACTGCTGGCACCTCAGCGCCTGCTCGATGGAGTCCACCCGCTCCGCGATGGGGAGCGAGGGGTCGGGCGTATAAGGGCCGGTGGATGGCGTGGTGGGGCACCCGGGAGGAGGTCCCCCCGTGCCGCCGCCCGCGCTGTCGCCCGCCGCCGCGCCGCCGCC
>DASVSA010000018.1:0-17568 GCA_036388335.1 Longimicrobium sp. | reverse complement strand
TCGCCGACGCTGAGGCGCGTGCTCCCCGCGCCGTCCACCACGGAATGGATGGTCCGCAGACCGGCCACGGGGAGGCCGAAGACGACGCCGAGAGCGAGCGGAACCGCTTCCGCGCGGCCGGCGACGCGGTGGAGCGAGGGGAGGATGCGCGCGACCGCGGGCCACAGCTCGCGGGGCCAGAGGGCGGAGGAGAGATGGAAGAGATCGATCCAGCGGAGCGCGGCTGCGGGATCTTCGGCGCGGGGCGCGAGGAAGCCGCCCGCACCGCGGATGAAGATCCCCAGCTTGAGGATCGGGTTGTCGGCCAGCGCCAGGAGGGCGCCGGCGCGCAGCTCACCTTCGTGCTCGTCGCGCAGGGGAAAGGGGAGGGTATCCAGCGCGCCCGCGCCGCCCACGGCCAGCACCACCCGCGTCCGCGCGGTGAGGGGCGTGCCGGGCGCGGGCTCCTGCCGCGCGACCGCGCCCGCCGGCCACCCCGGACCGGCGCTCTCCGCCACGATCCGCTCCGCGCCGACGCCGAGGTGGAGGAGCGACGCCACGGCCGCGTCCAGCGACGGGCGGGTGCCACGGCGCGGGCGGCAGAAGTCGGGCATCGTGGTCACCAGCCCCCCCAGCCGTACTCGACGGCGACGCGCATCGTCTGGCCCAGCACCGCGCGCTCCTGCAGGTGCCGCTGAAGCTGCCCGCGCAGGCGGACGACCTCCGCCCCCGGGTCGGCGAAGTCGGCGGGGTCCAGGAAGGCCGTCACCGCCTCCACGCGGCGGAGGGCGCCGTCGTGGAGCTCCGCGACGCTCTCCACGCGCACACCGCGCACGCGGGGCTCAAAGGCGCGCACGGTGATCTCCACGTCCGCCTCCGTCACCACGCGCTCGCGGGTGCGCAGGAGCTCGGCGAAGCGGACGCGTGCCGGGGCGAAGGGAGGCGGCGCGCATCCGCCGCGCGTCACGGTGAGGTTGGTCACCTGTGCCGTGGTGTTGGCGAGCGAGGTGCCGATGCGGCGCACGTCGCCCGCCTCCATCCCGTTCGCGCGCTCCGCGTCGCACAAGAGGAGGCGCGCCATCGCGTAGCCGTCCGTGCGCCCGGCCGGGTTGCGTGCGGGGCGGAACTCCAGCGTCCCCGCGCGATAGCGGTAGCGCCCGTGCGCGAGCGGCGCGGACACGTCCGACTCCTCCGCGTACGCCGTCCCCGCCTCGCCGACCACGCCCAGGATCGCCATCACGTGGCGGTCGGCGCGGCCCTCGGGCGCGAGCGAGACCACGGTGCCCGCGCGGCCAAAGATCACCTGCTCGCTCCACGCCTCCACGTTGGACGCGGTGACGCAGTTGACCTCCACGCGCTGGATGGCGTGGGCCACGCCGCGCAGGCCGGGCGGGAGGGCGACGCGCACCCACGCCAGCGGCGCGTCCAGCGCATCCGCGTGGCCGTCGGGGAGGAGGAGGCGCGCGGCATCGCCCATCCCCGCCGGCAGCGGGCAGAGCGTGCGGCGCGCGGGCGGGACGTGCGGGAAGATCCACACCTGCCCGCCGTACACGCCGTCTTCCAGCCGCGGGATGTGCGGCGGGGCGTCATCCTCGTCTTCATCCAGCCACGCCAGACGGCGCACGCCGCCGCGGCCGGGGCGCGCGCGCAGCATCCCCGCTTCGTGGACGCAGCCGGACGCATCCAGGAGCTGCCAGGGGCTGCGGAAGAGAGCGCCGTCGACCTCGCTTCCCGGCGCCGTGTCCAGGTAGAGCCCCAGCGCGCCCAGGTGCGCCTCGTCCGCGCGGAAGGCGAGGTAGAGGGCCGGCGGGCCTTCCCAGGCGGGGAGCGGGGTGCTTCCCGCAGGCACGGGCGGGCCGCCGGGGAGGCACGCGCCGGGGAGGGTGTGCAGCCGCCCGTCCTCGAACGCCGCCGCGAAAACGAGCTGCGTGGGGGCCAGCTCGATGGACTCGTCCGGCGCCCATCCCACCTGCTCGCCCGTGCGCGCGGTGCCGAAGAGCTCCGTCTCTGGCGTGATCCGCTCCCGGCGGTCGATGCGGGTGAAGTGCACGACGGTCTGCGCGGGGTGGGCCAGGCGGGGCGGCATCCCCAGCACCCCCACGAGGTCGTCCAGCACCGCCGCGGGAAAGACGCTCTCCGCCTCGTCGTACACGCGCGCGATCTGCACCGAGAGGGTGTGGAAGAGCGTCGCCAGCACGGGGTCGGGGCGCGACTGCGTGCCGTAGTGGGCGTACAGCGCGTGGTCGAACTCGCGGCGCATCTCGCCGCCGATCTCAGATGCGGAGCGCAGGGACGGGCCCAGGATGGTTGCGGACATCGTTGCGCGTGGGAAGGCGGTTGCGATGATGCCTACATAACGAGATACCCCGGATCCGCATGCAGGGCGGGTCCGGGGTCGATACTGGTCCGTGCGGTGGCGGGGGAGGATCTACGGCGCTCCCTTCAGGCACACGAGCCTACATCAGCCTGCGATACCAGGGCTTCTTCGCCGGCTCCTGCCTGGTGGCGGCAGGCTGCGCGGCGGCCGCTGGCGGCGGCGCGTCGAGCGCGTGGAAGGCCTCGGGCGGGAAGGTCTCGCCCGACACGCCCAGGACGCTGTAGTGGCGCGGGAGGAACCACGACACGGAGCCCAGCGCGACGCGGAAGTCCTCTTCGGAGGCGAACATCTCCGGGAAGACGTTGAAGACCAGGTTCGACTCCGGCACCGAGGGCCGGTGCATCAGCAGCACGCCCGGCTGCTCCAGCCCCATCCGCTTGAAGTGCTGGTGGATGACCTTGCGCACGTACGCCGGGAGCAGCTCTTCGGGCGGGGGGCCGAGCAGCACCTCTTCCGGCTCCTGCGTCACCTCGTGCGGCTGGTACGGTCGCTGCGGCGGCTGCGGACGCAGAATGCCCGACATCCGGTAGCCCGCGATGTCGCCGTAGCTGAACACCCAGTCCGCGGTGCCGGGGCCCGGGTTCAGCACGATGCCGAACCCTTTCCGGGTGGCCTCGTCCGCCAGGAAGGCCACGGAGTACGCGTCGAAGAGCTGGTGCGCGTCCGGGGTGCGCAGCACGAAGTAGGGGAAGCCGTCCGGCCCCTGGATCATCCGCGGCTCGCCGGCCGCGAAGCTGGCGTTGGTGATGGCGTCGAAGAACGCGTCCACCCAGGTGGCGTCGCGCAGCTCCGGCGGCACCGCGAGCAGGGTGACGACCTGGGGAGTCCGGGAAATGTCTGGTACCATCATCTATCTTCTGCGGCGGCGTGTGATTCGGATCGGGGCGGAAAGCTCGCGTACGCCGCCGGAGCCGTCAACAAGCGGGCTCACACGGAGGCACGGAGGAGTGTCTCAGCGCCCTTCGTCGCGGCTCCCCATCTCGCCGAAGAGCCGCGCCAGCCGCACGAACTCGGCGCGGTAGCCGTCCGGGTCGGGGCCGCGCGAGCCGTCGGCCAGGCGGATCACCTCGTCGATCGTGAGGGTGCCGCGGTGCTGGGACTCGCGCAGGAGCATGCCGAAGCCGGCCACCGCCGCCGCGAAGGTGAGGTCGCGCGAGGCCGCGCCGGTCCCGTCGCGCACCGCGTGCTGCATCAGCCGGCTGGTGTCGCCGTCGGGGAGCTTGTAGCGGATCTTGACGAAGGCCAGCTCGCCGCCGCCCGCGGCGGTGGGGGCGAGGGGCGCCGGGGCACGGTAGCGCAGCGAGTCCACGCCCCGGATCACCACGTCCGTGCTCACGCCCACGGGCACGATCTCGTAGAGCGCCGTCACGGTGTGGCCGGCGCCCATCTCGCCCGCGTCCCTGGTGTCGTCGTTGAAGTCCTGGTTGGCCAGAAGCCGGTTCTCGTAGCCGATCAGCCGGTAGGCCCGCACGCGCGCGGGGTTGAACTCCACCTGCAGCTTCACGTCCTTGGCCACCGTCAGCAGCGTGCCGCCCATCTCGCTCACCAGCACCTTGCGCGCCTCCAGCAGGTTGTCGATGTACGCGTAGTTGCCGTTTCCGCGGTCGGCGAGCTGCTCCATCTTGCTGTCCTTCAGGTTCCCCCGCCCGAAGCCCAGCACGGTGAGAAAGGTGCCCTGCTCCCTCTTCTCCTCGATCAGGCGCACCATCTCCGCGTCGCTGGATACGCCCACGTTGAAGTCGCCGTCGCTGGCCAGGATCACGCGGTTGTTGCCGCCCTCCACGTGATGGCGGCGGGCGACCTCGTACGCAAGGCGCAGCCCCGCGCCGCCGGCCGTGGAGCCCCCGGTCTCCAGCCGCTCGATGGCATCCAGGATCTTCGCCCGTTCACTCCCCGTCGTGGGGGGGAGGACGAGGCCCGCCGCCCCCGCGTACACCACGATGGCGACGCGGTCGCGTGGGCGAAGCTGCTGCACCAGCAGGCGGAGCGACCGCTTCACCAGGGGCAGCCGGTCGCCGGACGACATGGAGCCGGAGACGTCGACGAGGAATACGAGGTTGGCGGCCGGCGCGTCGCGCATGTCCACCGGGGCCGTGTGCAGGCCGATGCGCACCAGCCGGTGCCCCGCGCGCCAGGGGGCGTCCGCCACCTCCGTAGCCACCGTGATCGGATGGTCGCCGCTCCGCTCCGGATGATCGTACGGGAAGTAGTTGATCATCTCCTCGATGCGCACCGCGTCCCTGGGCGGGCGGCGCCCCTCCACCAGGAACCGGCGCACGTTGGAGTAGGATGCGCGGTCCACATCCACCGAAAAGGTGGAGAGCGGCTCGTGCTCCACGGCGCGGAAGGCGTTCTCGTCGATCACCGAGTACGATTCCGTGTTCCACCCCGGCGGCGCCGTCATGGGCGGCGGGGGGAAGGACCCGGCCGGGTGGCAGGCCGCCATGAGCAGCAATCCTGCGCTTCCGATGAGGGCTCGTGCCATGGAGATCTCCATGCGTCGGTAGGGGTGGAAACGCGGCGGGGCTTCCCCTATATGACGACCCGCCGCGCGGCCGTCAACAAGAACCTCACGAAAGGCGGCTTGCACGCCCGGGGTGGGATGTGCAAGATCCCGTGGGCGGTGCGTCATACATCCCGAGGACCGCCCATTCACCCGAAGGCCGCCCCGCCGGCCCGCCACCCGCGTGATCCGTGATCACAGACTGGGGTGAGATCTACCGGAGCACCCACCGGGACCTCGTGCGCTTCCTCTACCGCAAGGTGTGGGACGCGGAGCGCGCCGCGGACCTGGCGCAGGAGGCGTTCGCCCGTGCCCTGGGCCGCGCCCCCGAGAACCCGCGCGCCTGGCTCTTCCACGTGGCCGCCAACCTGGCCCGCGACGAGGCGCGCACGGTCATACGGCGCAAGAAGCACCTGGCGCTCCTCAAGAACGAGGCGGAGCACGAGGGCCGCGCCGCGCCCGCCCCCTCGGTGGAGCTGGAGCACGGCGAGCAGGTGGCGAAGGTGAGGAAGGCGCTGGAGCAGCTCAGCGAGCGCGACCGCGAGGTCCTGCTGCTGTGGGACGCGGGGCTGAGCTATCCCGAGATCGCGGCGGAGACGGGGTTGGCGCAGGGAGCCATCGGCACCACCCTGGCCCGCGCGCGCCGCCGGCTGGTAGAGGCACACACGCTCCTGGAAGGAACGCATGCAGCACGTGGATGAGGGACGTCTGCACGCCTGGCTCGACGGCGAGCTGCCGGACGAGGAGCGTGCGGTGGAGCGCCACCTGGAGGATTGCGAGGCGTGCCGGGCCCGCGCGGACGAGGAGCGGCGGATCCGCGCCGCGGCCTCCTCCATCCTCCTGGGCGCCGACCCGGGCGAGATCGCGATGCGGAGGATGGTGGCGGTGCCCGCCGCGCGCCGCCCCCGGCGGTGGGTGGCCGTGGGGTGGGCCGCGAGCGTGCTGCTCGCGCTGGGGATCGGGTGGGTGGCGCGCCCCTCGGAGCGCGAGCCGGTGGCCATCGCCCCCGCCCCGGCGCCGCGCGCGCCCGAGGCGGCGCAGAGCGCTACGGGCACGGCGCCGGCCCCAGAGTCCGTAACCCAGCCGGCGCCGTCGAACCCCGCGGCCCAGGCGGCTCCGGTCGCGACCGATTTCTCGGCGCCGGCACGCGAGGAAGGCGCCGTCCAGGCGGATGCGGCTCCCGCGCGTGAGGCCGCCGCGCGCGTCGAATCCGCTCCCGCCGAGGTGCCCGCGCCGGTCGCCTCCGTGGCGGTAGTGCCCATGCCGCAAGCCGCTCCCCCTCCGCCTCCCCCGCTGCCCGCCAGCCCGCCGCCCGCCGCGAGGAGGGCCCGGAGCGCGGCTGAAGCTCAGCCGTCCGCCGCTCCTCCGCCGCCAGCCGCGGAGCTGGCGAACGAGACGGTGACGCTGCGCGGGCGCGTCATCAGCGCCGAGAGCGGGGAGGCTCTCGCGGGGGCGCAGGTGTCGGTGCCCACGCTGAGGGCCAGGACCGTCACGCGGGCGGACGGGAGCTACGACCTCACGCTCCCAGCGGAACGCCTGGCCGGGAGCGAAACCATCCAGGTGCAGGCAACGGTCGTCGGCAGAGCGGCGCAGAGCCGTGTGGTCGCCGTGGAGTCGGGAACCGCCAATTTCGCGATGCCGGCGCAGGCGGTGGCGCTGGAGGGGGTCGTGGTGACGAGCGACGCCGTCCGGTGGCGGCCGAGCGCCCAGGCCGACGCCGAGCGCCAGCTGCGGCACCCGCTCGTGATCATCCCCGGCCTGGAGGTGCTGGGGGTCGATGTCGGGCGGATGGGTGGCCGCACCGCCGTTCGCGTACGCCAGCGCCTCCCCGGCGGCGAGACCCTCTCGCTCACCCAGCGCCGCGCCTCGGCACGCGCGGACACGACGGGCATCACGATCCGCAGGGGCAACCTGATCGTCGAAGCCACCGCCCCCATCCCCGCCGATTCCATCCGCAAGCTGCTCCCATAAAGACACAGAAGGCACGGAGATGAAGTCATCTCCGTGCCTCCGTGTCTCTGTGTGAGCCCCATCGGTTACATCGCCAGCACCCGGTCCACCTCGGCGAGGATACGGCCCAGCGCGATGGGCTTGGATAGATAGCCGACACACCCCAGGCTGGCCGCCCGCTCGCGGTCCGACTCCAGCACCCGCGCCGTGAGCGCCACGATGGGGATTGCGGCCGTCTCGGGCGCGTCGCGCAGCAGGCGGATGGCGGACCAGCCGTCCAGGCGCGGCAGGGTGATGTCCATCAGGATCAGGTCCGGCCGCGCGCTCCGCGCCAGCTCCACCCCGGCCTCCCCGTCCGCCGCCTCCACGACGCGGTGGCCGTGATACTCCAGGATCGTCCGGAAGATGATGCGGTTGTCGGGATCGTCCTCCACCAGCAGGACGGTCTTCTCCGCGGAAGCGGCGGGCATGTGCGGGGGCGGGGTTCAGGGGACGGGGCGGATCACCGCAGGATGCTCGTGGCGGTCTCCATCGTGCGCGAGAACGTCTCCGTGCGCGCGCGGGGCTCGCTCTCCATCTGCGCCTTGCGGAGCGACTGCATCCCCTGCACCACGAGGTGCACCGGCTGCAGGGGCGACTCGGGGAACTCTTCGATGGCGTGGCACCCCGTGTAGATGTCGAACCCGCCGCTGGCCGCCGCCAGCGCCTCCAGCTCCTCCACCAGCCGGGCCACCAGCCGCCGCGCGCCGAACCACCCCGTGTGGGGAGTGAGGATGACGAACTCGGCGCCCCGCAGCCGGCCCACGGCGTCGGACTCGCGCGCCACGCGGCGGATCACCTCGGCCACCGGCGACACCCACTGCTCCACCCGCTCCGCGCCGGGAGCCTGCGCCTCGTCCCCCGGGCCGACCCCCACCACCACGCACGCCAGCGGAAGCTGGTGGCGCTGCGCCTCGGCGGTGAGCTCCTGCGCGCGCCTCACCACGCCGCGGGCGTTGTAGAGGCCCGTCCACGGGTCCAGCATCCCCTGCTCCTCCACCCGCTCCACCTCGCCCCGCACGGCCGCGAACAGCCCCAGCTTCAGCAGCATCTCCTCGCCGTCGAAGGGGAAGCTGAACACCTCCCAGGCGCCGGCGCGGATCGCCTCCAGCCGCACGCTGCGGCTGGGGACGCGGGGGCATACCAGCACGATGGGAGTGCGCGGCCCCAGGGTGGACTCGGCCCGCAGGAGCCGGCAGGTGTCGAGGTCGGTGTCCTCGGCCAGCTCGGTCTCGATCAGCACCATGTCCGGCCGGATGGACGAGAAGACGCGCGCCGCCTCGTCTCCGCCGCCGACGCGCACCACCTGGTAGCCGTTCGGCGCCAGGATGCTCTCGAACGACTGGACGAGCCAGCGCGTGCGAGTGACGAAGAGTACCAGGGGGAGCCGTGCGGGGGTGTGCATCAGCGATTGGGATTGGAGGCAGGTGCCATGCGTCGCCGGAGGATGATCTTGCATGACGACCAAAACGTCTGCAGAAGGCATGCTCACGGTGCCAGGCACCCAATCCCTTTGCCACGCAATACCTTGTAGAAGCGGCCCCCGGGCGGCGATCTGGATTCTGATGCGCCGGTGCGACAGAGTGTGGCCGCGGCGATGCGACGGTGCGGCACACCCCCATCGTGTTGCGCGCGGGCCACAGATGAGCGCCCGCCGCCACAGCACACTTCCGCCCCCACGGCCGCCGCAAGGCCGATCTCCCGCGAGATACGGGGGTTTTCGCCCTCCATGGGCGCGGCACCAACATTGACCATTGGTGCGGCGCAGCAGCGCTCCCGGGCTGCCCAGCTCCCCCTCCGCAGGACCAGGCCACGATGAGCCGCTCCACACTTCTCCTTCTCCTGGCCCTGGCCGCCCCGGTGGCGGCGCAGGCACAGCCCAACCCCGGCCGCCCGCAGGTGACGCGCGCCGAGCTCCAGGCGGTGCAGGCCCAGCTCGAGGCCGTCGCCGCTTCGCCCGACAGCAGCGACCAGGTGCGCTCGGAGAGCCGCGACGGGGCCGCGGCCATCCAGGCGCGGCTGCGCACCGGCGACCTCCGCGTGGGCGACCGGGTGTCGGTGATCATCGAGGGGCTGCCGGCGCTCTCCGACACCTTTACCGTGTCGCCCGGCCCGGGCCTGGCCCTCCCCACCATGGGCACGGTGCCGGTGGGCGGCCTGCTCCGCTCGGAGCTGAGCGCGCGGGTGGCCGAGTACGTGGCGCGCTACATCCGCAGCCCCGTGGTGCACGTGCAGCCGCTGGTGCGCGTGGCGGTGGAGGGTGCGGTGGGGAGGCCGGGCTTCTACGAGGTCCCCGCCGACGCCCGCGTCACCGACGTGCTGATGGAGAGCGGCGGCCTCACCACGAGCGCGGACATGCGCCGCGTGCAGATCCAGCGCCTGGGCACCGAGACGTGGGGCACCGAGGCCATG
Organism: Longimicrobium sp.; assembly: GCA_036388335.1. GTDB lineage: Bacteria > Gemmatimonadota > Gemmatimonadetes > Longimicrobiales > Longimicrobiaceae > Longimicrobium. The sequence continues at coordinate 8,308 of DASVSA010000018.1, read as the reverse complement.
CAGTTCGCGCTGGCCGGCGGCTGGACCCTCGACCAGCTCGACATCCACCCCGGCGACCGCATCGTCGTCGCGGAGAAGCGCACCGGCAGCACGGGCTCCAGGCTCCTGCGCGTCATGGGGAGCGTGGGAGCGGTCGTGGGGGTGTTGACGAGGTTCTGAGAGAGAGTGCGTGGAGTGCGTGAGTGCGTCAGTGCGCTCCAACTGCGGTTACTCACGCACTAACGCACTCCACGCACTCACGCACTCTCCCCTTCCACCGCCTCGCGCAGCAGCTCCGGCCACACCGCGTCCAGCGACTCCACCCCCACCACCTGTTCGGTGAATCCGTTGCCCCGCAGGATGTTGACGATCACCCCGCCGGCGAAGTGGGGGTGCTCGGGCCAGTGCAGCGGGTCCGCCGCGATCATCGCCCGGTAGGCATCCTTTGCCTCGCCGGGAAGCCAGCGGCGCAGAAAAGAAACGAGCTCCCCCCTCGCCCGGGCCTCCAGCGGCCCGCCGGCGGAGCGCCCGGGCCGCCACCGGGCCCTCACGAACTCTCGCGCGCGATCAAGGAGATTACGATGCAACATGGAGGCGGGCGCGTCCTGGTTACAGGAGGTGCGGGGTTCATCGGGTCGCACGTGGCCGGGGCGTACCTGCGCGCCGGATACGAGGTGGTGGTCCTCGACAGCCTGGTGCACGGCCGCCGCGAGCAGGTGCCCGAGGGCGCCGATTTCGTGCACGCGGACATCCGCTCGCCAGAGGCCGCGCGGCTGATCGGCGCCGGCCGCTTCGACGTGATCAGCCACCACGCGGCGCAGGTGAGCGTGAGCCGGTCCGTGGCCGACCCCCGCTTCGACGCCAGCGTCAACGTGGACGGGCTGCTCAACCTCCTGGGCGCGGCGGCGGAGGCCGGGGTGCGGCGCATCCAGTACGTGTCGTCCGCGGCCGTGTACGGCCCCGCGGGGGGCGCCGCCACGCGCGAGACCGCCCCCAAGAACCCGGAGACGCCGTACGGGGTCAGCAAGCTCGCGGGGGAACAGTACCTCTACTACTACCACCGTGTCCACGGGCTGGACTACGTGGCCATGCGCTACGCCAACGTGTACGGCCCCCGGCAGGACCCGCACGGCGAAGCGGGCGTCGTCGCCATCTACTCCGCCCGCCTCCAGTCCGGCGAGCCGGTCTCCGTCTTCGGCGACGGCGAGCAGACGCGCGACTTCGTGTACGTGGGCGACGTGGCCGAGGCCAACGTGCTCCTCGCCACCGCGCGCATCCCCGCCGCCGGCTCGCTGGACGACCGTGCCTTCAACGTGGGCACCGGCCGTCAGACCTCCGTCAACCGCCTCGCCGAGACCTTCATGGAAGTCTCCGGCGTCCGCGTACCGCGCCAGCACCTCCCCGAGCGCCCCGGCGACGTCCTCCGCTCCGGCCTCGACGCCTCGCGCCTCGGCCGCCAGGGCTGGACTCCCCGCACGGAGCTCGCGGACGGCCTGGAAGCGCTCTGGGAGCACGTGCAGTGCGAGCTCGTAATGGCGTAACGGCCTGGGCTCACACAGAGACACAGAGGCACAGAGAAAGATGCTTTTCTCTGTGCCTCTGTGTCTCTGTGTGAGCCCCGTTCTGTTTCAGCCGCTCTGGAGCAGCACCTGCTCGGGGGCGTCGGACTCGCCGGGAAGGGCGGCGTACTCGTAGCCGTCGACGTAGGAGTAGGCGCGGTAGATGCCGGCTTCCTCGGAGACGTCGTTGATGACGGCGCCCAGCACGCGCACCGGGAGACGGTCCAGCATCTCCAGGTTCATCTCCAGGGTGGCCGTGCGGGTCTGGTCGGTGCGCACCACCAGGAGGGTGTCGCGGGTGAGGGTGGCGAGCGCCAGGGGGTCCGTGCACGCGCCCATGGGCGGGCTGTCCACGATGATGACGCCGAAGCGCGCGCGGAGCTGCATCAGGAGCTCCACCATCCCGCTCGTGGCCAGGAGCTCGGGGCCTGGAGTGGAGCGGCTCCCCGTGGCGATCATGGAGAGGCGCGGGTGCTCGGTGGCCTGCAGGATCTCGTCGACCGAGGCGTTGCCGCGCAGGTAGTCCGTGAGGCCGGGCTTGCGGCTGCAGCGCAGCAGCTCGTGGAGGTGCCCGCGGCGCAGGTCGGCGTCGATCAGCAGGGTACGGTGGCCCTGGGCGGCGAAGGTCATCGCCAGGTTGGCGGAGACGAACGACTTGCCGTCGCCGCTCTGGGGGCTGGTTACGGTGAGCACCATGGGCCCCGCCGTGCCGCTGGCGTGCACCAGGCTCAGCCGCAGCCCGCGGAACGCCTCCTGTGCGTGCGCCACGGCCATGGCGTGCTTCCTCGTCCCCGCCCGCAGCCGCGGGATGGCGCCCAGGATGGGGAGCCCCAGCCGGTCCGTCACCTGCTCCGGGTACGAGAGCTTGGGGTTGAAGCGGTCGAAGAGGAACGCGCCGGCGACGGCGATCCCCAACCCACCCAGCGTCATCACCAGGATCATCTGGATGCGCGTGTCGCTCACGGGCGTGTAGGGCACGGTGGCGCGGTCGAGCACGCGCACGTCGGGCTTGGCGGTGACGGCCGCGAGGCGCGCCTCCTCGTGCCGGCGCTGGAGGAGCTTGTAGAGGTCTTCGGCGATGGAAACGCGGCGGCGGCGCCGCGCCTCCTCGATGGCGCGCGGCGGGATCCCCTGGAGCTGCGACGATGCGCTGCCGATCAGCCGGTCGAGCGCCGCCTCGCGCCGCGAGAGCTCGGAGGAGAGCTGCCCGGCGAGGGTGGGGATCGTCTTCGCCTGCAGCGAGTCCACCGACCCCTGCGCGCGCTGCGTGGCCGGGTGAAGCGGAGTGAACTGCGTGCTCACGGCGCGGAGCTCGGCGCGGCGCGCGGTGAGCTCCTGGAGCGCCTGGGCCAGCCCGGCCGTCCGCTGCACCGAGGGCACCACCTCGAGCGCCGTGGGCAGCACCTCGGGGGTATTGGCCAGGGCGCGCTGCACCGCCTCGCGGTCGCGCCGGAGCTGGTCGCGCTCCAGCTGCAGCCCGAAGAAGTTCTGGAAGACGGGGTCCTGCGTCGCCTCCAGCCCCGGGGTCACCGGGCTCCCCTCGTTGGTGGGGAGGGTGATGGTATTGACGCGGAAGCTCTGCAGCGACCGCTCCTCCCCCGCCAGGTTGCTCGCGGAGTAGGCGAGCTGCTCGGAGAGGATGTCGGCCACCTCCTTCATGCGCGAGCGCTTGAGCTCCGTGGCCACTTCCACGTAGCGCGTGGTGAGGGTGTTGAGGGTGGAGGTCACCTTCTCCGGGTCGTCGCCCTTGAGCTCAAGGCGCAGGAACTTGGCGTTCTCTCCCGGCATGGCCGCCACCACCCGCTGGCCCAGCGTGACCGCCGCGTCGCGCGGGGTAACCACCTTGAACTCCACCACCTGCGACTTGCGCAGGTGCTTGGCGTCCGGCCGCCAGGCGAAGCCCACCTTGGTGCCGATGGGGGCGCCCACCGTGCCGCGCTCCACCGGCGCCCCTTCGCGCGTGTTGAGGGCCAGGCCGCGCCCGTCCTCGGACACCTCCAGCCGGTACTCGCCCGGCCGGAAGCGGTCCATCAGCTGGAAGTCGCGGAAGACCGGCGCGTCCGCGCGCGACGCGTGGGTAAGGTAGAGGCGCTCGGACGAGACCACCGAGTCGAGCACCGAGTACGAGCGGAGGAGGTCCACCCACCCCTGCTGCTGCAGCATCTGCCCCGACTGCAGCGGGCCGCCGGTGTTGCGCGGGTCGGCCGGCTCCACCCACAGGGTGGCGCGGGCCACGTAGTCCGGCCGCACGTGGCGCGACGCGTACACCCCGGCCGCGGCGCCCAGCGCCACGGGGATGGGCACGAGCCACTTGTAGCGCAGCAGGATCGCCAGGATGCGGCGGACCAGCGGGTTGCGGTTGCGCGGCGAGCCGCGTCCTTCGAACGAGTCCATCCCGCGCGTCGCCTCGTCGGCGAAGGCGGGTGCGCGCGATGGGGTGAGGTCGGGCAGGGAGGGGAGACCGCTGTGCATGCTTGATCCCAGGTTCGGGGCGCGGAAGCGCCGGCGGGTACTTGCGGCTCCCGGAATCCGCAAGGCCGGTACCCGCCGCCGCCACCCCCGAAACCCGCGCCGCGACAGGAGAAAGCCGCACCCCCGCACCCGAGTTTCGCCCCGCGGTGTGGCGTCGCGCCAACAACGTGTGGCGACAAAGCCACACTCGCCGGATCAGCGCGATCCGCCGCGGGAGCCGGAGCGTTTCGGCGCGTTGCGGAGCCCAACACGGGCAGGCCCCCGGCAGGGAATGCGCGCCCCGGTGAGGCGTGTTCGCCCCACCCATACCTAAGCCGCCGCCATAACCTGCCACACAGCAAGATCCCACACTGGGCGGGATGAACCCATCTCGTTGCGGCGCAACGACATGATTGGTTGTGCTAGGATTCATCAAAGTTGGGACATACCTTGGTTTCGCTTTTGCACACACTCCCGGGCGCCATCCGCAGTCCCGCATCTCACCTCCAAACCGCCCCGCGCGCCAGCGAAATCCAGATCCGCTGCGCCGCGCGTACCCCTCTGCAGGGGGCGCCCACCCGGAGACCGCCGCATGTCCGAAGTCCTCTCCAAGAGCCCGCCCCAGGGGCTCGATCACTTCAGCACCCCGGCACGGGGGCCGTTCGACGACGGCCACGGCATCGCCGTGCTGATCGTGGACGACGAGTACACGCTGCGGGAGAGCTGCGCCAACCTGCTGCGCGCGGAGGACTACGCGGTGGTCACCTGCAGCGGCCAGCGGGAGGCGGAGCACGCGCTGAAGCGCAGGAGCTTCGACATCGCGCTGGTGGACCTGTACCTGGAGGGCGCTTCGGGGCTGGACGTGCTGGCCATGTGCCGCGAGAGCAACCCGGACTGCCTGGTGGTGGTGATGACGGGAAGCCCCTCGGTGGACTCCAGCGTGGAAGCGCTGCGCTCCGGGGCGTGGGACTATCTCCCCAAGCCCTTCTCGGCCACTCAGCTCCAGATCCTGGTGGGGAGCGGCGCGCAGGCGGCGCGGGCCCGCCGCGAGCGCAGGGCGAAGGCGCCGGTGATGGCCGGCGCGGGCGAGCCCAAGGAGAGCCACAGCCGCTCGGTGTCGCTGCTGGGGCGCGCGCCGGGGTTCCTGGCGGCGGTGGAGCGGGCGCGGCGGGTGGCCGCCACCAACGCATCGGTGTTCATCAGCGGCGAGAGCGGCACGGGCAAGGAAATGATCGCGCAGTTCATCCACGCGGAGAGCCGCAGGTCGGGGCGCCCGCTGGTTGCAATCAACTGCGCGGCCCTGCCGGAGACGCTGCTGGAGAGCGAGATGTTCGGGCACGTGAAGGGGGCCTTCACCGGTGCCATCCGCGACAAGGTGGGGCTGCTGGAGGCGGCGCACGGGGGCACGCTCTTCCTGGACGAGCTCACCGAGATGCCGCCCACCATCCAGGCCAAGCTGCTGCGCGTGATCCAGGACGGCGTGGTGAGGCGCGTGGGGAGCGAGACCACCGACGCCGTGGTGGACGTGCGGTTCGTGGCCGCCACCAACCGCGACCCGCTGCGCGCCACCTCCGAGGGCGTGCTGCGGCAGGACCTCTTCTACCGGCTGAGCGTGGTGCCCATCTCGCTCCCGGCGCTGCGCGACCGGCCGGAAGACATCCCGGTGCTGGCGGAGCACTTCCTCGCCGTGCACTGGAAGCGGCACCGCGAGCCGGGCGCCCCCCTCCCCACGCTGGGGCGCGAGGCCATCGCCGAGCTGTTCACGCGCGAGTGGCGGGGCAACGTGCGCGAGCTGCAGAACGTTATCGAGCACACGGTGGTGCTGGTGGAGCCGGGCGCGGAGATCCAGCCGGAAGACATCCCGTTCCGCGACGACGGGGTCGTGTCGCCGCGGCCGGGGCTGGTGTCGCCGCAGGTGGTGGACGAGCCGTACCACGCCGCGCGCGACCGGGTGCTCGCCGAGTTCGAGCGCGTGTACCTGAGCTCGCTGGTGCAGCGGGCCGGGAGCAACATGTCGCGAGCCGCGAAGATCGCGGGTGTCGACCGCACCACGCTTTACCGTCTCATGGAAAAGCATGGACTCTACCGTGACACCGTCATCAAGGCCAGTTGAGCCTGCCGTCGTGACGCACTTCGGACCCAGGGTCCCCCAGCGCCCCTCGCGGGGCGCCCGGGGCGCGGACGCGGTGCTCGCCCCCGCCCCGCCCGCCGTGCTGCAGCGCGCCGTCGCCGCCCTCCTGTCCCTGGACGAGGGCACGCTGGCCTGCGCGCCCCTCCCTCCCGCGCAGGCGCACGCGCTGGCCGCGCGCATCGAGGGAGAGGCGGGCGGCGCGCTCTCCCCCGCCGAGCGGGCGTGGGCGGCCGAGCTGCGCACGGCGGTGATCCGCGAGTGGAGCGCCGGGCCCCCGCCGTCGGCGGACGAGATCGCGAAGCTGATGGCGGGCTTCGACCGCGTGCTCGCGCCCCCCGCGCAGGACCCGGCGGCGGCGGTGGTGGAGTTCGCCCACGACCTGCGCTCGCCGCTCACCTCCATCCTCTTCCTGGCCGGCGCCCTGCGCGACGACGGGCGCACCCCGCTGGCCTCGGCTCACCGCCGCCAGGTGGGGATCATCTACAGCGCCGCGCTCAGCCTGGTGTCGATGACCAGCGACGTGGTGGACTACTTCCGCGCCAAGCACGAGCCGGCCGCCGACACCGCTCCCTTCTCCGTGCGCGAGGTGATGGACTCCATCCGCGACATGGTGACGCCGATGGTGGAGGAGGGACGGGTGGAGCTGCGCCTGGTGTACCCGGCGGTGGAGGACCGGCTGGGGAGCTCGGTGGCGCTGAGCCGTGTGCTCCTCAACCTCACCGCCAACAGCCTGCGCCACACGCGCGAGGGGTTCGTGGAGATCGCCGCGCGCGAGGCGGGGCCGGGGCGGGTGCAGTTCTCCGTGCGCGACACGGGCCCGGGGATCCCGCCCGAGGTGCAGGCCACGCTGTATAACCCCTTTCGCCTGCGCGCGGGGCGGGGGCTGGGCTTCTCCAGCGCCGGGCTGGGGCTGGGGATCTGCCGCGACATCCTGCGCGCCGCCGGCTCGGAGCTGGAGTTCGAGACGGGCGATGGAGAGGGGACCACCTTCCGCTTCCGCATGGAGCTGCCGCCGGCGGATCACCGGTAGAACAGCGGGGCCCACACCGAGACATAGAGGCACAGAGATGAACTTCTCTGTGCCTCGCTGTTTTGTGCCCACGGCACAACGTGGCGTGAGTCCAACACTCGTCGGTGGGCCGCTACGTGGAGCGGGAGGCGGGGCGCCGGGCCCGTACTTGTAACTCTTTTGCTTGCAACAGTTTGCGAAATGGCACGTGTGTGGTCCCGCCGCGCATGGGCGTTGCACTTCCCCACGGCAGGTCACAGCGGCACCCCCGCCCACGAAGCCTCGCGGAGCTACTCCCTTGTCGACACTGGCACCCAACCGGCGCCCCTCCGTTTCCGAATCGATCGCAGTTCCCCGCCTGGTGACCCTCGAAGAGCTCGTGGGCACGCCGCGATCGTTCCGGCCCTCCGTTCCACGCATCGATGCCGAGTCCGCGCGGCGTGCCCTAAACGTGGTGGTGGCCGCGCTCATCCTGGTGCTGGCCGCGCCGCTGATGCTGGCCATCGCGCTGCTGGTGAAGCTGACCTCGCCGGGCCCGGTGATCTTCAAGCAGGTGCGGGTGGGGATCGACCGGCGGCACCCGGGGAGCGACGCCGGGCACTGGCGCCGCACGGTGGACTACGGCGGCCGTCTCTTCACCATGTACAAGTTCCGCACGATGACCACCACGTCCGACAGCCGCCTTCAGGTGTGGGCGCGGCCGGACGACCCGCGGGTGACCCGCATCGGCACCTTTCTTCGCACCTACCGCCTGGACGAGCTGCCGCAGCTCGTGAACGTGCTGAAGGGCGACATGAACATCGTGGGGCCGCGGCCCGAGCAGGTGAGGATCTTCGCCGACCTGCGCACGCAGGTGGACGACTACGCCCACCGCCAGCGCGTGCTCCCCGGCATCACCGGGTGGGCGCAGATCAACCAGGCATACGACCGCTGCCTGGACGACGTGAAGAACAAGGTGCGCTACGACCTGGAGTACATCGCCACGCGCTCGTGGACCAACGACCTCAAGATCCTCGCCTGCACCATTCCGGTGATGCTCCTGCGCCGCGGAGGATGGTAGTGAGCACTCGTACCCTCCCCCTCCCGCGCAGCCTCCCGGCGGGGTCGCTCCCGGCCGCCGCCCCCGCGGTGGCCGCGGGGCTGGCGTTCGCCCTCCTCTTCGCATCGCCCTTCGCCACG
>DASVSA010000017.1:0-20876 GCA_036388335.1 Longimicrobium sp. | reverse complement strand
GGCTCGTCCTCGCGCCGGGCGAATGGAACCTCGTCGGAGGGCAGCGGCGGCGGCTCGTCGCGGCGGGGCTCAGCCGCGCCGCCCGCGAACGGGAGTGGTGGCGGCACGTCGTCCGCGTGCTGCGGCGGCAGCGGAGGGGGCGCGAGCGGGTTGAACCAGTCGGTCGGGCCGATGTCGTCGGCTACAACGGGCGCCGCGACTTTCGGGCGCGGGGGCGGGAGGACGAGGGGCGGAAGGGGCTCGGGCTCGATCGCGGCGGCCACATCGGGCGACACCTCGATCCCCTTCATCACCGTGAAGTACACGTCCTTGAGGTCCGGCTCCACCGGCTCCCACGACGGATCGGGCGGCGCGTCGCCGTACACGTGCACCAGCGTGCGCCCGCCCACCAGCGTCGTGGAGATCACGGGGAGGGCCTCCTCCACCTTCGGCAGCAGGGCGCGGTCCACGCCGCGGCGCCACACGCGCCCGCGCAGGGCCTCCACGGCGCGCATGGGCTCGGCCTCCAGGCGGATGGAGCCGCGCTCGATGATGGCCATGCGGGTGCAGAGCTCGCTCACGTCCTCCACGATGTGGGTGGAGAGGATGACCACCGCGCGCTCGCCCAGCTCGCTGAGCAGGTTGAGGAAGCGGGCGCGCTCCGCCGGGTCCAGCCCCGCGGTGGGCTCGTCCACGATGATGAGCCGCGGATCGCCGATCAGCGCCACCGCGATCCCGAAGCGCTGCCGCATCCCCCCGCTGAAGCCGTCCAGCCGGCGGCGGCGCGCCTCCCACAGGTTGGTCTGGCGGAGGAGGGCGGCCACCGTGTCGCGCCGCTCGCTCCTGGACGTGATCCCCTTGAGCAGCGCGAAGTGGTCGAGCATCTCCTCCGCCGTGGAGCGGGGATACACGCCGAACTCCTGCGGCAGGTACCCCAGCGTGCGCCGCAGCGACTCCTTGTCGCGCAGCACGTCGATCGGCCCCAGCCGCGCCTCGCCGGAGTCCGCCTCCTGCAGCGTGGCGAGGATGCGCATCAGGGTGCTCTTCCCCGCCCCGTTGGGCCCCAGCAGCCCGAACATCCCGGGCCGGATGGCGAGCGATATCCCCCGCAGCGCATGCACGCCGTTGGGATAGGTCTTGGAAAGCTGCGAGATGACGAGGTTCACGGCGCGGGGTGTGGCGGGGGAGTGGAGGAGACTCTGTGTCTCTGTGCGAGCCCTGTGCTTCTCGTCACGGCTCGCCCGGCGGGCGGCGCGGGATGGGCCGGCGTGTGATGGCGGCGAGGTCCTTCAGGAGCTGCCCGAGGTTGACGTCCGCCGTCACGCTGGCGGAAAGCGCGCGCAACGGACGGCTGGTCGTCTGCCCCGACGTCCCTTCGCCGAATCCGCGCGGCCTCTGGTCGTAGCTGCCGATGGCGCCGGTGAACTCGAGCGACGCCCCGAGCGCCCCCTGCCGCCGGCGGAGCGCCAGCGAGGGTGCCCAGTAGCGTGGCCGCACCTCGTTCGGCCCCACGTCCAGCAGGGCCACGTTGCCGTCCGTGAAGTCGGTGCGGTGGACGTACGCCTGCGTGGTGTACACCTCGTACCCGCGGCCAAACGACTGTCCGGCCTGCACGTACGGCATCACGTAGGCGGGCGATGCCATCACCCCGCCGCCGTACGCCCACTCCTGGCGCGACGGAAGCTGGAGGTACGCGTCCACGTCGAAGCCGTTGCCCACCGACAGCGCCAGCGAGCCGGCCACCCCGCCCGGCTTCCCCGCGAATCCGTAGCGCACGTACGGAGCCCAGGCAGGCGTGACGGCGTCGGGGGCCGTGGCCGTGTCCTGGCCGATGAGGAGCCCCAGCGTGCTTCCCAGGAACAATCCCGGCTCCACCCGCGGACCGTGCGTGAGCACCGGCGCGCAGGCGGGACCCAGCGCCAGGAGGAGGAGCGCCGCCCAGCCGCGCCTCAAGCCCCTCCGTCCAGCATGGGGATGCGCACGCCCTCCCGGCGGGCGGTGTCGATGGCCGTCTCGTAGCCGGCGTCGGCGTGGCGGATGACGCCCATCCCCGGGTCGTTGGTGAGGACGCGCTCCAGCCGCTCCCGCATCTCGGGCGTCCCATCCGCCACGATCACCTGGCCCGCGTGGAGCGAGTAGCCGATCCCCACACCGCCGCCGTGGTGGAACGAGACCCAGCTCGCCCCGCTCGCCACGTTCACCAGCGCGTTGAGAATCGGCCAGTCGGCGATGGCGTCGCTCCCGTCCTTCATCGCCTCCGTTTCGCGGTACGGGGACGCCACGGAGCCCGTGTCCAGGTGGTCGCGGCCGATGACGATGGGCGCCTTCACCTCGCCGCGCGCCACGAGGTCGTTGAGCGCTACGCCGAACTTCGCCCGCGCCCCCTGACCCAGCCAGCAGATGCGCGCCGGAAGTCCCTGGAACGCCACCCGCTCCTGCGCCCCGCGGATCCAGCGGTGGAGCAGCTCGTCGTCGGGGAAGAGCTCCAGCACCAGCTCGTCGGTGCGGCGGATGTCGTCCGGGTCGCCGGAGAGCGCCACCCAGCGGAAGGGGCCCTTCCCCTCGCAGAACAGCGGGCGCACGTACGCCGGCACGAAGCCGGGGAAGGCGAAGGCGTCCGCGAAGCCGGCCTCGTGCGCCTGCGCGCGGAGGTTGTTCCCGTAGTCGAAGGTCACGGCGCCGCGCTTCATCATCTCCACCATCGCCTCGCAGTGCACGCGCATGGAGGCGCGGGAGCGGCGCTGGTACTCCTCCGGGTCGCGGGCGCGCAGCCCATCGCCCTCCTCCAGCGAGAGCCCGGCCGGCAGGTAGCCCACCAGGGCGTCGTGGGCGCTGGTCTGGTCGGTTAGCACGTCCGGCGTCACGCCGCGCCGCACCAGCTCGGGGAGCACCTCGGAGCAGTTCCCCACCAGCCCCACGGAGAGCGCCTCGCCGCGGTCGCGCGCGTCGAGCGTCCAGCGCAGCGCCTCGTCCAGGTCGGCGGTCATGCGGTCGCAGTAGCGGGTGGCGATGCGCCGCTCGATGCGCCACGGGTCCACGTCGATGCACAGGGCGGCGCCGCCGTTCATGGTCACGGCCAGCGGCTGGGCGCCACCCATCCCGCCCACGCCGCCGGTAAGCGTCCACGTCCCCCGCAGGCTCCCGCCGAAGTGCTGGCGCGCCACCGCGCCGAACGTCTCGTACGTCCCCTGCAGGATGCCCTGCGTGCCGATGTAGATCCACGAGCCGGCCGTCATCTGGCCGTACATGGTGAGCCCCTGCCGCTCCAGCTCGCGGAAGGTCTCCCAGTTGGCCCAGCGCGGCACCAGGTTGCTGTTCGCGATCAGCACCCGCGGCGCGTGCCGGTGGGTGCGCAGCACCGCCACGGGCTTGCCGGACTGCACCAGCATCGTCTCGTCGTCGGCCAGGCCGCGCAGCGTGGCCACCATCGCGTCGAACGCCTCCCACGACCTCGCCGCGCGCCCGGTGCCCCCGTACACCACCAGGTCCTCCGGCCGCTCGGCCACCTCCGGGTCCAGGTTGTTCATCAGCATGCGCAGCGCGGCCTCCTGCTGCCACCCCCTGCAGGAGATCTCTGCGCCGCGCGCTGCGCGGATGATGCGGGGCTCGGTGATGGTGCTCATGATCGCTCGGTGGGGGAACGGTTCAGTCGATGTCATGCAGCAGCTCGGAGATCCGGATCGTCAGCGCGGCCCCGTCCGGGCGCGGGTGCCAGGTGAACGCCTCGTTCGCGTCCACGCAGAGCCGCGGGCGCAGCCGGTTCTCGGGCGTCCAGATCGCCAGCTCGCGCTTCTGCGGATCGACGATCCAGTATTCCGGCACCCCGAAGTGCGCGTATCGGTCCCGCTTCATGTGGTAGTCGAGAGTGGCCGTGGCGCTGGAGACGACCTCCACGATCACGTCTGGAGCGCCCTCGACTCCGCGCTCGGTGATGATGTGCGCCCGTTCGCTTCGGACGAACACCAGGTCTGGTTGAACGCTGTCGCCATCCTGAAAGCGCACGTCGACGGGCCCCTGGATCACCTCGCCCAGCTTGTTGGCGTTTACGAAAGGAAGGAGGAGGCTCAGCACGCGTCCAACGACCTCCTGGTGCTCGCGCGTCGCCGCCGGGCTGGCGTAGCGCTCGCCCTCGATGATCTCGGTCCGTTCACTCATCGTGCTGTCACCCCTGGTGAAGAGAATCTCACACAGAGACACAGAGACACGGAGGAGCCGTTCTCTCTGTGTCTCTGTGCCTCTGTGTGAACTTATGTACCCACGATGTGCCGAATCGAAAGTGTGAGCGACGGGCCATCCTCCACCGGCTGCAAGACGAGCGTGTCCGTCGCGATCTCGACCGGCTCGAACGGGCTTTCAGCGAGCCGGTACACTTCCATCTGGCGCAGATCGACATCGACGACCCAGTAGAGCGGCACCCCGTATAGAGCATACCGCTCGCGCTTGATCCCGCGGTCGCGCAGCGCGGTGGAGGGCGAAATCACCTCGACAACGAGATCGGGAGCGCCCTCGATCCCCCGTTCGGAAACGATCTCAGCGCGTTCCCGACGCACGAACGCCAGGTCCGGCTCAAGGTAGTCGCCGTCACCGAAGATCACGTCGATCGGACCGATATAAACTTCGCCGATTCCGTGCTCCTGAGTGAAGTCTTCCAGTGCGGACGTCAGCCGTACGAGGGCGCGCTGGTGCTTCGGACGCGGCGAGGGACTCACGACCAGCTCCCCCGCGATGACTTCGTAGCGGTTGCCGTCGTCGGGGAGACGCTCGAACTCGGCATATGTCCAGTGCTGGAAGGCGGGCTTCGTCGCCATGGGAATCTCTCCTCAGATGGATTGGCCGCCTTCCAGGCACCCCACGTGCCGCGGATCGCCGAAACGAGCTACCGGTCCCCTTCTACGCGCTAGCGCTCTTTCTCTCTGTGTCTCTGTGCCTCTGTGTGAGCCCCGCTGTCAATCGAGGTCGCGGAACAGCGCCTCCAGGTCCAGCGTGAGCGTGGGTCCGCCTGGCACCGGCTGCCATTCGAGAGTCCCGGAGGTCAGCACCGTCGGACGCTCCGCGTCTTCGAGCAGCCGGTACACGTCGACCCGCGCGGACCGTGGATCGATCACCCAGTACTCCGCGACACCGTAGTGGGCGTATCGCTCGCGCTTGATCCCGCGGTCACGGAACGCGGTAGAGTCCGAGAGGATCTCGACGACCAGATCGGGCGCGCCTTCCACTCCGCGTTTGCGGATGATCGAGGCACGATCGCTACGGACGAACAACAGGTCCGGCACCAGGTAGTCGCCCTCCGCGAAGAGAACGTCGAACGGGCTCAGGATCAGCCGGCCGAGCTTGTGCGCATCCACGAAGGGGCGCAGCAGCAGGTGCAGGCGGCCGACGATCTCCTGGTGCGGCAGTCCCGGGCTGGGACTCACGACCAACTCCCCCGCGATGACTTCGTAGCGGTTGCCGTCGTCGGGGAGACGCTCGAACTCGGCATAGGTCCAGTGCTGGAAGGCGGGCTTCGTCGCCATGGGAATCTCTCCTCGTATGGATTGGCCGCCCTCTGTGTCTCTGTGCCTCGGTGTGAGCCCCGCTGTCAATCGAGCCCACGGAAGAGCTCTGCCATCTCCACAGCGAGCGTGGGGCCGGCCCGGACAGGCTGCCACTCGAACCTGTCCGAGACCACTACAGAGGGGCTCGATGGGTCCTCCGCCAGCCGATACACCTCCATGTGCTGTGTCCGCGGATCGATGATCCAGTACTCGGGCACACCGAAGTGAGCATACCGCTCGCGTTTGATCCCGCGGTCACGAAACGTGCTGGAAGGCGAGAGTATCTCCACCACCAGGTCCGGAGGGCCTTCGACGCCACGGGCGCTGATGATCTCCGTGCGCTCGCTTCGGACGAATAGCAGGTCCGGCACGAGGTAGTCACCCTCGGCGAAGAGAACGTCGGTTGGACTGGCCAGTACGTTTCCGAGCCGGTGGGCACGAACGAACGCCTTCAGCAGCGGGAACAGCTCTCCGAAGATCGTTTGATGCTGCGTGCCCGGGCTGGGGCTCACGACCAGCTCCCCCGCGATGACCTCGTAGCGGTTGCCGTCGTCGGGGAGACGCTCGAACTCGGCATAGGTCCAGTGCTGGAAAGCGGGCTTCGTCGCCATGGGAATCTCTCCTCAGATGGATTAAGCCGCCTTCCGGGCACCCGCCGTGCCGCGGATCGCTGAACCGGGGGACGTGTCCCCTTCTACCCGCTTACCGCCAGATCTCCGCCATCACACCCTCGCGCACCATCTCCGCCGCCGTCTCGATGTCGGGCGCCAGGACGCGGTCGGAGGTCAGGACCGGGATGCGCTCGCGGAAGAGGCGGTAGGCGCGCTCCACGCCGCGGCCGGGGCGCAGCGGCTCGCGGTACTTGAGCCCCTGCGCGGCGCAGAGGAGCTCGATCCCCAGCACCGTCTCCACGTTGCGGAGGACCTGGCGCGCCTTGCGGGCGGAGGTCATCCCCATCGACACGTGGTCTTCCTTGTTGGCGCCCGTGGGGATGGAGTCCACGCTGGCGGGGTGCGAGAGCGTCTTGCACTCGTTGACCAGCGCCGCGGCCGTGATCTGCGCGATCATGAAGCCGCTGCACACGCCCGGGTCGTCGGTCAGGAAGGGCGGGAGGTCGCCCGAGAGGTCGGGGTTCACCAGGCGCTCGATGCGGCGCTCGGAGATGGAGGCCAGGTCCGCCAGGGCGATGGCCAGCAGATCCAGCACCTGCGCGATGGGCTGCCCGTGGAAGTTGCCGCCCGAGATCACCAGCCCGCCCTCGCCCTCGTCGGGAAAGACGAGGGGGTTGTCGGTGGCGCTGTTGCACTCCGTCTCCAGCACCTGGCCGATGTAGGCGAAGGCGTTGCGCGCCGCCCCGTGCACCTGCGGCATGCAGCGCAGCGAGTACGCGTCCTGCACGCGGGGGTCGTCGTGGCGGTGGCTCTCACGGATCTCGCTCTCCGCCAGCAGGGCGCGCAGGCGCTCGGCGCTGGTGGCCTGGCCGGGGTGGGGGCGGGCGCGCTGGATGGCGGGATGGAAGGCGTCCGGCGTGCCGCGCAGCGCCTCCAGCGTCATGGCGCCGGCCACCTCCGCCGTCTCCACCGCCCGCTCGGCGCCGCGCAGCAGCAGCGCGCCGATCCCCGCCATCACCTGCGTGCCGTTGTTGAGCGCCAGCCCCTCCTTGGCCTGCAGCCGCAGCGGCGCGAGCCCCGCGCGTCGCAGCGCCTCGGCGCCGGGGAGCACCTCGCCGCCCACCTCGGCGGCCCCCTCGCCCAGCAGCACGAGCGCCAGGTGCGAGAGCGGCGCCAGGTCGCCCGACGCGCCCACGGAGCCCTGCTCGGGGATCACGGGGTGGATGCCGTGGTTGAGGAGCGCCACCAGCGCGTGCACCACATCCGGCCGCACGCCGGAGAAGCCCTTCGCCAGCACGTTGGCGCGCAGCAGGGTGATGGCGCGCGTCTCCGTGCGGGGGAGCGCCGGGCCCACGCCGCACGCGTGGCTGCGGATGAGGTTGAGCTGCAGCTCTTCCACGCGCTCCACGGGGATCACGGTCTCGGCCAGCCGGCCGAAGCCCGTGGTGATGCCGTACACCACGCGCTCGTCGCGCACCGCCGCGTCCACCACGGCGCGCGAGCGGAGGATGCGCTCCTCCGTTCCCGGCGCCAGGGCGACCTCCACCCCGGTGTCGGTGGCCACGCGCTCGATGTCCTCGAGTGTGAGGGTGTCGCCGTCGATCTCGATCCGCTGCCGCACAGGAAAAGCTCCGCCGGGAAGTATGGTTGGGGGCAATCAACATAAGGCTGTGGCGGCGGAAGGGGGAAGTGCGTGAGTGCGTGGAGTGCGTCAGTGCGCTACAGCAATAACGCGAAAGTGCGTCAGCGCGCGATCACTCACGCACTGACGCACTAACGCACTCACGCACTTGTTTTCAGCCGCCGCCCCGGGACGGGCGCGGGAGCTTCGGTCAGCTTCCCGGCGTTCGTCGGCCCCGGCCGCCCGGGACGACGGCCCCTAGCGGCGGTCCAGGCGCGGCTCGTTGGGGACGAGCTGCAGGGACCAGTCGAACACCATCAGCGAGCGGTTCTGCTGGTCGCTCCCCAGGAGCTGCACCCGCACCACTCCATAGTGCGTGCCGCCGCTGCCGTTGAAGGCGATCACGTAGCTGCTCTCCGGGGCGAGGGAGACCGGCGTGGTGACGAACCCGCTCGTGGGGGCGCGGGAGACGGCGACGCACTCCGGGCCCGTGCCCGGCCCGCACGCCAGCGCCGTGGTCCGCCCCGCGTCGGCGATGCGCGCGCCGTTCAGCGGCACCATCCGCCACCCGGTGCCGTCGCGCTCCAGGCGCCAGTGCGCGTCGGACGCGGTGCCGCTCACGACACCGGCCGCGCCGGCCGCCACGTTGAAGCGGAAGCCGCTCTGCGCCGCGTTGTCGCCCAGCGAGTAGACCAGCTCCGAGGTGCGGTCGGGGCGCGGGACGGCGGTCACCTCGGCGCTGAGGGCGCTGACGCGGCCCAGCGTGTCCACGGCCGCCACGCGGTAGCCGTACACGGCGCCGTTGCGGGCGCTCAGGTCCAGGTAGCCGTCGCCGTCGGACTCGCCGGCCAGGTACAGGTAGTCGGAGCGGTTGTCGATGCGCGTCAGGTAGACGCGGTAGCGGCCGATGTTGGCCCCGTTCCCGGCGTCGCTCCAGCGCAGGAACACGGCGCTGTCCAGCGCCACCGGCGTACCCATGCGCGGCGCCACGGGGGTGTTGGAGGGCGCCACGTACGCGGAGGCGGAGGTGCTCGGCGCCTCCTCGTCGAACTCCTCGTCGGTGGTGGCGACGTAGTACTGGTAATCCCTGTTGGGCTGCACGTTGCGGTCGCGGTACGTGCACCCCTTCTCGGTGCACGAGGTGACCGTGGCCACCAGCGTGTAGCCGGAGTCGCCGGGGCGCCGGCCGTACACGCGGAAGGGCTCGTAATTCCAGGTCGCCGGCGGATACCAGGTGAGGTCCACGGCCGGGTACCCCACCGGCTGCCCGGCCGAGGTGAACCCTTCGAAGACCCACGCGTACTCCGCGCTCAGGTCCTCCGGGGCGTCCAGGCGGTCGCCCACGAATACGGTGTCGTCGTCGCACGCGGCGGTAAGCAGGAGCGCCGCGAGCGCGGTGATGCGGAAAGAGGTGAGCATGTTCGTGTGGTGCTGGAGGGTGCGGTACCTCGGTCGGGTGCCGCATTCCCAAAAGGCAACGCCCGTTCCGCTCCTCCCCTTTTTCCCAACCCATTGCCCCCCAACATCTTGCCTCTAAGTGTCCCCTGGCCCCCTCCCCCTCTTTGTCCGCCCCCATGGAAAACGTCCGTCCTGACAACAGGACAGAGGCACGAAGAAGGTCAGTTCTCCGTGCCTCTGTGTCTCTGTGTGAGCCCCGTCTTCTACCGCTCCGTGCGATTCACCGCGGGCCTCCGGTTCTCGTCCGGCCGGTCGATCCCCAGGTTGCGCTCGTTGTAGTCCGCCTTCAGGTCCGGCAGGTCGATCAGGTGCACCCGGAAGCCGAACGAGGTGTTGCCGTTGGGCGCGCGGCTGAAGTCGAAGTTCGCCTCCCAGCGGTACAGGTCGCGCTTGAAGTGGAGCGAGTGGGCCGCGAACTCCCCCGAAGTGATCGAGTACTGGGTAGTCCAGTTCACCGCCCAGTTCCTGGTGGGATGGAACGTCAGCCCGCCCTGCAGCGACTGGTCGCCGCGCTCGAAGCGCCCCGGCGTCACGTCGCCCGTGGTGCGGCGGGTGCGCGCCAGGTTGTAGTTCAGGTTCAGGTTCCAGGCGCCGCCGCCCGTCCGCTGGTTGTTGCCCGTGAACGTGGCGCCGCCCGGCGGCGTCACCGGCTGCGTGCCCGCCGTGTCCGCCATCCTCCCGCGCTGCTCCGCCGGGGTGCGCTCCTGCTCCGGCCGCCCGCCGAAGCCCAGCCGCCGGAAGAGCGCCGAGTTGGCGCCCAGCGAGAACGAGGTGCTCACCGCCGTCAGGTACGGGCTGAACACCCCGCGCTGCACCCGCCCGTCCCGCCGCGCATCCGCGAACAGGTCGTGCGCCGTGGTGAAGGTGAGCCCGCCCAGCAGGTCCGAGCGCACGCTGTTGGTCACCTGCTCCGTCTCGAAGCGGTAGCTGAGCGTGTCCCGCGGCCCGAACGAGTACCCCACCGCCGAGGTGTTGAGCGCCAGCAGCGTGATCTTGCGCGCCTCCTGGGGCGTGGCCGCGTTCCCCATGGAGCGCGCGGAATCCGCCATGGAGTCGCCGCGCACCGGGCGCGGGTTGCGCACCTTGGCCTCGAAGGTCTGGTCCAGCCCGATCGAGATGCGGTTGACCGTCTGCCCCACCTGCTCACCGAAGAGGATGCGCTGCACGCGGCTCGCCTGCCCCGTGCCCGCCGCGGGCGAGAAGGTGTAGCTCACCGAGGGCCGCAGGTGGTGGCGCACCGCCGAGTACCCCGCGAACCCGGGGAAGAACCCGTACAGGTCCGTGCTGAGCCCCGCGCCGAAGTTGATGCGGGCCGGCTCGCCCACCAGCGTGCCGTACGCCGCCGCCACCGAGTCCTCCACCCCCACGCCGCCGATGGTGTCGCCGGGCGTCACCAGCGTGTCCGCGCGCACGTAGCGCTGCTGGAAGGTGATGCTGGGCGTGAGCCGCGTGGAGCCGATCAGGGCGATCTGGTAGCCCGTGCTGGCGCTCAGGTTGAGCGTCTCGCGCGTGCGCCCGCCCAGCGGACGCAGCCCGCCCGGGATGGGCAGGTCGATCCCCACGCCCGCCGTGTCCAGGGCGGGGAGCGAGTCCGTGCGCTCGAACTGGTACTGGAGCGAGGTGCTGAGCCCCAGGTCGCCGAACTGCAGCGTGGGGCTGGTGTTGAACGAGTACTGGTCCTGCCCCGGCCGCCGCTGGAACGGGTCGCCCGGATCGAACGAGCTCCCCGAGCCGTTGAAGCCCAGCGTCAGCGTGGCGTCGTTGTACCAGCTCCGGTCGTCCGCCGACGCCGCCGGGAAGAAGGTGATCGGCTCGATGGTGAGCCCCAGGCTGGGGGTCAGCGTCACGTCGTCGTTGGCGAGCGACTGCCGGCGCGACACCGTGCTGGAGAAGTTCCCCCAGTCCAGCCGGCGCGTGATGGCGAACGACGAGTTGAGGTCCTGCGTCTGCCGGAACGGGTCCACCGTGCGGTTGCGCTCGAACTGCGTGCTCTTGGCGAAGTCCAGCGACGCGTTGAGCGAGGTGCGCTCCGTGGGCTGCCACGAGGTGCGCCCGTTGAGGGTGTAGGTGAAGCTCTCGTCGATGCGGTTGTACGCCACGAACCCGAAGCTGCCGTCCAGGAAGCGCCGCCTCCAGCGGTAGTCCAGGTTGGCCGCCACGCTCGTGTACGTCCCGCTCCGCCAGCCGCCCGCGATGGAGGCGCCCATGTACGGGTTGATGGCGAAGTAGTAGCCGATGTTGCTGATCTCGCGCCCCGTGCCGCGGTCGTTGGCCCCGGCCGAGTGGGTGCGGAAGATGTCGTTGATCTCGAACTGGGGGATCAGGAACCCGCTCCGCCGCCCCCGCTCCAGGTCCTGCACGATGAAGGGGAGCGCCATCACCGGCACGTTCTTGAAGTACAGGTACGCCGGGCGCCCCACCAGGATACGGTTGCGCACCACCATGATGCGGTCCGCCTTGAAGTGGTACGCCGGCTCCGGCCGGTCGTCGGAGGTGAACTCGCTGCCGCGCGCGTAGATGCGCTTCCCCTGCTCCTCGGAGGTCACGTCGCCGCGCACCAGCCAGGTGGCGTTCTCGGTGATCTTGGTCTGCGCGCCCTGCACCGAGGCGCGGCGGCGCTCCAGGTCGTAGAACATCGTCTCGCCCACGATGGGCTCCTCCTGCCCGCCGGAAACGCGCGGCCTGCCGTACGCGGCCACGGAGTTGGAGCCCTCCTGGTAGACGAGCGAGTCGCGCGCGGTGAGGGTGCGCCCCTCGCGCGTCACCTGGGGGTCGCCGCGCAGGCGCAGCGTGCGGTCGGCCCCGGTGAACTGCGCGCTGTCGCCCGCGTACTCCACGGGCACGTAGCCGTCCAGCTGGAGCAGGCGGTCCACCAGCGTGTCGGCTGGGGCCGGCGCGCGCTCGCGGGCGCTGTCCGCCCGGGCGGTGCGCGAGGTGTCGCGGGCCGGACGCGGGCGCGGAGTGGTGTCGCGGCGGAGCGCCGGCACCGTGTCTTGAGCGGCGAACGGGCGCGCCTGGGCCCACCCCGGCCGCAGCGGGCCCGGGGCGCCCGTCGCGGCCCGCAGCACGGGGATGGAGAGCGCCGCCAGGGCGGCGCACGAGAGAACGACTGCTCTATGTTTCACGCGTATGTGCGAAAGGGTACAGCCAGGAATGTGGTCTCGGGCGCGGCGGAGCGGAAGCCGCCCGCGCCCTCACCGCTTCTTCACGCCTCGGCCGCGGCCGCCGCGGCGATCCTGCGGCGCGACACCATGCGCGACAGCACGATGCTGAACTCGTAGAGCACGAGCAGCGGCACCATCATCATCAGCGTGAGCGTGATGACGTCGCCGGGGGTGAGCAGCGACGAGAGCACGGTGATGATGAGGATGGCGTGCTTGCGGCGCGACGCCAGGAACTCGGGAGTCACCAGCCCCAGCGCCGACAGGATCAGGATCACCACCGGAAGCTCGAACACCGCGCCGAAGGCAAGCAGCGTCCGCGTCACCACGTCCAGGTACGGCCCCACCGTGATGGACTGCTCCAGCGCCTCCGTCTGGAACCCCATGGTGAACTTGAGCGTCATGGGGAGCACCACCGTGTACGCGGCGTACACCCCCAGCGCAAAGAGCACCAGCCCCATGTACAGCGCGGGCACGATCACCCGCTTCTCGTTGGGGAGCAGCGCCGGCCCAAAGAACGCCCACACCTGGTAGATGACGATGGGCGAGGCCAGCAGGAAGCCCACCACGATCGCCAGCTTCACCGTGATGAAGAACGGCTCGGTGGGGCTCAGGTACTTGAGCTTCCCCCCGCCCAGGAACGGCTCCACGGGCTTGATGAGGAGCCCCAGCACGTTCAGCTTCATCACCAGCAGGAAGCCGATCCCCGCCCCCACCACCACCGCCAGCAGGCTCCACAGCAGACGCCAGCGCAGCTCCTCCAGGTGGTCGAGGAAGGGCATCTCGTCACCGACCGGCGACTTCCGTCTCAGCATCGTGCTCCGTTAGCGATTGAATTCTCACACAGAGGCACAGAGACACAGGGAGAAACACTCCTCCGTGTCTCTGTGCCTCCGTGTGAGATTGCTTTTACCCCGCGTCCGCCGCTTCGGTTTCCTCGTCGGGCTGCAGCGGCAGCTCGCGCTGGAAGCGGCGCACCTGCGTCTGCGCCTCGCGCTCCGCCAGGTCGCGCAGCTCGCGTGAGAACTCCTCCGGGTCCTGGAAGTTGCGGTACACGGAGGCGAAGCGCACGTACGCCACGTGGTCGCGCGAGCGCAGCCGCTCCATCACCATCTCCCCCAGCTCCTGGGAGGTGACCTCCGCCTCCTCGCGGTGGTCGAGCTCCCGCTCGATAGCCTCCACCAGCGTGTCGATCTCGGCCGGGGTGATGGGGCGCTTGGCGCAGGCGATCTGGATGCTGAGCAGCAGCTTGCGCCGGTCGTACGGCTCCGATTCGCCGTCGCGCTTGTGCACCGTCAGCGGGCGCTCTTCGATGTACTCGTACGTGGTGAAGCGCCGGCTGCAGCGCAGGCACTCCCGCCGGCGGCGCACGGCGCGGCCCTCGCGGCTGGTGCGCGAGTCGACCACGCGGTCGTCGCCGTGGTGGCAGAAGGGGCAGCGCACCGGCGGCCCGTCAGGTGCGCGGCGTACCCGCCAGCTCCCGGCGCGCGTCGGCGGCCTCGGGGCTGCGCGGGTAGTCGGCGATGACGCGGTTGAAGCGGGCGCGCGCCTGCGTCCGGTTCCCCCGCCCCGCCTCCAGCCGCCCGATGCGGAGCAGCGCCGCCGGGGCGCGCGGCGAGGTGGGATACGTATCCACCACCCTGTTGTACGCCTCGATGGCCCGTTCCAGATTCCTCCCCTGCGCGTACGTCTCGCCCACGTAGAACTGTGCGTCGGCCGCGCGCGCGTGCCCGGGGGCGGCGCGCAGGAACTCCTCGAAGCCCGCCCGCGACGCGTTCATGGAGCCGCGGCGGAAGGCGCCCAGCGCCGCGTCGTACATCTCCTGCGCCCCCCCGGACGGCTCCTCGGTCCCGCCGGCGGGCGCGTCGTCGGCGCTGTCCGCCTGTGCCGTGGTGCGCGCCGCGGCGGCGGCGGCCTCGGCGCGGCGCGCTTCCTCCTCGCGCCGGGCGAGCTGCTGGCGGAGCTGCGTGAGCTGCTGCTGCCCCTGCCCCGTGAGCTCCTGGATCTGCACCAGCTGCCGCTCGATGGCCACCAGCCGCGTGGACACGTCGCCGCGCAGGCGCACGTTCTGGTCCGTAAGTGAATCGAGCAGCGCCTGGTTGCGGCGCAGCACGTCGCGGAGGAGCGTCTCCTGGCTGGCGCGGTCCGCCTGCATCTGCGTGCGCAGGTCCTGGATGTCGCGCTGCGTCGCGAGGCAGCCGGCGAGGAGCGGCAGGGCCAGGACCGCCAGCGCCGCGCGCCTCATCGGGCGCCTCCCGGCGCCGTGGTGATCCGCCCGCCCGCGATTGCGAACTCCGCGCGGCGGTTTCGCGCCAGCGCCGACTCGCCGCTGCCGTCGTCCAGCGGGCGCTCCTTGCCGTACGAGAGGGTGGTGAAGCGTGACGCCTCGATGCCGTACGCCCCCAGCCACGCCCTCACCGCCTCGGCGCGGCGCTGGCCCAGTGCCAGGTTGTACTCGGTGGAGCCGCGCTGGTCCGCGTGCCCCTCGATGCGCAGCCTCACCGTGGGGTTGGCGCGCAGGATCTCGGCCTTGGCGCGCAGCCGCTCCTCCGCCTCGCCGCGGATCTCGTCGCTGTCGTACTCGAAGTAGATGATCTCGGTGAGTGCCTCGCGCACGGGCGCCAGCGCCTGCTCGCGCCCCCGCTGCTCGACCAGCTCCTGCTCCTCCCGCAGCCGCGCCTCCTCGGCCCGGCGGATGGAGTCCGCGCGCGCGGCATCGGTGCCGCCGACCGGCCCGGCCGTGGTGCTGTCGGCGCCGGGCGTGGGCGTGACGGCGGCGGGGCGCTTGCGGCAGGCGCCCATGGCGAGCGGGATGAGGGCGAGCGTGACGGCGTGGCGAAGCTTCATCGTGGATCTCTCCTGGTGCCGGAAGGTGCGAGGCGGAACGTTGGGGCGCGGCGGCGATCCGCGCTAGAGGAAGACGAGCGCCGCGCGGAGGAGCGCGATGGCGGTGCCGAGCCCGAACCCGCGCAGCAGCGACCGCTTCCAGTGCTGCCGCTGCCCCGCGTAATCGAGCCCCGAGAACAGGAACCCGTACGCCAGCACCCGGAAGACGAACTGCGCTACGTACGGTCCCGTAAAGCTCAGCAGCGCCAGCGACGCCAGCGCCCCCGCCGCGAACCCCGCCAGCAGCCCGTACGCGCCCCAGATGACGCGCTGGGCCCAGGTAGGATCCTCGGGCGCCGGGTCCTTTTTTCTCCGTGCCTCCGTGCCTCTGTGTGAGGCCATCTAGCGCCCCGCCGCGCGCACGAGCACCGGCGACCAGTCGGGAAGCCCGTGGCCTCGCCCGCTGATCAGCTTCCTCACGCGCCCCGTCTTGGTGTCCAGCACGAACAGCCCGCCCCCGTCGCGGTCCGGCGACGCGAACACCAGGTGGCGCCCGTCGGGGGCCCAGCTCGGGTCTTCGTTGCGGTTGCCGCTGGTGAGGAGGCGCGGGCGGTTGCCGTCCGCCTCCACCATCGCGATCTGGTGAGCTCCGCTCACGCGCGTGTGGAAGGCGATGCGCCCGCCCCTCGGCGCCCAGTCCGGCGAGGTGCTGTAGCCGCGGTTGCCGTAGGTGTAGTCGGATACCAGGCGCGCCTCGCCGCCACCCGCGCTCATCACGTAGATCTGCGGCTCGCCCAGCCGGTCTGAGACGAAGGCGATGCGCGCTCCGTCCGGCGAGAAGCTGGGGGAGAGCGAGTCCGAGCGGCGGCCGGAGGTGTGCGCGCGGAAGCCGCCCGCGCCCACCGTCGCCACCTCGGTGTTCCCGCCCACGCTGGTGGCGAACGCCACGGTGCGGCCATCCGGCGCGTACGAGGGGGTGATGTTGAGCCCCTCGCGGTTGGAGAGCACGCGGTCCGCGCCCGTCCCCAGGTCGCGCTCGTACAGCGCCGGCACGCCGCCGCGGTACGACGTGTAGGCGATGCGCCCGCCGTCCGGCGACCACGCGGGCGACAGGGCGATGGAGCCGTCGGAGGTCACGCGCGTGGCGTTCTCCCCGTCCGAATCCACCATGTAGATCTCCTTGGACCCGCGCCCCTGCGTCACGAAGGCGATGCGCGTGGCCGCGATCCCCGGCTCGCCGGTGGCCCAGCGCACCACGGCGTCGGAGGCGGCGTGCACGGCCATGCGAAAGCGGCGGTCGGAGGGCGACGGAAGGTCGAAGGTCCCCTCGCCCTTGCTCTGCCCGTACACCGCATCGTGCAGCGACAGCCGCAGCGTGCTTCCGCCCGCGCGCGGCGCCAGCGTGCCCGTGAGCACCCAGTCTGCCCCGCGCTCGCGCCACAGCCCCAGGTTCAGCGGCTCGCCCGCGCGTGCGCCGGAGGCCTCGGCCATCCTGAACTGGTCGCTGAAGTCCAGGTCGCGCCTCACGATCTCCGCCGACGCCGCCGCGGCCTCCGCCAGCTCGCCGCCGCCCGCGAACGGCAGCACGACGAAGCCGGACAGGTCGCCCACCTCGTACGTCGCGCGCAGCCTCACCACCGTCGCGCTGTCCTGCGCCGCCACCGGCACCGCGAGCGCGAGGAGGCCGAGGACGCCGAGAAAGCGCCTCACGCCCTTTCTCCTCCGTGCCTCTGTGTCTCTGTGTGAGACCTGCTGTTTCACTCGGTCACTGTGAGTTGGGAGCCATCTCCACGCACAGCGGGAGCGACTCGCGGTTGAACTCTGCGGGGATGGGCCCGAACGCCTTGCGCAGCGCGGCCTGCTCCACGGACTCGATCAGCGCCATCTTGAAGGCGATCCCGCCGCCGCGCTGCCGCTCCACGTGCACGTCGTCCACCGTTCCGTCGCGGAACACGGTGAAGCACACGTCCGCGGCCCCGGTGTTCCCCTCCGGGCGGCGGAAGAAGCGGCGCACCTGGCGCGGGATGTTGTTGCAGTACTCCTGCGACGGGCAGCGGATGCCGGCCGTGCGGATGTTCAACCCCTCACCGCCCGCGGAGTTCGCGTCCGGGTTGCGCCCCGTGGCCGCGCCGCGCGTCCCCTGCCCCGCGCTCCGCGGCCCGCTCCCCGCGCCGGTGCTGCTCCCGCCCGCCGGCGCGTCCTGCTTGGGGCGCGGCGTGGTGGAAGCGGGGGGACGCGTCGTTCCAGGACGCGTCGCGGGCGCGCTGGCCTTGGGCGCGGGCTCGCGGCGAGGTGGCGTGGCCTTGGGCGCGGGCTCGCGCGGCGTGGCCTTCGGTGCGGGCTCGCGGACGGGCGGCACGGCCTTCGGCGTGGCTTTCGGTGCCGGCGGAACCGGCTCGGCCTTGGGGACGACGGCGGGCGGCGTCGGCGCGGCCTTGGGAGCTGGCTCGGGGGCGGGCGTCTCCGCGGGCGGCGCGGGGACGATGGCGGGCGCGGGACCGCCCTCGTTGGGAGCCGGCTCCTCGGCCGCGGGCTCGCCGAGCGCGGTGGGAGGCGGCGAGACGATGCCGACGCTGTAGACCACCACCTTCTTCACGGGCGCGGCGCCGCCGGTGGCCGTGAGCGCCGCCAGCGCCACCAGCCCCACGTGGATGCCGACGGAGGCGACCACCGCCGCGCCGGGGCGTCCCCGCTCGCGCTGCCGCCGTCCCCACATCGGCTTACGGCCTCCCGCCGGCCGGGGTCTCCGGCTCCGCGATCAGGCCCACGGTGGCCACGTCGGCGCCCTTCATCGCCCCCAGCACCTGCAGGACGCGGCCGTACGGCACGGTCTCGTCGGCGCGCAGGTACACGTTGCCCGCGCCGCGCTCCTTCACGATGGCCGGGAACTGCGTGCCGAACTCCTCCCACCTCACCGCGGCCTGCCCCACGAAGATGCCGCCTGACTTATCGATCGAGACCACGACGCCCTCGGGTGAGGCGACGGACTGCGTCTGCGCGCGGGGGAGGTTCACCTCCACGCCGCCCTGCATCATGGGGGCAGTGATGATGAAGATGACGAGCAGCGTGAGCACCACGTCCACCAGCGAGGTGACGTTGATCTCGGCGCTGAAGCCGGAGTCGTGTCCGCGCCCGCGTCCGCGACGGCGCGGCATCAGATGCGCCCTTCGCGCGCCAGCGTGGCGATCAGCTCGCTGCTGATCCCCTCCAGCTCGCCCATGAAGCCGTTGAGCTTGCCCGTGAGGGAGTTGTAAGCCATCGCCGCGGGGATCGCCACCACCAGGCCGCCGGCCGTGGTAAGGAGCGCCTCGGCCACACCCGGGGCCACGGCGTCGATGCTGTTGGACCCGGCCTGCGCCACGCCGATGAACGACGTCATCACGCCCAGCACCGTGCCCAGCAGCCCCAGCAGCGGCGAGACCGTGGCGACGATCGCCAGCCATCCCACCCCGCGGGCCGCGTCGTCGCGCTCCTCCCCCTCCTCCTTCTCCAGCACGATCCGCAGCACCTCCAGCTGGGCGGGCGACAGGCCTCGCACCTCCGAGCCGGCCCGCGCCGCGCCGGGCCTCATCTCGCGAAAGAAGCCCAGCCCGCGCTGGAAGAGGCGCGTGAACGGCGACGCGTCCATCATCGTCACGGCGTGGAAGGCGTCGTCCGTGGTCTCGGCCCCGCCCACGCGGCGCATGAAGGTGTCGCTCTCGGCACGAAGACGCCGGAACTGCATCATCTTCCACACGATCACCGCCCACGAGGCGAGCGAAAGGATGGCCAGCACGGCCATGATGATCTTCGTGGAAGCGGTTCCCTTCGCCACCATCTCCCACGCGGTGGCGAACTCACTGTGCTGCGTCTGGATGATCATTCCGGTGGGTCAGTCTTCGTGGGGAGCCGCGTCGGGCTCCAGCTCGAACAGGTAGCGGACCGTGTCCAGCACCCCGGTGCCGCGCCCGTTGCCGGCGGCCTGGCGCAGCCGGACGGTAGGCGAGTGGAGCAGCTTGTTGAGGAGCGAGCGGGTGAGCGCGTCGATCGCCTGCTGGTCGTCGGGCGACAGGTGCTGAAGCGACCGGAGCGCGCGCTCCACCTCGGCCTGGCGCACGCGCTCGCCGTGGTCGCGCAGCGCGCGGATGGTGGGCACCACCGCCAGCGACGAGTACCAGCTCCAGAAGTCCTCCACCCCCGCGCCCACGATCTGCTCCGCGGCGGGGAGCTCGGCGCGGCGCCGGTCCAGGTTGCCGGAGACGATGGCCTGCAGGTCGTCGATGTCGTAGAGGAAGACGTTGGGCTCGTTGCCCACCGCCGTCTCCACGTCGCGCGGGAGCGCGATGTCGATGATGCAAAGCGGCCGCGCGGCGCCGTTGGGGAGCGCCTGGCGGAGCCGCTCGCGGGTGAGCACCGGGTGCGGAGCCGCCGTGGAGCAGATGACGATGTCCACCCCCGCCAGCGCCCCGCCGAACTGCTCCCACTTCACCGCCTCGCCGCCCCAGCGCTCCGCCAGCTCGCGCGCCCGTTCCCAGGTGCGGTTGGCGACGATGGCCGTCCTCACTCCTTCGGCGCGCAGGCATTCGAGCGTGGTCTCGCTCATCTCGCCCGCGCCCAATACGAGCGCGCGCCGCCCCTTCAGCGACCCGAAGATCTTCTTCGCCAGGTCCACCGCCGCGGACGACACGGAGGCCGCGCCTACGCCCAGCCCCGTCTCGCTCCTCACCTTGCCGCCCACGCCCAGCGCCGTCTGGAAGAGGCGGTTGAGCGCGGGGCCCACCACGGGGCCGGAAGGCGCCGACGTCTCGCGGGCCATGGCGTACGCCTCGCGCACCTGCCCCTGGATCTGGGGCTCGCCCAGGATCATGGAATCCAGGCCGGACGAGACGCGGAAGAGGTGCTCGGCGGCGCCCCGGTCGCGGTGCACGTACAGGTGGCGCGCGGCGGCGCCCGGGGCCATCCCCACGCGCTCGGCGAGCACGGCGCGCGCCAGGTCGGCCCCGTCGGGACCGGCCATGTACACTTCGGTGCGGTTGCAGGTGGAGAGCACCACCGTTTCCGCGCCCGTGTACTCCGACAGCGAGATGAGGGCGCCCGGAAGCTCGGCGCGCCCGAAGGCGAACCGTTCACGGAGCTCGATGGGCGCCGTGCGGTGGCTGACTCCTACGACTGCGAGAGGCATCGGCCGATGCGGCGCTCCACGTCTTCGTCCCGGCCCGCGACGGCGTCGTCCACGAACTCCGGAGTGATGAGATCGAACCAGAGCGCCCGGCGGCGCTCCTCGTCATGGGCGAAGCGGCTCTGCAGCTCGCCCCGCAGCTTGGCCAGGCGCAGCGCGGCGCGCCCCAGCCCCGGCGTTACCACCGCCTCCAGCCGCTCGCGGAGGCGCCGTGCCAGCAGCGGCGCCGCCCCGCCGGTGGAAAAGGCCACCGTCACGTCGTCGCGGCGGATGACGGAGGGCAGGTGCACCAGCGACCCGGGCCCGTCGTCGGCCACGCTCACCAGCGCGCGCTCCGCCTCGGCCTCGCGCGCCACCTGGGCGTTGACCTCCGCCCGGTCCGTCGCGGCGAACACCAGGTGGAAGCCCCGCGCGTCGCCGGCCTCCCACCTCCGCGCCCGCCAGGTGAGCCCCTGCCGCTCGACCAGCTCCCCCAGCTCGCCGCAGATTTCCGGCGACACCACCTCGGGGCGCCCGCCGGCCTCCACC
>DASVSA010000016.1:0-4261 GCA_036388335.1 Longimicrobium sp. | reverse complement strand
GCGGGGGATGAGATCCTGAGGGGGGTGGACGTGGGCGCCCTCGTCGCGGCCGGGGCCGCACCCGCGCCGGTGCGCCGCGGACCCATCGTGGGCGGGCTCACGCTGCGGGCCAACGGGCTGGTGAAGACGTACCGCAAGCGGCGCGTGGTCAACGAGGTGGACGTCCACGTCACGCAGGGCGAGATCGTGGGGCTGCTGGGGCCCAACGGGGCGGGGAAGACCACCTCGTTCTACATGATGGTGGGCCTCATCTCGCCCGACAAAGGCGAGGTGTACATCGGCGACCAGAAGCTGACGGGCGTGCCCATGTTCAAGCGCGCCCGCGCGGGGATCGGCTACCTGGCGCAGGAGCCCTCCATCTTCCGCAAGCTCACGGTGGAGCAGAACGTCCTCGCCATCCTGCAGACGCTGGGCATCCCCCGGGCGGAGCAGAAGCGCCGGCTGGAGCGGCTGCTGGACGAGCTGAGCATCAAGCACGTGAGAAAGAGCTACGCCTACTCGCTCTCCGGCGGCGAGCGGCGGCGGCTGGAGATCACGCGGGCGCTGGTGGGCGAGCCCAAGTTCATGCTCCTGGACGAGCCCTTCGCGGGCGTGGACCCCATCGCGGTTCACGACATCCAGCAGATCGTGGCCGACCTGCGCCGCCGGGGGATCGGGGTGCTGATCTCCGACCACAACGTGGAGCAGACGCTGGACATCGTAGACCGCGCCTACATCATGTACGAAGGGCGCGTGCGGGTGTCCGGCACCGTGAGCGAGCTGGTGTGGAGCGACGAGGTGGCCGACCTTTACCTGGGCCCCACCCTGGCCGCGCGCATGAGGGAGCGGTACCCCAACCCGTACGACCCCGGCACCGAGCCGCCGCCCTTCTTCGACGGCCCCGAGCCGCAGTTGTGAAAAAGAAAGTGCCAAGTGCCGAGTGCCGAGTGCTGAACTGCGCTTACTAGGCACTAGGCACTTGACACTCAGGTCAGTACTCAGGTCGAAAGAGAAGCGCGTTCCACGCGAACGGAATCCCCAACAGGACGAAGCGGTATGAAGACCGGTCTCTATCAGGGAACGACCCTCAAGCAGGAGATGAAGATCAACCCTCGCCTGTACCAGGCGATGGATCTTCTCTACATGCCGCTCCTGGACCTGCAGCAGCACCTCAAGCAGGAGCTGCTCAACAACCCGTTCCTGGACCTCGTGGAGAGCGACGTCGAGGACCAGGTGGAGCCGCAGCCCGAAGAGGAAAAGAAGACCGAGGCCGACGAGATCGACTGGGAGGAGATCCTCCTGAACGGCTTCGAGACGGGCGGGCGCCGCGAGGAGTACGAGGAGCGGGAGTACTACGAGCCCGTATCGGTGGACACCAAGGACCTGGGCGACCACCTCCACGACCAGCTCACCCTGCTGCGCCTCAGCGAGCGGGAGCTGCTGCTGGGCGAGGAGATCATCGGCAACATCTCCGACGAGGGCTACCTCACCTGCACGCTGCAGGACATCGTGGACTCGCTCAACGACTTCGTGCGCGAGAGCGGCGAGTGGGGCTCCACCCGTCCCTACACCCTGGAAGAGGTGGAGGGGATGCTGCGCGTGGTGCAGGGCTTCGACCCGCCGGGGATCGCCGCGCGCGACCTGCGCGAGTGCATCCTCCTGCAGCTTCGCGACTGCGTGGTGCAGGAGCTGGTGCACGAGACGGGAGAGGGCGACCCGCCGCTGGACGAGATCCGGCGCCGGCTGGAGGAGAGCCTGGCCTTCCGCATCGTGGAGCAGTACTTCGACCAGCTCATCAACCACCGCTGGAGCGAGATCTCCAAGGAGCTCTCCATCACCCCGCGCGACGTGCAGAACGCGGCGGACGAGGTGGCCAAGCTGGATCCGAAGCCGGGGCTGAAGTACGCCAGCGGCGGCGACAACTACATCATCCCGGACCTGATCGTGGAGAAGATCGAGGGCGAGTACCTCGTCTTCCTCAACGACACCAGCCTGCCGCGCCTGAAGCTGTCGCGCACCTACCGCGACATCGCCAAGGACAAGAAGAAGTTCGTGGGAGAGAACAAGGAGTTCATCTCCAACAAGCTGAACTCGGCCAACTGGATGATCCAGGCGATCGAGCAGCGCCGGCAGACGATGCTCAAGGTGATGAACTTCATCGTCGACCGGCAGCGCGACTTCTTCGACAAGGGCGTGCAGTACCTCAAGCCGCTCACCCTGCGCGAGGTGGCCGAGGTGATCGACATGCACGAGTCCACCGTCTCGCGCGTGACCAACGAGAAGTTCGTGCAGACGCCGCGCGGCGTGTTCCCGCTCAAGTTCTTCTTCTCGTCCGGCCTTTCGACGACGAGCGGCGAAGACGTGTCGGCGCGCGGCATCAAGGCGCAGATCGAGAAGCTGGTGGGCGAGGAAGACCCCGCGCACCCGCTCACGGACCAGGCCATCGTCAACATCCTCAAGGACGACGGCATCCAGATCGCCCGCCGCACGGTGGCGAAGTACCGCGACCAGCTCGGGATCCTTTCCGCGCGGATGCGCAAGCGCGTGTGAACGGCGGGGAACGGGGAACGGGGAACGGGGAACGGGGGGGCATCGCGACGATGTCCCCCGTTGCCGTGCAACCCGCGGCGCTCGCGATCCCGGACCGGCTGAGGACGGACTTCGCGGTGCTGGTGCCGGCGTTCGACGAGGCGGAGAACATGGCCGCCCTCTTCCGCGAGCTGCGCGAGACCTTTGCGCGGCACCGGCTGGGCGGCGAGATCATCCTGGTGGACGACGGCTCGCGCGACGGCACTCACCAGGCCGCGCTGCGCGAGAGCGTGGGGATGCCGCGCGTGAAGGTGCTGCGCCACCGCCGCAACCAGGGGAAGACGGAGGCGATGGTCACCGGCGCGCTCGCCGCCGAGAGCGAGTTCCTGGTGCTCTTCGACGCGGACCTGCAGCACTCCACCGAAGACATCCCGCGCTTCCTGGCCCAGCTCGCGGCCACGGGCTCCGACATCGTGTGCGGGCGCAAGGTGGGGAACTACGAGAAGGCGGCCGTGAGCGGCGTCTACAACCGCCTCTCGCAGCGCCTCTTCCACGTCCCCGCGCGCGACCTGAACTCCATGAAGGCGTTCCGCACGGAGATCCTGCGCGAGATCCCGCTGCGCCACGATTGGCACCGCTTCTTCGTCGTCCTGGCGCACGACCAGGGGTACTCCGTGTCCGAGATGGACATCGAGCTCTTCCCGCGCCGCGCCGGTGTCGCCAAGTACTCCGGCCGCGGGCGCGTCCTCGTGGGCGTGGGCGACCTGGTCGTCGTCTGGTTCTACCTCAAGTTCACCGAGAAGCCGATGCAGTTCTTCGGCGGCGGCGGCCTCGCGCTGATCCTCCTCGGCATCCTCGTCGGCCTCTTCACAGTCGTCCTCCGCATCGGCGGCTGGATGCCCCCCTTCGGCTTCCGCCCCCTCCTCACCCTGGTCGTCCTGCTGGAGACCGTCGGCGTGGTCCTCTTCGGCTTCGGCTTCATGGCGGAGCTGATCGCCACGCTGCGGTCCGAGGTGCACCAGCTGAGAAGAACCTCACACAGAGACACAGAGGCACAGAGGTAACTTCATCTCTGTGCCACCATTCCCGCCGCCCCCCTCTCCCGTGTCGCAGAACGTCCCGCTGGTGTCTCCCATCACCCCCGAGGTTCCGCCCGCCGACGTGGCGGCGTGGGCCAGCGAATTCGAGGAGGCGTCCGCCGGCTTCGATGGGGCGGACGGGCGGCTGCGCGTCCTTGCGGGGGCGGATGGACTGTGGGCGCTGCGCTGGAGCCGCACGGCCGGCGTCTGGGCCGAGTTCCCGCGCGGCGAGGCGGCGTACTTCACCTTCGCGCCGCTGAGCACTCGATTGATGAGCGGCCCGGCGCGGGTCGTGGAGTACGATCCCGCCACGTTGGAGACGGTGGGCGAGACGTCCGAGATCTTTTCAGCGGTAGACCTGGACGTGTGGGGCCAGGCCTTCCTCGAGGCCCTGGACGACCTCCTCTCGCCCGGAATGGCCGAGGCGATCGCGCGGGTGGACGAGCGGGCGTACGCGGAGCTCGTGCGGCGCAGGGAGCAGATGGCCAAGGCGCTCGCGTGGCGGCTGGTGCCGGTGTACGCCGGCAGTGCGGTGGGGGTGGGCGACCTGGAGGCGGCGCGCGGCGAGTTCGAGCAGGCGCTGCTGGATTCGCTTTCCCGCGCGTACACGATCTCGGCCGTGGTGCAGGTGCCCGCCTCCGTTCAGGTGACTGGCGACGCCTCCGGCCTGCGCC
>DASVSA010000015.1:0-5333 GCA_036388335.1 Longimicrobium sp. | reverse complement strand
GCGCGTGAGAAGTTCGCCAGGAGCTACCCCTCACCTCAACTGAGGTGACCCACTAGTGCCGAGTGCCCAGTGCCTAGTGAACAGCAGTAACTGGGCACTGGGCACTAGGCACCAGGCACTGCTGTTCCCAGAGTCGGCCCGCCGCGCGGCGGGCCGGTCCTGTTTTTATACCCGGGACGGGTGGCACCTGACTTGCCGCCGAATCTCCCCTCCAGCCGTGCGCGGCGGGGAGGCGATATTCTGACGATCGAGATCTGGAGACCGATGAGCACCACCGCAGTCACCCCCGAGAGCCTGGACATTCCGCCCGAGGTCGCGCGCGCCGCCGACCTGCTGTTCGACCGCAAGGCGCTGGAGGTGACGCTCCTGGACCTGCGCGGGATCTCGTCGGCCACCGACTATTTCCTGATCGCCACGGGTACCTCGGACACTCACGTATCCTCGATCTCCGACCACGTGGTGGAGGAGCTGAGGACCATGGGGACGCGCCCCCTGAACGTGGAGGGAAGCCGCGGCGGCAGGTGGGTCCTGATCGACTACTTCTCCTTCGTGGTACACGTCTTCCACCCGGCCGCGCGCGAGTTCTACCAGCTCGAGCGCCTGTGGGGCGACGCCCCCACGCACGTGCTGGCGCCGGGCGAGGGCGCGGGCGCGAGGTAAGGGCGGGGAACGGGGAACGGGGAACGGTAAAACCAGCGCGGTTACCGTTCCCCGTTCCCCATTCCCCGTTCCCCATCCTTGCCACGCCACGAGCGCCGCGTGTACTATTGCGCCTGTCCCGGCGCGCAACGTCCACGGGGTTCGTCACTTCCGCGCTTCGCCGGGCAGACCTCCGCCCCCATCGATGACCGACATCCACTCCACTCCGGGCTCGGCCGGCCGCGGGCTGCCCGAGCCTACGTTCTTCGATCCCAGCTTCGAGCGCCTCCCGGCCGCCGCCTCGTTCGACGCGGCGCGCACCGGGCCCGTGCTCCTGCTCTTCGACCGCGCCGCCGACCGCGACTGGGCCGCCGACGCGGCCATCGCCGTCGCCACCGGGTGGAACGCGGCGGGGCAGCGCACCGTGCTCGCCGACCTCAGCCTGGACGATCCCATGCTGGCGGAGCGGATCGGGATGTCGAGCATGGAAGGGGTGGTGGACATCTTCCTCTACGGCGCCTCGCTGGCCCGCAGCGCGCGGCCGGTGCCGGGGCGCGGCTTCTACCTGATCTCCGCCGGCACCTACACGCCCGACACTACGGCCATCCTCCGCGACGCGCGCTGGGAGAAGATCATCTCCGGCTTCCGCAACGCGGGTGCGTCGCTCCTCGTCTTCGTGCCCTCGGACGCGCCGGGGCTGCCGGCACTGGCGCGGTACGCGTATGACGCCATCCTGCTGGGTGATCCGCGGCACGAGTCGGCGCTGGAGAAGGATGCTCCCGGCGGCGTGACCCTTCACGCCTGGCTCACCCCGCCCACGCAGCCGCCGCGCGCAGCCGCCGCCGCGGTGGCCGCACCCGCGGCCCATGCGCAGCACGCCGCGCCGCGCTTCGTGGAGCCGGAGCCGCCCGTGGGGATCCGCCCCTGGCTGGCGCCCCCGCGCGAGACGGAGCCGGTCGTCGGGGAGGAGTTCCGCTCCGCGGAGGGCACCGTGGGCGCGCCGGCCGCCACTCTCCCCGTTCCCGCGCCGGACTGGGAGCGCCCCGAGGGCGACGCGCCCGCCGACAAGAAGCGGGGCCGCGTCTCGGCCCTCCTCACGCTCCTGCTGCTGGTGGCGGTGCTGGCGGGGGCGGTGTACCTCCTCCTGCAGCAGTATCCGCAGCTCCTGGGCAGCACGCCGGGGGCGGGGAAGGCCGAGCGCGTCGCGAGCGCCGCTCCGGCCGCCACGCGCGGGCCCGTGTCGGCGGCGGGGACGGCGCTGCCCTTCGCGGTGTTCGTGAAGGCGTACCAGGAGTACGAGCCCGCGCGCCAGCTCGCCGCCAGCGTGTCCAGCAAGTTCCCGGAGTCGCGCTTCTACGTGACGCCCGAGATGACGGGCGACAAGCTTTACTACAAGGTGTTCTCCGGCGTGCTGGCCGACTCGGCGGACGCGGCGGAGCTGCGCGGGCGCCTGATGCGGGCGGGCGTGGTGAGCGCGGAAGACGTGGGGACGGAGGAGGACCTGATCCTGGTGCGCCCGCTCACGCTGGAGCTGGGCGACGTCGCCACGCAGGACGCCGCCCAGGCCCGGGCGGACTCGCTGGGGAAGCGCGCCATCCCGGCCTACGCCGTGGCCGTGCCCCTCAGCGACGGCAGCGAGCGCTACAAGGTGTACGGCGGCGCCTTCGCGGACTCCGCGGCGGCGATGCCCATGATGAAGATGGTCCAGCAGGCCGGGCTCCCCGCCCGGCTCGTGCCGCGCACCGGCCGGGTGCCCGCCGCGCAGAAATGATTCGCGGGACCGGAGCAGCGCTCTCGGCCTCCCCGGTCGGAGCCTGGCGACTGAAGTCGCGGCGACGACTCCACGAAGTCCCCCTGCGGGGACCGCAGGCTTCCCGCTCGACTCCTGAGGACCAGTCCGCGCAGGCGGACTTTGCGCTGTTGTTGCTGCGACTTCAGTCGCCGCGACGCCGGTACCCGGATTTAGCA
The DNA here is from genome assembly GCA_036388335.1 of Longimicrobium sp. Taxonomy (GTDB): domain Bacteria; phylum Gemmatimonadota; class Gemmatimonadetes; order Longimicrobiales; family Longimicrobiaceae; genus Longimicrobium. The sequence goes on along the minus strand of DASVSA010000015.1, from coordinate 2,726 downwards.
TGAAGCTCCGCAGGCTGCAGCTCCACGGCTTCAAATCCTTCGCGGACCGCACCACCATCGAGCTCCGCGACGGTGTCACGGCCATCGTAGGCTCCAACGGGTGCGGCAAGTCCAACACGGCCGACGCGGTCAGGTGGGTGCTCGGCGAGCAGCGCGCCAGCGCCCTGCGCGGCGGGAAGATGGAGGAGGTCATCTTCCAGGGCAGCGTCCGCCGCCGCCCGCTCAACTACGCCGAAGTAGCTCTCGTCTTCTCCAACGAAGACGGCTCCGTTCCCATCCCCCAGAGCGAAGTAGAGATCACTCGCAAGGTGTACCGCGAGGGCGGGAGCGAGTATTCGCTCAACCGCGCCTCGTGCCGCTTGCGCGACATCCACGACCTGCTGCGCGACACGGGGCTGGGCTCCGACGCGTACTCGATCATCGAAGCCGGGATGATCGACTCGATCCTGAGCGAGAAGGCGGAGGAGCGCCGCGCGATGTTCGAGGAAGCGGCGGGGATCGGCAAGTACAAGGACCGCCGCCGCGCCGCCCAGCGCCGCCTGGAGCAGGCAGAAGGGGACCTCGCGCGCCTGGGCGACCTGGTGGCGGAGGTGGAGAGCAAGGTCCGCTCGCTCTCGCGCCAGCGCCGCCGCGCCCAGCGCTACGAGGAGCTGCAGGCCCGCCGGCTGGACCTGGACGTGTCCCTCGCCACCGCCGAGGTGGCGGGGCTCACCGCCGCGCACGCGGAGGGGGAGCGGCGGCTGGCCGAGCTGGAGCGCATCGTCGGCGACACCGGAATCGAGCGCTCCACCGCCGAGACAGTCGTGCAGGAGCGGCGGCTGGAGACGGCGGAGCTGGGGCGACGCCGCGCCGAGATCGCGGGGCGGCTGGATTCCGTGCGGCAGCGGCTGGATGCGCGCGAGCGCGAGATACTGCTGGCGGACGAGCGCCGCGGGCACGCGGAGATGAGGATCGCGCAGCTGGTGAGGGAGCGCGCCGAGCTTGCCGACCGCGCCGCCGCCCAGGCCGCCGAGGCGGAGCGCCTTGCGGCCGAGCGCGAGCGTGTGCTGGCGAGGGTGGACGGCACGCGCGAGCGGCTGGAGGCGCGCGTGGAGGAGAACGTGGGGCTGCGCGCTACGCTCACCTCCCATCGCCGCGCCAGCGAGGAGGCGGCGAACCGCCAGCGCGAGATCGCCCGCGAGATCGCCGCGGCCGAGGGGGAGCGCGCCTCCGCCGAGCGCCGCCGCCAGGAGGGTTTGGAGCGCGCCGAGCGCCTGGGCGAGCAATCCGCCCAGATCGGCGCGGAAATCGACCGCATGGGCGAGCAGACGGAGCTGTGGAGCGGCCAGGGCGACACCCTGCGCGACCGGCTGGACGCCGCCACCGACGCCGCCGAGCGCGCCCGCGAGGAGATGCGCGCGCTGCGCGGGCGCGAGGCCCCGCTGCGCGACGCGCTCCGTGCCGCGCAGGACCGCGTGTCGCGCCTGGGCGCGCAGGTGAGCGCGCGCGAGGCGCTGGAGCGCTCGTACGAGGGCTTCTCCCCCGCGGTCACCGCGCTGATGCAGGCCCGCGAGCGCTTCGCCGGCGTGCTGGCGCCGCTCGCCGACTTCGTGCGCGCCACCACGGCCGACGCGGCCTCCGCCGCCGCCGTGGAATCCTTCCTCGGCTCGCTCCTGCAGGCGGTCGTCGTGCGGGACCTGGAGGCCGCGCGCCTCGTGCGCCGCTGGTTCCGCCACGAGTGGAAGGGCGGGGGCACGCTCCTCCTCCTCCCCATGGACGCGCCGGGCGTGCGCGACGCCCTCCCCGCCGCCAACCACCTGGGCGTGACGGGCACGGGCGAGGGGCACGGCTGGGCGGAGGTGTTCCTGGAGGGGCTCGTGTACGTGAGCGGCGAGGACCCGCTGGAGTCGTTCGATGGGAGCGCCCGCGTGGACTCGCTGGGCGACACGGTGGATGCGCGCGGCGTCATCCGCCTGGGCCAGCCCCTGTCGGGCGAGGGAATCCTGGCGCGGCGCGAGGCGCTGGCCCGGCTGCGCGACGAGCTGGCGGACGCGGAGGTGGCGCACGACCGCCTGGTGCGCGCCCGCGACACGCTGGTGGGACAGCTGGGCGAGGCGGAGGAGCGCGCCCGCGAAGGCGAGGAGATCCGCCGCGTCACCGAGGCCGAGCTTCGCCGCCTGGACGCGGAGGCGGCCGCACACGGACACCGCCGCGGGCGCCTGGAGCGCGAGCGCGAGGAGATGCACGCCGCCCTCTCCGCCACCCAGCGCAACGCCCTGGAAGCCGCCGAGCGCATGGCCGCCCTGGACGAGCGCCTCGCCCAGCTCGCCCGCGCCGCCGCGGAGGCCGGCGCCGAAGCCCTGCGCGCGGGCTCCGGCCTGGCCGAGCTGGACGCGGCGTGGGAGGATGCGCGCGACGAGGAATCGGAGCTGCGCGTGGCCCTGGCGCGTGCCGAGGGGGAGCTGCGCGAGACGGAGCGCGCCCTGGGCGCCGCCCGCCACGGCGCCGAGTCCGCGCGGGGCCGCGGCGCCACGCTGGAGGCGGAGGCCACCGAGCTGCGCCGCTCGCTGGAGGGGCTGGCCGGGGTGCGCGGGCGGGCGGGGGACGAGCTTGAGCTCCTCTTCCGCGAGCGCGACGAGCAGGCGGCCTCCGTCGCCAACCTGGACGCGCGCCTGGCCGAGCTGGAGGCCGAGGCCACGGCCGCCGAGGAGCGCGTGCGCGTGGCCCGCCGCCGCGAGGCCGAGGCC
>DASVSA010000014.1:0-20489 GCA_036388335.1 Longimicrobium sp. | reverse complement strand
CGTTTCGCGAAGGCCCTGCCGCGCTTCGCCCCGCTCTCGGGCGAGCTGGCGTACGCGCCTCCGCCCACCGCGGACGCGTCGGAGCTGGTGATCGGGCGCGGGCTGCCGGCGCTGCTGCCACGCGGCGCGGGGGCCGTACGGGCGCGCGACGCCGTGGTGGTGGACCGCCGCTTCCGCTGGGCGGGCAAGCTGTCCGCGCCGGTGGGGATCATCGCGTCCCTCGCCCTCCTCCGCGCCGGCGGCGACCCGGACGTGCGGCGCTGGGTGGCCGCGGCGTGCATCGGGCTGATGGTGATGCAGGGCGCCGCCGTCGTCGCGCTCGGCCGGGGAGAGCGCCCGCGCCTGCGCTGGATCGACCGCGCGCTCGGCCTGCGCCCCCTCGACCGCCTGATCGGCCGCTGGGCCGTGGGCTTCGGCCTTGCGATGGGCATCGTACTCCCCGTCGCGTTCGTGTGGAGCTTCACCGTCACCACCTCGCCCGCCTGGGTCTGGCTCGCCGGCGCCGCCATCGGCGCCCTCGCCGCCGCGGGCGCATCGCTCGCGGCCGCCGGGCGATGACTCTCTGTGCCTCTGTGTGAGCCCCATACCGCATGAATGACCTCCCGCTCGTCGTAGAAGGGCTGCGCAAGGCATACCGCAAGCGCCCGATCCTGGACGGCGTCTCCTTCGTGCTCAATCCGGGCGAGGCGGTGGCGCTGCTGGGCTCCAACGGGGCGGGGAAGAGCACGCTCCTGGGGTGCCTCACGGGCGACCGGCTCCCCGACGGCGGGAGCGTGCGCGTGTGCGGCGCCGACCCGTTCTCGGACCCCGTGCGCGCGGCCGGGTGTATGGGCGTGGTCCCCGAGCACCCGTTCCTGTACGGCGAGCTCACGGTCGCGGAGATGCTCCGTTTCGTCGCCGCCGCGCGCGGGCTGGCGGACGCGGAGCGCGAGACGGCGCGGCTCCTGGAGCTGCTCGGGCTGGCGGGCGCCGAGGCCACGCTCTGCCGCGAGCTGTCGCAGGGGATGGGGCGCAAGACGGCCATCATCGCCGCGCTCCTGCACGGCCCGCGCGTCCTGCTGCTGGACGAGGCGCTCAACGGGCTGGACCGCACCTCGGCCGAGCGGCTGGTGGCCGAGATCGACGAGCGGCGGCGGGCGGGCGTGGCGGTCCTCGTATCCAGCCACGACCTGGAGTTCATGGCCGAGTGGTGCGGGCGCGGGCTGCTGCTTCAGCGCGGCAGCCCGGTCACACCGCTGGAAGGGGACGCATGGGTGGCGTGGCGGCGGGCACCGTCGCTGCATAAGCAAGGGTGACTCACGACGCGGCCGGTGCCGCGGACCTCAATCTTCAGGAGACGGTGATGAAGCTCAGGAATCTCTGGACCGCCGTGATGGCGATGCTCGTCCTTTCCGCCTGCACGGGCGGCTTCCGCCAGCCGGAAGTGGAGCTGGAAGGGATGCAGGTGGCCGGCCTGGGGCTGAGCGGCGGGACGGTGCTGGTCAACGTCCGCATCCGCAACCCCAACGCGATCGGCTTCCGCGCGGACAGCCTGCAGTACGAGCTGTTCCTGCGCAGGCCGAACGCGCAGGGCGACAGCGCGTGGACCCGCTTCGCGGAGGGCGTCTACACGGAGCGCTTCGAGATCGGCGCGCGCGACACGGAAACCGTGCAGATCCCGGTGTCGTTCACCTTTGCGCAGCTCGGCTCGGCGGGGCAGCAGCTCCTGCGGCAGGGGAGCTTCCAGTACCGCGCGGTTGGCAACGTGAACGTGCGCACCTCCTTCGGCGGGCGGCAGGTGCCCTTCCGCAAGACGGGAACTTTCACGCTCTCGGGCGGCATTCGATGACGCTGGTGCGGCTGCAGGACGCGGGGAAGCAGTTCGGGGACCGGTGGGTCCTGCGCAACGTGTCGTTCACGGTTGGGCAGGGCGACCGCTGGGGGATCGTGGGGCGCAACGGGGTGGGGAAGACCACCCTGTTCCGCATGATCACCGGCGACGACGACACCACCGAGGGCGAGGTGTGGCGGCACCCGGGGCTGCGCTTCACCCTGATGCGCCAGAACCGCGGCGAGCGGAGCGACACCACCATCCACGAGGCGGCGATGGAGCCCTTCGCGGAGCTGGTGGAGATGGAGCGCCGCCTCCACCACGACATGGAGCGGCTCGGCGGGCTCCCCGCCGGGTCGCCCGAGGCCGACCGGCTCCTGCAGGCGTACGACCGGCACATGGACGAGTTCAGGCGCCGCGGCGGCTACGAGATGCGCGCCCGCGCCGACGCCACGCTGGAGGGCCTCGGCTTTCCGCGGGACACCTGGGCCAAGCCCATCCGCGCCCTGAGCGGCGGCGAGCTGGGCCGCCTGCGCCTGGTGCAGACGCTGCTCGCCGAGCCCGACGTCCTGCTGCTGGACGAGCCCACCAACCACCTGGACCTGCGCTCCACCGAGTGGCTGGAGGAGTACCTGCGCGGCTACCCGGGCACCGTGCTCGTCGTCTCCCACGACCGCGTGTTCCTGGAGCGGCTGGCGGACCACATCCTCCACCTGGAGGAGGGGACGGCGTACCCGTACACGGGGAACTTCGACGCCTTCCTGATCCAGCGCGAGGAGCGGCGCGCCGTGCAGCAGAAGCAGTTCGAGAGGCAGCAGGCGCAGATCGCCCGCACCGAGGACTTCATCCGCCGCAACCTTGCCGGCCAGAAGACCAAGCAGGCCAAGAGCCGCCGCACCCTTCTCTCCCGCCTCGACCGTGTCTCCGCAGTCTCGGGCGACGAGCGCGCCATGGCGCTGAACTTCGGGGAGACGGCGCGGAGCGGGGGCACGGTGATGAGGATCGACGGCGTGCAGTGCGCGTACGGCGACCGCATCCTGTTCGCCCCCTTCTCGGGCGAGGTCTCGCGCACGGAGCGGATCGCGATCCTGGGCCCCAACGGGTGCGGCAAGTCCACGCTGATGCGCGTGCTGGCCGGCGTGGCGCAGCCGGCGCGCGGGGCGGTGGTGCTGGGGACGGGGGTGAGGACCGCCTACTACCGGCAGGATTTCACTCATCTCAACCCCAATCACCGGATCCGCGACGAGGTGGCGCTGGTGGCGCCGCGCATCACCACGCAGGAGCTGCGCAGCCACCTGGGCCGTTTCCTGTTCAGCGGCGACGACGCCGAGTCGCGCGTGGGCGACCTTTCCGGCGGCGAGCAGGCCCGCGTGGCGCTCGCCAAGATCACGCTGGAGAAGGCCAACCTCCTCCTGCTGGACGAGCCCACCAACCACCTGGACCTGGAGAGCCGCGAGGCGCTGGAGGAGGCACTCGAAGGCTTCGACGGCACCGTCGTCCTGATCTCCCACGACCGTGCCTTCCTTGCCGCCACGGCCACGCGCGTGTGGGGCTTCGATGGCGACCGCATCGAGGACTTCGCGGGCGGCTTCGACGAGTGGGTGGAGCACACCAGGCGCCGCGCCGAGGCCGCGTCCGCGCCCAGCCCGCGCGCCTCTTCGGCCGCGCCCGCCGCACCGGCGCGCGCCACCACGGGCCTCTCCAAGAACGAGCAGCGCCGCCGCGAGCGCGAGATGGAGCGCCTCGAAGCCGACATCGCCGCTCTCGAGACCCGCATCGCCGAGCTGGAAGCCGCCCTCGCCGACCCGGCCCTCTACGCCCCCGGCAGCGATCCCGAGCGCGCGCGCAAGCTCACCGCCGACCTCACCGCCTCCCAGGCCTCCCTCGCCACCGCCTACGAGTCCTGGGAGCGCATGGGTGAGGAGCTGGCCGGCGTGTAGAAGAGAATGGCCTCACACAGAGCCACAGAGGCACAGAGAAAAACTCCTCTCCGTGTCTCTGTGCCTCTGTGTGAGCCCGCAGTTTGCGGTGGAACCGAACGACCCTAACGGAGAAGGCATCATCTCTAACAAGCTGATCGAGCTGGCGGTCCCGCGGGAGCGGGCGATCCTGGTGGGGGCGCCCTCCAAGGCGGAGACGGCGCAGGTAACCGAGGAGCACCTGGAAGAGCTGGAGCGCCTCGCCGACACGGCGGGCGTGGACGTGGTCGGCTCGATGGTGCAGCGGCTGGACTCGCCGCATCCCAAGTTCTACATCGGCGAGGGGAAGGCCGAGGAGCTGAAGATGCAGGTGGAGACGGAGGGCGCCACGCTCATCATCTTCGACGACGAGCTCTCGCCCGCCCAGGGGCGGAACCTGGAGAAGCTGGTGGGCACGCGCCTGATGGACCGCGCCGAGCTGATCCTGGACATCTTCGCCACGCGCGCCCGCAGCTCCGAGGCGCGCGCCCAGGTGGAGCTGGCGCAGCTCCAGTACCTGCGCCCCCGCCTCACGCGGATGTGGTCCCACCTTTCGCGCGTGCGCGGCGGCGTGGGGATGCGCGGGCCCGGCGAAACGCAGCTGGAGACGGACCGCCGGATGATCGACCACCGCATCGTGCGGCTCAAGGACGAGCTGGAGCGCGTGGCCCGCACGCGAGCCACGCAGCGCAAGGGCCGCACGGGCCAGCTGCGCGCCGCGCTGGTGGGCTACACCAACGCCGGCAAGTCGTCGATCCTGCGCAAGCTGTCGGGGACGGAGGTGTTCGTGGAGGACCGCCTCTTCGCCACGCTCGACCCCACCACGCGTACCGTGGACGCGGGCGAGGGAGCGGTGGCGCTCGTTACGGACACGGTGGGCTTCATCCGCAAGCTCCCCCACCACCTGGTCGCGTCGTTCCGCGCCACGCTGGAGGAGGCGCGCGAGTCCGACGTGCTGCTCCACGTCATCGACTCGTCGCATCACGCCTGGGAGGAGCAGCGCGTGGTGGTGGAGGAGGTGCTCGCCAGCCTGGGCCTGGCGGACCATCCCACAGTGCTCGTCTTCAACAAGGTGGACCGGCTCACCCATGACGAGGAGGAAGGGCTGCGGGCGCGCGTGCAGGGGCCGGACGCGCCGCGGGCCATCTTCGTCTCCACCCTGGAAGAGGGGAAGCTGGAGCCGCTCTCGACGCTCCTCAACGATGAGGTCAAGAAGCTGCGTCCGGACGTGTGGCTGACCCTTCCCTCCACGCAGGGCGGGCTGCTGGCCGAGGTGTACCGGGAGGGCGAGGTGCTGGAGCGGCAGGACGAGGGCACCGAGGTCCGCCTGCGCGCCCGCGTTCCCGTGGCCACGCTGGGGCGCCTGCGCAGCCGCGGCGTGCGCGTGTACGGCGAAGGTTGAGCGCGGACCGCCTATGGATCGTCGGCGCCGGACGGTTGGGGCTGGCCCTCGGGCTGGCCCTCCACCGTTCCGGCGCCGTCGCGTCGCTGGCGTATACAGGGCGCCGGCCGGATCCCCCCGATCACCCGCTGTTCCGCGGAGCCGCCTCGTACTCGGCCGCCCTGCGGGCGCCGCCGGAAGGGCCCACGGGGATCGTGCTGGCGGTGCCGGACGGCGCCATTCGGGAGGTGGCGGGGGCGCTGGCGAGGCTCCCGCTGGCGCCCGGCACGCCCGTGCTCCACGCGAGCGGAGCGCTGTCGGTGGATGCGCTGGCGCCGCTGGCCGCGCGCGGGCACCCCGTGGGCGGCCTCCACGCGCTTGCCGCCGTGGCCGATCCGGTGGCGGGAGCCGAGCGGTTGCGCGGCGCCACCTTCGGCGTGGAGGGCGACGGCGATGCGCGGCTGCTGGCGCTGAGGATGGTGGAGGGATGCGGCGGGCGCGCGCTGGCCGTCCCCTCGGCGGGGAAGCCACTGTACCACGCGGCGGCCGTGTTCGCCGCGAACTACGCGGTGGCGCTCCTGGGCGTCGCCGAGCGGCTGATGGGCGAGGCGGGGGTGCCGCCGGAGGAAGCCCGCGCGGCGCTGGCCGGCCTGGCCGCCGGAGCGGTGGAGAACGTGTCCGCGCACGGCCCCGCCGCCGCCCTCACCGGCCCGGTGGCGCGCGGCGACGCGGAGACGGTGCGGCTGCACCTGGCCCGGTTGTCCGGCGCGGACCGGCCGCTATATTCCCTCCTCGCCCGCGAGGCCCTCGCGCTGGCGCGGGAAGCGGGGCTCCCGCCGGAGCCCGCGGCACGTATTTCGGATCTACTGGAAGAACGTTCGTGAGTGTTCCTCTCTGTGTCTCTGTGCCTCTGTGTGAGACTGCTGTTGCTCACGCACTAACGCACTCCACGCACTAACGCACTTCCCATGCGGCTGTACGTAAACGTCGATCACATCGCCACCGTCCGCCAGGCGCGCGGCACCGACGAGCCGGACCCGGTGCGCGCGGCCGTGCTCTGCGAGCTGGGCGGCGCGGACGGGATCACGGTGCACCTGCGCGAGGACCGCCGCCACATCCAGGACCGCGACGTGCGCCTCCTGCTGGAGACCTCGCGCACCGGCGTGAACCTGGAGCTGGCCGCCGCATCGGACGTGCTGGCGCTGGCGGAAGAGTGGCGCCCCATGCAGGTCACCCTGGTGCCCGAGCGGCGCCAGGAGATCACCACCGAAGGCGGCATCGCGCTGGGGAGCGACGAGGCGCGGAGCGAGGTGGGCGCGGCGCTGGAGCGGCTGCGCAACGCCGGCTCCCGCACCTCGCTCTTCATCGACCCCGACGCCGACGCCGTGCGCGCCACGGCCGACCTGGGCGCGGACGCGGTGGAGCTTCACACGGGCGAGTACGCCAACACCCGCGGCGCCGAGCGGGCCGCGCAGCTCGCCCGCCTGGCCCGGGCCGCCGCGCTCGCCCGCGAAGCAGGGCTGGGGGTGCACGCCGGGCACGGGCTCACCTACGAGAACGTGACGCCCGTGGCCGCCATCGCCGAGATCGAAGAGCTGAACATCGGCCACTCCATCGTGTCCCGTGCCGTGCTGGTGGGGATCGAGCGCGCCACGCGCGAGATGGCCGAGATCCTCCGCCGCGCGCGCACTTGACCGTTCTCTCCTACCCCGGCCGCATCCCATGTCCCAGCCGCTGAGCGAGTACTTCGCCCAGGAAGCGGGTGATTTCCTGGACGAGCTCGACGCCCTGCTCGCCGCCGAGCCGACGCCCGACGCGGCTCAGCTCTTCCGCCTGGCGCGGGGGGTGCGCGGGAGCGCGCAGATCGCCGGCGCCGGGGGCGTGGCCCGCGTGGCGGAGCGCCTGGAGGATGCCGTGAGGTCCATCCGCGACGGCGGCCTGCCGTGGGACGACGCCGTGCGCACGCGGGTGCAGGCCACCTCGGTGGACCTGCGCCGGCTGGTGGCCTCGTACGCGGCGGGCCGGGGCGACGAGGCGCTGGCCGCCGAGGCCGCTGCGCGCTGGGAGGGCGCCGGCACCCGCCACCGCGAGGACGACGGCTCGCCCCCCGCGGGCGACATGCTCGCCTTCGTGCAGCGCGAGATTGGCGGGGTGGCGGCCGAGCTGGACCGCGCCCTGGCCGAGTTGGCCGCCGCCCCGCAGGCGCGCGAGCCGCTGCGCGCCGTGCTGCGGCGGATGAGGCCCGTGCGCGGCGTGAGCGGGATGAGCGCGCTGGCGCCCTTGCTGGAGGTGCTGGAGGCGCTGGAAGACACCGCCGCCGACGCCTTCTCCCGCACTACGCCGCTGGGCGGCGAGGCGCTGGAGCTGCTCACGGCCTCCCGCGACGTGCTGCGCGCGGCCACCGACCTGCTGGGCGCGGGCGCCGCTCTGGACACGCTGCTGGAGCTGGACCGCTTCCGCGAGCTGCGCGACCGCGCCGATTCCGACGCCGGGGAGCTGGACGAGGCCGGCGTGATCCCCATCAGCCGCCTCTTCTTCGACGACGCGGGCCCGCACGTGGTCTCGTCGCCCACCGCCCCCGCGGGGAACGCGGACAGCCTGCGGGACGACGTGGAGGCCTTCCTCCGCATCGAAGCGACCGGCTTCCTGGACCGCGCCGAGGCGCTGATCGCCGGGGCCCCGCAGGCGCGGCGCCGCTTCGGGCGGGTGGCGCGGCAGCTCGCCTCGCTCGCTTCCAGCGTGGCCGAGCTGGCGGGGACCTACGCCATGAACGCCATCGCGGGCGCGGCGCACGCGGCATCGTCCGCGCTGCGTGCGGCCACCTCGGTGGAAGAGGCCCGCTCCGCCCTGCGCAGCCTGCGCGCGGCTCTCCCCGGCGGCGCCCCTGCCGAGCCCGACGAGGAGCAGGGCGTGGTGCCGATCGAGTCCCTCCTCTACACCCCCGGGGACGCCCTGCGCGCCGCGCTGGAGCTGCGCGAGCGCGCGGTGGCGCTGGCGGGCCCCGCCGGCACCCCGCTGGGCGACCTGGTGGACGAGCTGTTCGGCCTTCTGGAGCTGGGCCGCCCGGAACCCGCCAAGTGACCGGGAACAGCGGCCTCACACAGAGGCACAGAGGCGCGGGACTGGTATGAAGTCTTCCATTCGGGCGGTCGTCAGCCTCGCGCTGACGGCCTTCTTCCTTTGGCTGGCGCTCCACGACGTCGAGTGGAGCGAGGTGTGGATGCACTTCCGCGCGGCCAACCTGCCGCTGCTGCTGGCTGCGATCGTGATCTCCACGCTGGGGCTCCACATCCGCGCCATGCGCTGGCGCGCGCTGCTGGCCCCCATCCGCCCGGACGTGCCCTTCGAGCCGCGCATCGCGGGGACGGCGGCGGGGTTCGCCATCAACAACCTGCTCCCCGCGCGGGCCGGCGAGTTCGCGCGGGTGCTGGTATGCGCGCGCCTGGGGCGGATCAAGATCGGCAGCGTGCTGGGGACGCTGGTGGTGGAGCGCGTGCTGGACGCCATCGTCTGCCTGGGCCTCCTCTTCGGCGTGATCGCCTTCGAGGGGTTCCCCGGCAGTTCCAGGGGGGTGGAGCTGGCACGCGCGGCGGCGCGGGGGGTGACGCTGGTGGCGGTGGTGCTGGGCACGGGGATGGTCTTCCTCGCCGCCATGCCGGGGACGAGCGTGCGCTTCGCGGAATGGGCCGCGCGCATCCTTCCCGCGCGCGTGCGGCGCCCGGTGATCGACGCGCTCCACGCCTTCCTGGGCGGGCTGGGCGCGCTGCGCGACCCGTGGCTCCTGGCCCAGTCGGTGGCGTGGGCCATCTTCCAGTGGGTCTTCCTGGGTACCTCGTTCCTCCTCGCCTTCTGGGCCTTCGGCATCTACGAGCCGGGCTTCACGGGCGCGCTCTTCGTGCAGTCGTTCGTGGCCATCGCCGTCGCGCTCCCCTCGGCGCCCGGCTTCTGGGGCCCGTTCGAGCTCGCCAGCAAGCTGGGGCTGGGGCTGTACGGGGTGGATGAGTCGCGCGCGGTGGCGTTCGCCATCGCCTTCCACATGGGCGGCTGGCTCAGCGTCACGGGCGTGGGGCTCTACTACGTGATGAGGCTGAACCTGAGCTGGAGCGAGCTGCGCGGGAGCGCGGAGAAGGTGGAGGCCGCCGTGGAGTCCGATCCCGCCCTCACGCCGCCCAAGGTGCGCCGTGCCTGACGTGGTCGCCCTCGCGGCGCCCGCCAAGGTCAACCTGCGCCTCGCCATCCTGGCGCGCGAGGAGAGTGGCTACCACTCGCTGGAGTCGCTCTTCTGCGCCATCTCGCTGGGCGACGAGCTGGTCGTGCGCCGCGCGGGGCCGGGCGTGGCGCTGGAGGTGGAGGGCGCGGCGGAGACGGGCCCGCCCGAGCGCAACCTGGCCGTCCTCGCGGCGCGGCGCTTCTACGCGGAGCTGGGCGAGGAGCCCGCGGTGGGCATCCGCCTGGCCAAGCGCGTCCCGGTGGCGGCGGGGCTGGGGGGAGGAAGCTCGGACGCGGCGGCCGTGCTGCGCGCGCTCAACGTGCTGCACGGCGAGCCCTTCACCCGTGCGGCGCTCCTGCAGATGGCAGTGGAGCTGGGGAGCGACGTGCCTTTCTTTTTGTGCGGCTCGCCGCTGGCGCTGGGGTGGGGAAGGGGCGAGCGCCTCCTGGCGCTGCCGCCCCTGCCGGAGCGCGCCGTGCTGGTGGCGCACCCCGGCGTGGCCATGCCCACGCCGCAGGCTTTCGCGGCCATCGCGGCGCGCCGGGGGCCCAATCCTCCGCCGCAAGCGTTCGGCTTCGATGCGGCGGAGCTGGCGAGCTGGGGCGCGGTGGCGCGCATCGCCCGCAACGACTTCGGTGAGGTGGGGGCCGAGCGCATCCCCGTCCTCCGCGACGCACTGGAGTCCATGCGCGCCGGCGGCGCCGAGGTCGCGCTGCTGGCCGGGAGCGGCGCCTCCGTGTTCGGCGTCTTCGCCTCCGGCGGCGCGCGCGACGCCGCCCGCGAGCGCGTGGAGGCGCTGGGGATGGCCTGCTGGGCCGCCCGCACCCTCGCCGCCCTCCCCGCGCCTCGGGTTGACCCGGCCCCGGAGACGGCCTAACTTTCGCGCCAGGTGCCCCCTGGTGTAATGGCAGCACAGCGGTCTTTGGAACCGTTAGTGGAGGTTCGAATCCTCCGGGGGCAATGACGGCCTAACCCACGCTCCGACGCGCGCTTGCGTGATCGGAGCGTGCTCGTTTGCCGCTCCGGGTGCAGACGGTTCGGCGTTCGCGCGAGTGGATTCTGGAGGTGCCGAGATCATCCATCTCCATGCCTCCATGTGTTTTGTGCGGGGTTGCGAACGAGCCGGAACGCGTCGTTGGAGCACTTGCGTGGGATGACTGGGCCGTGTAGCTTCCGGGAAATCGCCCGCCCGCATGCGGGTGATCGAACGTGCTTGTAGCCGGTCCAGGATCGTCGGGTCGCCGCGGGAGCTCTCCCGGGCGACGCTCGTGAAAGTGGCTCCTCTCGTTTCTCCTGAGGAAATCCTCCGCCCTTCCTGGGCAACGTTCCACCGCAGACCCGCTCCTTCCGAAGCCTGCTCCTCCTCCTGCGCGGAGGGAGCACCTCCCCTGCTGCGAGTAGAGAATACAATGAACACCACATCGTTCTCCCCGGCCCCCTGGGTCGCTCCCATGATCGAGGAGCTGGGCACGCTTTCGGACCTGACGCTGGAAGCGGGCAGCCCGACCACGGGGAACTGCGGCCCCGAGGATCCGCCCGAGTCCTGCGGGCCCTGAACGACGGCGGGGACTCCCGCGCTTCCTGCCCCGGCGGGAAGGCGCGGCCCCGTGCCACTTCCGTGCATCGCCCGCCCGCGTAGGCTTCCCGGGCGAAGGCAACCGTGCAAGATTCCTCCCGGGGCGCGTGCCCAGGGAGGAATCTTCACATCCTGCTCTCGTGTTTTCCACGCGTCGCACGCAGCGCCGCGAGGGGGTGAATCCCCCGCCCGGCCAGCGGGTAAGCTCGCATGGGCCGGCTGGCCGAGCCCTCTTCTGCGGGCTTCCCGCGCCTCCAGCCGGGGGCTTCATCCTCCGGCGACGCGCCCTGGCGCGCACCGGGCGCCGCCCACGACGACAGATCAACTTCCCCAAGAGCATCCTATGGATCCAGCGACGACGGACCTCTCGAAGGAGGTCCTGTGCACGCGGCTCGACGACGAGATGGTGGTGCTGCACATGGGCCGCCGCAGCTACTTCCGCCTCAACTCCACGGCCACGCAGGTGTGGGAAGGGCTCGCCGCGGGGAAGAGTTCGGGGGAGATCGTCGCGGAGCTCTGCCAGGCGTACGACGTCGACGCGGAGGAAGCCGGGCGCTCGCTGGAGGCGCTCCTGCGCGACCTGGAGCGGTGCGGGCTGATCGTGCGCTCCGGCCAGAACGGATAACGCGTTGCCCGGCACCGTCTGGAGCCTGCTGGCCGACGGCGCGTTCCTGCTGCGCGTGGACCCGGCCCTGGCTCCGCTGGCCGAGCGCTGGCTTCCGACCAACGCGGCCCGCGCAGACGATTTCGAGGGCGCCGCGCTCCTCGACCTCTGCCCCGCCTCCGCGGACGCTGCCCGCCCCGACGCGGAGCCGACGTTCCGGTTCGCCTCCACGGCGGGGTGGCTGGATGGCGAGGGCGGGGTGGACCTGTGCTCGGACAGCGGCTCGGTGGCGGGGCGGGTGGAGCCCGCCCGCGACCGTGCGCGCCTCCACGTGGCGGCGGGAGAGCCTGCGGCGACGGAGCTCCACGACCAGGCGGCCGTCGCGGCGGCGCTCCTCGTGGACGGGCTGGGGCGCGCGCTGCTTCACGCGGCGGGCGTGGTGGGCCCCGGGGGCGCGTGGCTCCTGGCGGGCGATTCGCGATCCGGGAAGTCCACCACCTGCGTCACCCTGGTGGACGGCGGCTGGGACTACCTCTCGGACGACCAGGTGGTCCTCTCCGACGCGGCGGGCACGGTGGGCGTGGAGGGATGGCCGCGCCGCTTCAACCTCGACGCACCTCCGCCCGCGGGCCGCGCCCTGTGGCGCGCCGCCATGGACCCTCGCGAGCGCTGGCCCGGACGCGAGCACCGCGGCGGCCCGCTCGCCGGCCTCCTCTTCCCCCGCATCGAGGCCGCTTCGCCCACGCAGCTCGCTCCCGTGCGCCCCGCCGACGTGCTCGGGCGGCTGATCCGGGCGGCGCCCTGGCTGCTGTTCGGCGCGGCGGGCGCGTCCCGGCTGCTCGCTCTGCCCGCCACCGCCGCGGCGGCCCCGTCGTACTCGCTGCGGCTGGGGATGGACAGCTACCGCAACCCCGAGGCGCTCCTCCGCTGCCTCGCGCCGGCCACGCGGTGAGCGGACGCTACGGAGCGCGCCGGCAGCTGCGGATCGTGCGCGAGCTGATGCGGCAGGACCGCGAGGCGCGCTCGCGCGGATCGCTGCTGGGACGGTTCGGCGGGGTGCTCCTTCCCCTCCTGCAGACGGGCGTGTTCACCCTGCTGTTCGGAGTGCTGCTGCAGGTGCGCGGCACGCCCGCCGGCTACCTTTCCTTCGCGCTCACGGGGATCGTGGCGTGGCGGGTCTACGCGCGCGCTCTCACGGCGGCGGCGGGCTCGCTGCGGCGCGGGACGGTCCTCCTCCACAGCTTCCCCCTCCCCGTGCACGTGGTGACCGCCGCCGCCGTGGGCGCGGCGTTCGAGGATGCGCTGCTCTCCGCGCCCATCGTTGCCGCCGTGGTGCTGCTGCTGGGCTCGGGGACGATGGAGCCCTCGGCGCTGCTGCTCTGGGGCGCCACGGCTTTCGTGCTCCACGCGATCGTCGCGCTGGGAGCCGGGCTCCTGCTGGCGGTGGCCACCGCGTTCTTCTCGGACGTGGGGCGGGCGATCTCGCCGCTCATGGGCGTGCTCCTCTTCCTGAGCCCCGTGGTCTACCCGCGCTCCGCCGTCCCCGCGCGCTGGCAGACGCTTTACCTGGCGAATCCCATCACCGCGGCCATCGAGAGCTACCGGGCGGCGCTGTTGGGCGCCGCTCCCGTTCCCGCCGCGGGGCTGGCCGCGGCCTTCGCGGTGGCGCTGGCGCTGCTCGCGGGCGGGCTCGCGCTCGCCCGCTGGTCCGACCAGCGCGTACGCGACGTCCTGTGATGACGGGACGCGAGATCGTGCGGGCGGAGGCGCTGGGGAAGCGGCTCGGGACCTTCATGCCCCTGCGGCGCGGGGCCCCCTCGTTCGAGCTGAGCGACGTCTCCTTCGCGGTCTCGCCGGGGGACAGTATCGCGCTGCTCGGCCACAACGGGGCGGGGAAGACGACGCTGCTCCGCCTCCTGGCCGGCATCTACCGCCCCGACCACGGCCGCGTGGAGATCCGCGGCGTCTGCTCGCCCATCATCGGCTTCACCTCCCCCTTCTCCGCGGCCCTGACGCCGCGCGAGCACCTGCGCGGCGCTTCCGTGCTCGCCGGGTACGATCTGGACGTGGAGGAAGCGATCCGCATCGCCGGGCTCACGGAGCGCGCGGACCTGCCGGCGCGGCGCCTCTCCACGGGGCAGCGGACGCGGCTCGGGCTGGTGGCGGGGCTGCTTACCCCCGCGGACCTCTACCTGGTGGACGAGGGGCTGGCGGTGTGCGACGCGCCGTTCCGCGCCTGGGCCGCCGGGCAGCTCCGGACGCGCTGCGCCGCGGGGAGCGCCGTAATCATCGCGGGCCAGGACCTGCTCTCGGCACGCGCGCTGTGCGAGCGCGGGCTGGTGATGAGGGGTGGCAAGCTGGTGGTGGACGCCGACATCGACTCCGCCATCCAGGCGGCGGGCGAGGGCACCTCCGCCGTTACAGGTGACGCGGGCGTGGAGGTGGCGGAGACGACGGTGATGACGGGCGCGGAGCCGGTGGTGCGCGTGCGCTGCCGGGTGCGGGGCGCGCCGGCCTCGTACCAGCTCACGCTGGCGGTGCGCGACCCCTCCCGCCAGGTGGTGTACGCGAGCCGCACGCGCATCTCCGCGCCGCTCCCCGAGGGCGAGGACCCGGTGCTCGTAATCCCCACCGCCTACCTCCCAGCCGGCACCTACAGCCTGCTCATCACCCTGGCCGATGCCGCCGGTGTGCCGCTCGCCACGCGCACCAGCGCCGCGCTGATCGACCTGGACTGAACAGCGGTCTCACACAGAGGCACAGAGAGGGGATCGGAGTGGCAGAAATTCTGCCAAATCGGCCGAAGCCGGCTGGCCCGCGCGATGCAGTGCGCGGGTCCGCCGGCTTTTCAGTGCTCACTCTCAACCTGGAGGAACCCGTGAAATCGCGTGCTTTGTCGATGATTCTGCTCGTCTCCTCCGCTGCCTGCGCACCCGCCGCTCCCCCCGCCGCGCCCGCGCCTGTCACGCAGGCGAGCGCCACGGAGGTGCCGCCGATCCTCGCGCTGCTGAGCGAGCGCGAGCGCCTGTCGCTGACATCCGAGCAGGTGGTCGCGCTGGAAAAGGTGGCGCGGGATTGGGACGCCGCCAATACGAAGGCCATCCGCCGCGTGCGGCAGGCCAAGGTGAAGCCGCTCGCGCTTCGCGCCCACGCCCCGGCCGCCGCCGACAACAACCTGCGCGCCGTGCGGGCCGTGGAGCAGGTGCTCAGCGACGAGCAGCGGCGGGCCGTCTGCCAGCTGAACCGCGCTCCCGGCGCGCGGGTGGCCAGCTCGTCCGCGCCTCGAAAGGTGGAGCGGAGGCGCGCGTGGCCCTGGTGCTCCGCTCAGCTCCCGGCGCTCGCGTCGAGGCCCGCAGACTGATTGTGCCAGCAAGGATACACGAGGCATTCGCGTCCCATCCGTGACGCGGATGCCTCGTGTTTGAGCACCGGCGGCGGCCACTCAGATCACGTAACTCCTTGTCGCGCATCGGGCGGGGTGGCGGTGGCGGGATGGGCACGAGGGTTGATCCCCCCACCGCCGCGCGGGACGAACGTCTCGCGCGGCGGGTTCCCGCAAGCAGACGGGGGGAAGATCATGGCCGATTCGTCCGAGATGAGCCACGAGCAGGCATCCGAGCTCATCAAGCGGTACGCGGAGCAGCAGCCCATCCGCGTGGAGCTCACGGAGGAGCAGTACAACGCCATCCTGGGGGCGTGGGACGAGGGGGATCCCAGGAAGCCGGCGCGCATCACCTTCCAGGTGAAGGACCGCACGGTGAGCGAGATGATGGTGGCCGGCTATCGTTACCGCGGCAGCACCTGCTGCGTGTGACGGGCGGCGCCGAAGGAGCCGGGAGCGCCCCGGACGGGCGCTTCCGGCGCGCCGGAGCCCTGGTGGGGCACTGGAGCGGAGACGAGTTCCTCCTGGAGAACTACCTGAGCCACCGCCGGGTGGCCGTCTCGCCCCTGCTGGCGCACCTGCTGAGCGGGCAGGAGGGCTACGCCACGGCGGCCGAGATCGCGTCGCGCCTTCCCGTGGCCGGCGCCGGCGAGCTGGTGCGCCAGCTGGTGGAGCACGGCGTGCTGCTGGCCGAAGGCACTCCGCAGGACGACCTGGACCGCTCCGTGGGAGACCGCTGGGCGTGGGGCCCCGCCGCGCGCTTCTTCCACTACACCACCCAGCACATCTCCTTTCACGAAGACCTGGCCGTGGAGGCCGAGAAGCTGGGCGAGCTGGCCGCCGCCACGCCCCCTCCGGCGCCGTACAAGGAGTGCGGCACTCCGGCGCTCGACCTCCCCGGCACGCACGACGACGCGGGCGGCCTCTGGGACGTGCTCCGCCGCCGGCGCACGCAGCGCGCCTTCACGGGTGAGGCGGTCTCGCTGGAGAGGTTCGCGCGAGTGCTCCAGTGGACGTGGGGACGCTCGCGGGTGATGCACGACCCGGTGTTCGGCGAGTACGTGGTGAAGACGAGCCCCTCCGGCGGGTCGCGACACCCCATCGAGGTGTACCCGCTCGTGCTGCGCGTGGACGGGGTGGAGCCCGGGCTCTACCACTACTCGGTGCGGCGGCACGCCCTGGACCTCCTCCAGCCCGGCTTCTTTCCCGAGCTGGCGAGCCGGCTGTGCGCGGGGCAGCAGTGGGTGTCCGACGCGGCGGCGGTGTGCTTCATGACCGCGGTGGTGGAGCGCAGCGCCTGGAAGTACCGCCAGCCGCACGCCTACCGCGTCCTGCACCTGGACGCGGGGCACCTGGGCCAGACCTTTCACCTGGTGTGCACGGAGCTGGGCCTGGCGCCGTTCACCACCGGCGCCTCGCGGGAGAAGGAGGTGGAGCGGTTCCTGGGCATCGACGGCGTCTCCGAGATCCCGATGTACGTCGCGGCCCTCGGCGTCCCCGCCGCCTGATCTCGCCTGCGCCCCGGGGAAACGACGTCCCGCTGTCTGATACGGACCACCTCCCGTTCAATGAAGAACCGGCCAGGGAGATCTCGCGTGAGATCTCCCCGGCCGGTTCTTCCGTCATCCCGAACGTCCGCTCAGCCGCGTCGCAGGGCGCGCTGCAGGTGCTCCGCGAACTCCCGCTCCTGGCGCCGGCAGCGCGCGTGCGCCACCACCGATCCGACGGCCACCACGACGCAGAGCGCGAGGAGGAAGAGCACCATCTGGTCCGGCGGAAGCGCGCCGAGGGCGCGGCCATGCGGGATGAACGGCATGCGTTCTCCAGGGCTGGGAATTTCGGGATGTCATCTACTAATCACCCCGCGCACCCGATCGCGCAAGGGCCTCATCCGTTTCCGCACGCAAATCCGGCTCCATCACGTAACGCTTCGCCGCGTTCCCGTCACACCGCGTGAGGCTTCGGTCAGGAACCCGCGGCACGGGGCGGGGGTTTCAAGTCACCGTCTGGCGTCCCGCACCGTGCGGGAGTATGCTTCGGGCTCGCCCCGGACGTCCTTTCGCACATCCACGATCCCCAGCAGAAAGGCAGCTCGATGAAACGCCTCGCGCTCCTGCTGAGCCTTGCCGCGGCACCCGCCGTGGCGCAGGAAGTCAGCATTCCGCACACCACCTTCACGCTCCCCAACGGGCTGCGGGTGATCGTGGCGGAAGACCACTCCACCCCGGTGGCCGCCGTAAACGTGTGGTACCACGTGGGTTCGGGGTACGAGAAGGCCGGCCGCACCGGCTTCGCCCACCTCTTCGAGCACGTGATGTTCGAGGGGAGCCGCAACGTCAAGGAGGGAGACTTCGACAACCTCCTGGAGGCGGCCGGCGGGCAGAACAACGGGAGCACCAACCGCGACCGCACCAACTACTACGAGATCGTCCCCTCCAACGCCGTGGAGCTGGCGCTCTGGCTGGAGGCGGACCGCATGGGCGGGCTGCTTGACGCGTTCGACGCCACCAAGCTCAACGGCCAGCGCGAAGTGGTGAAGAACGAGCGGCGGGAGCGCTACGAGAACGCCCCGTACGGCGCGCTCTCCGAGACGGCCTCGGCGGCGCTCTACCCGGCCGGGCACCCGTACTCGTGGACCACCATCGGCTCCATGGCGGACCTGGACTCGGCCTCGGTGGAAGACGTGTCGCAGTTCTTCCGCACCTACTACGCGCCCAACAACGCCACGCTCACCATCGTGGGCGACGTCAGCACGGCACAGATCCGCCCCATCGTGGAGCGCTACTTCGGCGGCATCACCCGCGGCACCCCGGTGGAGCGCCCGCGCATCGGCGTCCCGCAGATCGCGGCCACGCGCTACATCACCCGCGAGGACCGGGTGACGCTGCCGCAGCTCAACATGTTCTGGCGCACGGTGCCGCGCGGGCACGCGGACGAGGCGGCGCTGGAGGTGGCGGCGTCGCTGCTCACCGACGGCAAGAACGCCCGGCTCTACAAGCGCCTGGTGTACGAGCAGCAGGTGGCGGCGCTCACCAGCGCCGGCAACGGGTCCGACCTCCTCTCGGGCGACTTCTCGGTGATCGTGCGCGGCAAGCAGGGCACGCAGCTGGACTCGATGGAGATGGCGGTGGACGAGGAGATCGCCCGCCTGGCCGCCACCCCGCCCACGGCCGCCGAGGTGCAGCGCGTGGCCAACCAGATCGTCACCGGCTTCGTGTCGTCGCTGGAGACGGTGGGGGGCAAGGCCGAGCAGCTCAACAGCTACCAGTACTACTTCAACGACCCGGGCTACGCGAGCCGCGACCTGGCCCGCTTCCGCGCCGTGACCCCGGCGGACGTGCAGCGGGTGGTGAGGCAGTACCTGATGGGGAAGAACCGGATCGTGATCAGCTTCGTCCCCACCGGGAAGACGGAGCTCGCCGCCAAGGAGAACGCGCGATGAGAAGGACCGCAGCCCTCGTGATGGCGGGCGCAACGCTCGCCGCCGCCGCCCCCGCCGCGGCGCAGACTACCTTTCCCACCACGCCGCCGCGCCCCGGCCCGGCGGCCCCGGTCGCGCCGCCCACGCCGGTGGTGAGGAAGCTGGCCAACGGCCTCACGGTGATGTACGTGCGCCGCGCCGAGGTGCCCACCGTGCAGGGCACGCTCGTGGTGCGCGGCGCCGGGAGCACCGACGACCCGGCGGAGATCCCCGGGCTCGCCTCCTTCACCGCGTCGATGCTGGACGAGGGCGCGGCCGGCCGCTCGTCCCTTCAGCTCGCCGACGCGCTGGAGACGCTGGGCGCCGACCTCAGCGCCAATGCGGGGTGGGACGCCACGCAGGTGAACCTCTACGCGCTGCGCGGCAACTTCGCGGAGGCGCTCCAGCTGATGGCCGACGTGGTGGCGCGCCCCGACTTCCCGGAGCGCGAGGTGTCGCGCCTGCGCGAGGAGCGGCTGACGGCGCTTGCCCGCAGCCGCGACGAGCCCAGCGCCATCGCCAACAACGCCTTCCCGGCGCTGGTGTACGGGGCTCAGCACCCCTACGGACGCTTCGCCACCAGCGAGGCCACCCGCAGGCTGGACCGTGCCCGCGTGCAGGCCTTCCACGCCGCGCGCTACCGGCCGGAGAGCTCCACGCTGGTGCTGGTGGGCGACGTGGAGCCCGGCACCATGCACCCGGTGGTGGAGCGCGCGCTGGGCGCCTGGCGGGCCACGGGCGCGGCGCCCGCCGCCACGCCGGCGCTGGCCGCGCCCACCATCGCCCGCTCGGTGGTGTACCTGGTGGACAAGCCCGGCGCCGCGCAGTCGCAGATCCGGATCGGCCACCCGGGCGTGGCGCGCAACTCGCCGGACTACTTCGCGCTTCAGGTGCTCAACACCATCCTGGGGGGCTCCTTCACCAGCCGCCTCAACACCAACCTGCGCGAGGTGCACGGCTGGTCGTACGGGGCGGGCTCGGGCTACTCGATGCGCCAGAACGCGGGCCCCTTCACGGCGCAGGCCGGCGTGGTGACCGCCAAGACGGACAGCTCGGTGGTGGAGTTCATGCGGGAGCTGAGCCGCATCCGCACCGAGCCGGTGACGGCCGAGGAGCTGGACAAGGCCAAGCGCTACCTGGCGCTCGGCTTCCCGCAGTCGGTGGAGACCAACCCGCAGGTGGCCGGGCAGCTGGCCGGCCTGGTGACCTACGGGATCGAGCCCTCGTTCCTGAGCACCTACGTGCAGCGGGTGATGGCCGTGACGGTGGATGACGTGCGCCGCGTGGCCAACCAGTACGTCCGCCCGGACAACGCGGTGATCGTGGTGGTGGGCGACCGCTCCAAGGTGGAGGCGGGGCTCCGCGCCGCCAACGTGGCGCCGGTGGAGATCCGCGAAGTGGCCGAGTTCACCAAGTAACAAGGCATCACACGGAGACACAGAGGCACAGAGAAAAGTCGTTCTCTGTGCCTCTGTGTTCTCCGTGTGATGGAAAGGAATCCCATGAGCACAGAAACACCCTGGCCGCCGCAGGCCCCCGCGGACTTCCCGCGCCTCGCCAGCCTCCCCGCCTACGTCTTCGCGCAGGTGAACGCCGAGAAGATGGTGAGGATCGCCGCGGGCGAGGACATCATCGACCTGGGGATGGGGAACCCCGACATCGGCGCGCCCTCGCACATCGTGGACGAGCTGGTGGCGCACGCGGCCGATCACAAGCACCACCGCTACAGCGCCTCGCGCGGTATCTACGGCCTGCGCGACGCCATGGCCGAGCACTACGCCCGCCGCTACGGCGTGGAGCTGGATTCGGAGAGCGAGGTGGTGGTGACCATCGGGGCCAAGGAGGGGATCGCCCACCTGATGCTCGCCATCCTCGACGCGGGCGACACGGTGATCGTCCCCGCGCCCGCGTACCCCATCCACAGCTACTCGGTGGTGTTCGCGGGCGGGCGCGTGCACGCCATCCCGCTCACCGAGGGCGAGCCCGGGATGGTGGACGGCGACGCGCTGCTGGCCGCCGTGGAGCAGGCGTGCGCCTCCACCTGGCCGCGTCCGAAGGCGCTGGTCCTCTCCTTCCCCAACAACCCCACGACGCTCTCCACGGACCTG
>DASVSA010000013.1:0-18128 GCA_036388335.1 Longimicrobium sp. | reverse complement strand
ACGGCAAGACCTCGCTGCTGGACTACATCCGCAAGACCAACGTCATCGCGGGCGAGTCCGGCGGCATCACCCAGCACATCGGCGCCTACCACGTGCAGCTGGCGGACGGGCGCGCCATCTCGTTCCTGGACACCCCGGGCCACGCGGCCTTCACGGCCATGCGTGCCCGCGGCGCCGAGGTGACCGACGTGGTCATCCTGGTGGTGGCGGCCGACGACTCGGTGATGCCCCAGACCATCGAGGCCATCTCCCACGCCCGCAACGCCGGCGTGCCGATCGTGGTGGCGGTGAACAAGGTGGACCTGCCCGACGCCAACCCGCAGCGGGTGAAGCAGGACCTGCTGCAGCACGGCATCGTGCTCGAAGACTTCGGCGGCGACGTGATGTCGGCCGAGGTGAGCGCCAAGCGCGGGCTGGGCATCGACGACCTGCTGGAGCGGGTGCTCCTGCAGGCCGACCTGCTGGACCTGCGCGCCAACCCGAACCGCGAGGCCGCGGGGGTGGTGATCGAGGCGCAGCTGGACATCGGCAAGGGCCCCGTGGCCACGGTGCTCGTCACCAACGGTACCCTGCGCGTGGGCGACCACGTGGTGTGCGGACTCTACAACGGCCGCATCCGCGCCATGCTGGACGAGCGCCAGCACCCGGTGCAGGAGGCCGGCCCGGCGATCCCGGTGCAGATCCTCGGCCTTCCCGGCGTGCCCAACGCCGGCGACCAGATGGTGTCGATGGACCAGGACCGCGCCGCCGAGATCGCGCAGACCCGCCAGCGGCTGGAGCGCGAGAAGCGGATGCGCATCCGCAGCCGCGGCGTGAAGCTCACCGACCTGTCGAAGATGCTGGCCAAGGGCGAGCGCGTCACGCTCAACCTGGTCATCAAGGGCGACGTGGACGGCTCGGTGCAGGCGCTCTCCGACTCGCTGGAGCAGCTGTCCACGACGGAAGTGCAGGTGCAGGTGATCCACCGCGGCGTGGGCGCCATCAACGAGTCGGACGTGCTGCTGGCGTCCACCTCCAGCGCCATCGTCGTGGGCTTCCACGTGCGCCCCACGGGCGAGGCGCGCGCCGTGGCCGAGCGGGAAGACGTGGACATCCGCCTCTACAACATCATCTACGAGGTGGTGGACGAGGTGAAGCTGGCGATGGAGGGCCTGCTGTCGCCCGAGCAGCGAGAGGTGCTGCTGGGCACGGCCGAGGTACGCCAGCTCTTCAAGGTGCCGCGCGTGGGCACGGTGGCCGGCTGCATGGTCACCAAGGGCGTGCTGGAGCGCCGCGGCCGCATCCGCGTCATCCGCGACGCGGTGCAGATCTACGAGGGCGAGCTGGGGTCGCTGAAGCGCTTCAAGGACGATGCGCGCGAGGTCCGCGAGGGCTTCGAGTGCGGTCTTAACGTGTCCAACTTCAACGACATCAAGATCGGCGACGTCCTCGAGTGCTACCGGGTGGAGGAAGTGGCGCGCACGCTGGCCGGTGCCGCCGCCGAGGAAGCCGCCCGCAACGCGTGAGCTGAAGCGTGACGGTGGGGGTGGTCGTGTGGGAGCTCCACATCGCCGGGTGCCAGTCCCTCAAGGACAAGCGCCAGGTGGTGAAGAGCCTCAAGGACCGCCTCCACCAGCGCTTCAACGTCTCCGCCGCCGAGACGGGCCACCACGACCTTCACCAGCGGGCCGAGATCGCCGTCTGCGTGGTGTCGGGCGACCGGCGCCAGGCCCAGCAGGTCCTCTCCTCGTGCGACGGCATGGTGGAGATGGACGGGCGGGCGCGGATCGTGGATTCGTATACGACTTTTTACTGAGGCGAGCGGGGAACGGGGAACGGGAACGGTAACTGCCAGCGGCCGCGTCGTCGGCCGGGCATGCTGTTCGCTTCCACCGTTCCCCGTTCCCCATTCCCCGTACCCGGTTTTTCCATGCCGCGCTTCAGGCGAACCGACCGAATCAACGAGCAGCTCCGGGAAGAGATCTCTCTCCTGGTGCGCGACCAGGTGCGCGACCCCCGGGTGTCGCTGGCCACCATCACCGCCGTGCAGACCTCGCCGGAGCTGGACCACGCCAAGGTGTACTTCACGGCGCTGGGCACCGACGACGAGCGCAAGGAGCTGCTGGCGGGGCTGAGGAGCGCCGCGCCCTTCATCCGCAAGGCGCTGGGCCAGCGCCTCCACATGCGGCGCATCCCGGAGCTCCACTTCGAGCAGGACCGCGTGCTGGAGGAGGCCCAGCGCATCGAGCAGCTCCTGCGCGAGGCGCTCCCCCACGACCGCCTCCACGAGACGCCGCCGGACAGCTCGCTCGCTCCGAAGGACGACTCGGAAGAGTGATCCACGTCGGGGGGCTCCGTGCCGGAGTCCCCCCGTTCCCCGTTCCCCGTTCCCCATTCCCCGTTGTTCAACGGCGTTCTCCCCGTCGACAAGCCCGTCGGCCCCACCTCGCACGACGCGGTGGCGCTCGTCCGCCGCGCGCTCCGCACCCGCCAGGTGGGCCACACCGGCACGCTGGATCCCTTCGCCTCCGGGCTGCTGCTGGTGTGCGTGGGCCAGGCCACGCGCCTGTCCGAGTACCTGACGGGGCTCCCCAAGGCGTACGCGGCCACCCTGCGCCTGGGCGAGATCACCGACACGGACGACCTCACGGGCGGGATCGTGGGCGGCAGCGACGCGTGGCGCGGCCTCTCCGCGGAGGACATCGACGGGGCGGTCCAGCGGCAGGTGGGGACGATCCAGCAGCTTCCGCCCGTGTACAGCGCCAAGAAGGTGGATGGCGAGCGGATGTACGCCGTGGCGCGCCGCGGCGGCGAGGTGGAGCGCAGGCCGGTGACGGTGACCATCCACTCCATCCGCGTGACGCGCGTGGAGCTGCCGGACGTGGACTTCGAGGTGGTGTGCGGGAGCGGCACGTACATCCGCGCCATCGCGCGCGACGCGGGTGAGGCGCTGGGCGCGGGCGGCCACCTGCGCGCCCTCCGCCGTACGGCCGTGGGCGTCCACTCGGTAGAGGACGCCGTGCCGCTGGACGCGCTGGGCGACGAGGAACGCGTCCGCGCCGCCCTCCTCACCCCGCTGGACGCGCTCGCCGGGCTGCCGCGCGTGGCGGTGGACGAGGCCGGGGCCGCCGCGCTGGGCTTCGGCCGCACCATCCCGGCGCCGCCCGGCGCGCCCGAAGGCGTACCGCTCGCCCTCGCGGGCGCGGACGGGCGCCTGCTGGCGATCGGCGAGCGCGCGGGCGACGCGGTGAAGCCGCGCAAAGTATTTCCGGCGGAGGTGGCGTGACTCACCGCCGCCGCATCCACGACCCCGCCGGGCCGGACGAGTTCGCCATCGACCCGGCGCTCCCCCCCGCGCTCCCGCGCGACGGGCGCCCCGCCGTGGTCACGGTGGGCACCTTCGACGGCGTGCACCGCGGCCACCGCGAGGTGCTGGAGGAGATCGGCCGCCGCGCGGACAGGCTGGGCGGGCGCAGCATCCTGGTGACCTTCCACCCGCACCCGCTGCGCATCGTGCGCCCGGAGCACGCGCCGCCGCTGCTCACCACCGTGGCCGAGAAGCGCGAGGTGCTGGCGCAGAGCGGGCTGGAGTACGCCGTCTTCGTCCCCTTCACCCGCACGCTTCAGCGCTACCCCGCGCGCCGCTTCGTGGAGGAGATCCTCGTGCAGCGCCTGGGGATGCGCGAGCTGGTGATCGGCTACGACCACGGCTTCGGCCGCGACCGCGAGGGGAGCGTGGACACGCTGCGCCAGATCGGCCAGGAGCTGGGCTTCGCGGTGGACGTGGTGAAGGCCGTGGAGGTGGACGGCGAGCCGATCTCCTCGTCGCGTATCCGCCGCCTGCTGGCCGAAGGCGGGGTGGCCGACGCGGGGCGCCTCCTGGGCCGCGCCTACACGGTGGAGGGCGTGGTGGTGCGCGGCGAGCGCAAGGGAAGGGAACTGGGCTTCCCTACGGCCAACATCCAGGTGGGCGATCCGGAGAAGATGCTGCCGCGCGAGGGGATCTACGCCGTGCACGGCTGGGTGCGCGGCGAGCGCATCCCGGGCCTCCTTCACCTGGGCCCGCGCCCCACCTTCGCGGGCTTCGCCCCCACCGTGGAGCTCTGGCTCATGGACTGGAGCGGCGACATCTACGGCGACCGCGTGCGCGTGGAGTTCGTGGAGCGCATCCGCGACATCCTCCCCTTCACCTCCGTGCCCGCCCTCATCGAGGCCATGCACGCCGACGCCCTCCGCGGCCGCGAGATCCTCGGCTTCACCTGAACGGCATCTCACACAGAGACACAGAGGCACAGAGACGACTTCATCTCCGTGCCTCTGTGTCTCTGTGTGAGCCCGGTCAGTTGTGCAAAACGCCCGATGCCGCTAGATTCCACGGCTTGCAAGTTGATCCAGCGACTGTTTCCATCAAGAAGCATCGAAGGGTCGGCTACTTCCTGATCAGCAAAGACTCCTCTGGAGGTTCCGATCGTGGCCGAGACGCTCGAACGCGAAGACATTTTCAAGAAGTACCAGATCCACGAGAACGACCGTGGCTCCACCAAGGTCCAGGTCGCTCTGCTCACGCAGCGCATCAACCACCTGACGGGGCACTTCCGGCAGCACAAGAAGGACCACCACAGCCGCCGCGGCCTGCTCAAGATGGTCGGCCAGCGCCGCCGCCTGCTGGACTACCTGCGCCGCAACGACCTGGACGGGTACCGCGCGCTGATCGCGGACCTCGGGCTGCGCCACTGAGATTGGCCGCCCGGCGGAAGCTCCGCGGGATGGCGACGGCGCGCCGCGGCACGCCGTGTACGGCCGTCTCCGCGAGCGCCGCGGCGATGCACGACTGACGACTGGGAAGGCCGCACGGGGCACCCCCCGTGCGGCCTTCTCGCGCATCTAGAAGCGAAAAAGCCAAGACGATATGCGGGCCGTGTGCACGGGGGAGCACGGTGCCGCTCGCGGCCTCCCCCGGCAATCCTGCAGAACGGAACAAGAAAATGGCAAAGCTGGAAAGGCAATTCGCGGGGCGCCCGCTGATCATCGAGACGGGCAAGATGGCCCGTCAGGCCGATGGCTCGTGCACCCTGCAGTTCGGCGAGACGATGGTGCTGTGCGCCGCTACGGCGCAGGACAACCCGACCCACCTCCCGTTCTTCCCCCTCACCGTCGAGTACCGCGAGCGCACCTACGCCGCGGGCAAGTTCCCCGGCGGGTTCATCAAGCGCGAGGGGCGCCCTTCGGACAAGGAGATCCTGGCCGCCCGTCTCACCGACCGGCCGCTGCGTCCCCTGTTCCCCGAAGGGTTCGCGAACGAGGTGCAGATCTTCGTCACCGTGGTCTCGGCGGACCAGCAGAACGACGCCGACGTGCTGGCGGTGACGGGCGCGTCGATGGCGCTGGCCCTTTCCCGCATCCCGTTCGCGGAGCCGGTGGCGTGCGTGCGCATCGGGCGCATCCAGGGGCACTGGGTGCTCAACCCCACCTTCGAGCAGCTTGCGTACAGCTCGCTTGACGTGATCGTGGCGGGCACCGAGAGCGCCATCACCATGGTGGAGGGCGGCGCCAACGAGGTGAGCGAGGACGAGATCGCCGACGCCCTGGTGGCCGCGCACGCGGGGATCCGCGAGCTGATCGGCATCCAGCGCGAGGTGGTGGCCATGATCGACAAGCCGGCCACCATGGAGTGGACGCCCAAGGCCGTGGGCGCCGACCTGCGCACCCGCGTGGAGTCGCTCGCCGCCGACCGCGTGTCGCAGGCGCTGCGCATCGCCGACAAGCACGGGCGCGCCGAGGCGCTGAGCACCGCCCGCGCCGAGACGGCCGCCGCGCTGGCCGAGGAGTTCCCCGAGGGCGACAAGGACATCGGCTCGGTGTTCAAGGACCTCGAGAAGCGCACCATGCGCGAGATGATCCTGAGCGAGGGCGTGCGCTCCGACGGGCGCAACACGGACCAGGTGCGCCCCATCACCGTGGAGACCGGCGTGCTGCCGCGCGCCCACGGCTCGGCGCTCTTCACCCGCGGGCAGACGCAGTCGCTGGGCACCGCCACGCTGGGCACGCAGGACGACGAGCAGGCGTACGACACGATCGACTTCCCCACGCAGCAGAAGAAGTCGTTCATGCTGCACTACAACTTCCCCCCGTACTCCACGGGCGAGGTGCGCCCCATGCGCGGCACCTCGCGCCGCGAGATCGGGCACGGGCACCTGGCCGAGCGCGCGATCGAGCCGCTGCTGCCGGCGTACGAGGAGTTCCCGTACACCATCCGCATCGTCAGCGACATCCTGGAGAGCAACGGGTCGTCGTCGATGGCGTCGGTGTGCTCGGGCTCGCTGGCGCTGATGGACGCGGGCGTGCCGATGCGGGCGTCGGTGGCCGGCGTGGCCATGGGGCTGATCAAGGAAGGGGACCGCGTCGCCATCCTCACGGACATCCTGGGCTCGGAAGACGCCCTGGGCGACATGGACTTCAAGGTGGCCGGCACCCGGGAGGGCGTCACCTCCATCCAGATGGACATCAAGCTGGAGGAGGGCCTCTCCATCGACCTGCTGCGCGAGGCGCTGCGCAAGGCCTACACGGGCCGCATGCACATCCTCGACGAGATGGACAAGGCGCTCGCCGCCCCGCGTCCCGAGATGTCGCAGTACGCTCCGCGGATCATCACCATCAAGGTGCCCGTGGCCAAGATCGGCGAGATCATCGGGCCCAAGGGCAAGACGATCCGCGCGATCCAGGAGTCGACCGGCGCCTCCATCAACATCGACGACGACGGCACGGTGACCATCGCCGCGGTGGGCCGCGAGGCCGGCGAGATGGCGCGCCGCATGATCGCCGGGATGACCGAGGAGGCCGAGGTCGGCCGGATCTACGACGGCGTGGTGAAGAACACCACCGCCTTCGGTGCGTTCGTGGAGATCCTGCCCGGCACGGAGGGGCTGCTCCACATCTCCGAGATCCAGGAAGGGCGCCTGGACAAGACGGAGGACGCGCTCAAGAAGGGCGACGCCGTGCAGGTGAAGCTCCTCTCGATCGACGAGAAGGGCCGCCTGCGCCTGTCCCGCAAGGCCGCGCTGGCCGAGCTGGCGCAGCAGGCCGACGCCCAGCCCGAGTAACAGCGGGGCTCACACTGAGACACGGAGGCACAGAGAAGATGTTCTTTCTCTGTGCCTCCGTGTCTCTGTGTGAGCTCGCTGTTTCCAAATGCGGACCGGGGTGCCATATTGTGCCCCCGCCCGCCCCGCGGCTGTCGCGGGCGCTTGCGATACACCTCCCATCAGGCGAAGACCGCTCATGCTGATCGGGGTTCCGAAAGAGATCAAGACCAACGAAAACCGCATCGCACTCGTCCCCGCCGGGGCCGAGGCGCTGGTGCAGGCCGGCCACCGGGTGATGGTGGAGCGCGGCGGAGGCCTGGGGAGCGGCTTCGAAGACGCCCAGTACGAGGCCGCCGGCGCCACCGTCCACGACGTGGAAGAGGTGTGGGCCCGCGCCGAGATGATCATGAAGGTGAAGGAGCCGATCGCGGTGGAGTACCCGCGCATCCGGGCCAACCAGCTCCTCTTCACCTACTTCCACTTCGCGGCCGACGAGGCGCTCACTACCGCGCTGATCGACTCCAACGCCGTCGCGGTGGCGTACGAGACGGTGCAGCTCCCCAACGGCGAGCTCCCGCTGCTTACGCCCATGAGCGAGGTCGCCGGCCGCATGGCAATCCAGGCGGGTGCCAAGTACCTGGAGAAGTACTACGGCGGCCGCGGGATGCTGCTGGGCGGCGTGCCGGGCGTGGCGCCGGCCAACGTGGTGATCATCGGCGGCGGGGTGGTGGGGATCAACGCGGCCAAGATGGCGGCGGGCTTCGGCGCCCGCGTCACCATCCTCGACCTGTCGCTGGACCGCCTGCGCTACCTGAGCGACGTGATGCCGGCGAACGTGGAGCTGATCTACTCCAACCGCCACAACATCCTGGAGCGGCTGGAGACGGCGGACCTGCTGGTGGGCGCCGTGCTGGTGCCGGGCGCCAAGGCTCCCAAGCTGGTGCTGCGCGAGGACCTGAAGCGGATGAAGAAGGGCGCCGTGATCGTGGACGTGGCGGTGGACCAGGGTGGGTGCGTGGAGACGATCCGCGCCACCACCCACGAGAACCCCATCTACGAGATCGACGGCGTGATCCACTACGGCGTGGCCAACATGCCGGGCGGCGTGCCGCGCACCTCCACGCTGGCGCTCACCAACGCCACCTTCCCGTACGCGGCCCGCCTGGCGCGCCTCGGGTGGGAAGAGGCCTGCCGCCAGGACCGCGCTCTGGCGCTGGGCCTGAACGTGGTCCGCGGGCAGGTCGTGTATCCGGGCGTCGCCGAGGCGTTCGGGCTGCCGCTGGTGGAGCTGAACAGCGTACTGGGCTGACAACGAGGCTCACACAGAGACACAGAGGCACAGAGATCAGTTCGTCTCTGTGCCTCTGTGTCTCTGTGTGAGCCTTCTTTCATGGAAATGTGATGATCGTCCGCTTCCGCCGCCTTCCCGCCAACCCAGACCTCCCGCTCCCCGCCCGCCAGACGCAGGGCTCCGCCGGGTACGACGTGGCCTCGGCCGAGCCCGACTTCGTGATGGAGCCGGGGGAGCGGCGGCTGGTGGCCACGGGGCTGGAGATGGAGCTTCCGCCCGACGTGGAGTGCCAGGTGCGGCCCCGCTCCGGGCTGGCGCTGCGCCACGGCCTCACCCTTCCCAACACTCCCGCCACCATCGACCCCGACTACCGGGGCGAGCTGCGGGTGATCCTGTGGAACGCGGGAAGCGAGCCGGTGCCCATCCCGCGCGGCACCCGCATCGCGCAGCTCGTGTTCGCGCGCTTCGAGATTCCCGTCGTCGAGGAGACCCGCGAGCTGACCGCCACGGACCGTGGCACGGAGGGATTCGGCTCGACGGGACGGTAGGCCCTCACCCCCCCAACCCCCCTTCCCCAAACTGCTGGGGGAGGGGGGCGCACCCATCCATCCAGCCGCGCCGACGCCTCTCGGATGCCGCGGCCCGCGAAACACGTGGGCGTCGCGCCGACACGGTAGATGCGCCCCCCTCTCCCATTATTGGGAGAGCGGGGCTCGGGGGGGTGAGGGCCTCCGTCCGCACGAGCCAACGCTTCTCCCGTTCCCCATTCCCCGTTCCCCATTCCCCTCTTTTTCCCCGGCATGGGCCGTGCATCTGACCGCCCGCGTTGCGCGAGACCTGGATTCCGCCGGGTTGCGTGCGCCACAGGGGGGGCGTAGCTTTTCGGGTTCACTTCACCCACCCGGTTTCAGGGTGCTACGCCTGCCCAGTCCGTCCCGCCCGCGCGAGCCGCGGCGGGAGCACAGCCTCGGGAAGCAATGGCCTTCAGCTGGCTCAAGAAAGGAAACTTCATCCCGGTCAACGACATCGCCGTCGACCTGGGAACCGCGAATACGCTGGTGTACGTCAAGGGCGAGGGCATCGTCCTGAACGAGCCGTCGGTGGTGGCGGTGGAAAAGGCCACCAACAAGATCAAGGGGATCGGGCTGGAGGCCAAGCGCATGCTGGGGCGCACGCCGGAAGGCGTGACCGCCGTGCGCCCGCTCAAGGACGGCGTGATCGCCGACGTGGACGTCACGGAGATCATGCTCCGCTACTTCCTGGAGACGGTGACCTCCAAGCGCTTCCTCAAGCTGAAGCCTACCATGGTGGTGGGCGTTCCGTCGGGGATCACGGAGCTGGAGCGGCGGGCCGTGAGGTCCAGCGCGCACGCGGCCGGGGCCAAGGAAGTGTACATGGTGGCCGAGCCCATGGCCGCCGCCATCGGCGTGGGGCTGCCGGTGGAGACGCCCACGGGCAACATGGTGATCGACATCGGCGGCGGCACCACGGAGATCGCGGTGATCGCGCTGAGCGGCATCGTGTGCGACACCTCGATCCGGGTGGGGGGCGACGAGATCGACAACGCCATCGTCACCTTCCTGCGCAAGAACTACAACCTGATGATCGGCGAGGCCACGGCCGAGGCGGTCAAGATCCAGATCGGCTCCGCGTTCAGCACCGGCGACGAGCGGGAGATGGACGTGAAGGGGCGCGACCTCGTCTCGGGCATCCCCAAGACGGTGAGGGTCCACTCGCAGGAGATCCGCGAGTGCATCCAGGAGCCCATCCAGGCCATCGTGGAGGCCGTGCGGCGGGCGCTGGAGATCACCCCGCCCGAGCTGGCCAGCGACATCGTGGACCGCGGGATCGTGATGACGGGGGGCGGGGCGCTGATCCGCGGGCTCGACGTGCTGATCGGGCGCGAGACCAACCTCCCCATCCACGTGGACGAAGAGCCGCTCACCTGCGTGGTGCGCGGCGCCGGGCGCATCCTGGACGACGTACAGAAGTACAGAGGAGTGTTGACGACGTGAGCCCATTCCGGCCCTACCTGAGAGGCGCGGGAGAGCGCGGGCGCAAGCGGGACCTGGGGATCGCCGCCGGGTTCACGGTGCTTGCGCTCCTGCTGTTCAACCTGCCGGACACGTACCGCACCGGCCTGGCGACGGGGGTGCGCAACTCCGCCCTCCTCCCCGTGGTCGCGATGCAGGGCGGCGCGGCGGACCGCGCGGGCCGCTTCGGCGACGCGGCGTCGCTCCGCGCCGAGCGCGACTCGCTCGCCGCCTTCCTGGTGGGGCAGGCCACGCTGGCGCAGGAGAACCGCGAGCTGCGGGCGATGCTCGGCTTCCGCGAGCGCCTGGGCTACTCGTTCGTCCCGGCCGAGGCGGCGCGGGGGCGGGGCGTGGGGGCCTCGGGCACGCTGCAGCTTTCCGTGGGCGCGCGCGACGGCGTGGGGCCGGCGGCGGCCATCGTGACCGCCGAGGGGCTGGTGGGGAGCGTGTGGCGGCTCAGCGACCGCTCATCGGTGGGGATCGACTGGACCCACCCCGAGTTCGGGGTGAGCGTGATGACGCAGGACGGCGAGACGTACGGCATCGCCAAGCCCGGCAACGGCCCGCGCGGCGAGCGGATGCTGGCGCTTACGCCGGTGGCCTTCCACACCCAGCCGCCCAACGGGTCGCTGATCGTTACCTCGGGCGACGGCGGGCTCTACCCGCGCGGCATCCCCGTGGGGCGCGTGACGGGCGCCGGGCGGGCCGAGGGCGGGTGGCAGCGCGTGTACTACATCCGCCCCCTGGTGAGCCCCGCGCAGATGTCGCACGTGCTGATCCTCGGGCGCCCGACCCGGGCGAACACGGACCAGGACCTGGCGGCGGCGTGGGGAGTGAGCCTTACCGCCGAGCGGCGCGACTCGGCGCGCGCGGGGCAGGCCGTGTCGCCCGACGCGGCGACGCCGGTGGCGCCCACGCGGCCGCGGCCGGCGCCGCGGCGCACGGCGCCCCGCCCGCAGCAGCGCCCGGCGATCGTGGACCCCACCCCTGAGCTTCCCGGGCGGGTGGTGGACCCGAACGCGCCCCGCGTACCGCAGGGCCTTCCGGCCCCGACCAACCCCTGACGAGCGGCGGACGATTCGATGACCGAAGGTACGCGGTGGCAGTTCGTGGGGTTGATCGCGGGGCTGGTGATCCTCCATTTCGTGCTGCGGGTGGGGCTGGCCCTGGGCTTCTTCGTCCCCGACCTGCTCACGGTGGCTCTCCTGCTGGCCGCGCGGAGGATGCGCGCGGGGTGGGCCGCCGGGCTGGGAGTGCTCTTCGGGGTGCTGGACGGCGCCGTGAACCCCTTCACCATGGGGGCGAGCGCGCTGGTGCTGGCCGTGCTCGGCTACCTCGCCGCCCGCTCGCGCGAGGTGCTGGCCGGC
The DNA here is from genome assembly GCA_036388335.1 of Longimicrobium sp. Classification (GTDB taxonomy): domain Bacteria; phylum Gemmatimonadota; class Gemmatimonadetes; order Longimicrobiales; family Longimicrobiaceae; genus Longimicrobium. The sequence continues at coordinate 6,376 of DASVSA010000013.1, read as the reverse complement.
GACTCGCCGGTGCTCCTCCTCGCCTTCCTGGGGCTGGGCAAGTACCTGTTCGACCTGTTCCTTTACGGGGTCCTCGTCTCCCGCGGCCTGGCGGGACCCGCTTCGGTGCTGTTCACCCTCTCGCCGCTGGCGGCGCTGTACGCCGCGGCGGCGGGGCTGGCGGCCGTAACCGTCTATCGCGCGCTGGTGTAGGGAGCCGCTTATGAGAAGGTACCGCGCGCTGCGGCTGGGGGACCCGCTCCTCTTCGCGCTTGTGGTGGGGATGGCGATGTTCGGCATCGCCATGGTGTTCAGCGCGGGCGTGGTGGACGTGGGCTACACCCGCGCCCAGGGCGCCTGGCGCAACCAGATCATCTGGTTCTGCCTCTCGCTGCTCCTGGTGCCGCTCATCCTGCGCGTCCCCGTGGGATGGCTGGAGTGGGCCGCGCAGCCGGCGTACGCGCTCTCCATCGTCCTCCTCCTGCTGGTGCCCATCATCGGCTCCGGCGGCGAGACGACGGGCGGGATCAAGAGCTGGATCGTGATCGGCCCGCTGCGCCTGCAGCCGGCGGAGCTCGCCAAGCTGGCCACGGCCATGATGCTCGCGCGCGTGCTGGGCGAATGGCGCGAGCCACCGCGAACCCTGTGGGCGCTGTGGAAGCCCATCGTGGTGGTGATGGTGCCCATGGTGCTCGTGCTGGCGCAGCCGGACCTGGGCTCGGCCATGGTGTTCGGCTCCGTCCTGGTGTGGTGCCTGTTCTGGGCCGGCACGCCGCTGATCACCATCTTCTTCCTGGTGAGCCCCGCGCTCTCGCTCTTCATATCGATCAACCCGATCATGTGGAGCGTGTACATCGTGGCGCTGCTGGTGCTGCTGCTCTACCGCGACGCCTTCCTCTCGGAGAAGGCGTCCATCTGGCTGGCGAACGCGCTGGCGGGCGGCATCGCGCTCCCCATGTGGAACACGCTGAAGCCCTACCAGAAGAACCGCCTGCTGGTGTTCCTGGACCCGATGATCGATGCGCGCGGAGCGGGGTACAACCTGATCCAGTCGCGGGTGGCCATCGGCAGCGGCGGCCTGTGGGGGAAGGGGTTCCTGGCCGGCTCGCAGAAGCGCCTGGCCTTCCTTCCCGAGCAGCACACGGACTTCATCTTCGCCGTGGTGGGCGAGGAGACGGGGTTCATCGGCGTGCTGGCGGTGCTGGCCGGCTTCGGCCTCATCTTCTGGCGCCTGATCCGCGTCGCCGAGCGCTCGCGCGACCCCTTCGCCTCGCTGGTGCCCATCGGGCTGCTGGGAAGCTGGTTCGCCCACGTGCTGGTGAACGTGGGGATGACGGTGGGGATCATGCCCATCACCGGCATCCCGCTCCCCTTCATCTCGTACGGCGGCTCGTTCCTGCTGCTCAACATCGTGGCGATGGCGGTGGTGCAACGAATAGCCGCGGAGACGGCGAGATAACGAGTGCGTGGGTGCGTGAGTGCGTGAGTGCGTTGAACCGCAGTTAGCGCACTCACGCACTCACGCACTCACGCACTTCCTCTTCTTTCGATTTCAATGGCCTGGTTCCGCAAACCCAAGACGCGCCTTCAGGCGGCCGACCGGCGCGACCTTCCCGGCGACGTGTGGGAGAAGTGCCCCGCCTGCGGCGACATCCTGTACCGCGAGAAGCTCAAGGAGAACTGGAACGTCTGCCCCACCTGCGCGCACCACCTGCGGCTTCCGGCCAACGGCTACGTGTCGCTGCTGATGGACGAGGGCACGTTCCGCGAGCGCGACAAGGACCTTCGCTCGGGCGACCCGCTCAAGTTCGTGGACCTCAAGCCGTACAAGGACCGCCTTGCCGCAGCCGAGCGGAAGAGTGCCCACGGCGAGGCCGTCATCACCGGCGAGGGGAAGCTCGACGAGATCCCCGTGTCCATCGGGGTGATGGACTTCGCCTTCATCGGCGGCTCCATGGGCTCCGTGGTGGGCGAGAAGCTGGCGCGCGCGGGGCTGCGGGCGCTGGAGAAGCAGCAGCCGCTCATCATCGTCTCCGCTTCGGGCGGGGCGCGCATGATGGAGGGGATCTTTTCGCTGATGCAGATGGCCAAGACCTCGGCGGTGCTCGCGCAGATGGACGAGGCGGGGCTCCCCTACATCTCCATTCTCACCGACCCCACCACGGGCGGCGTGACGGCGTCGTACGCCATGCTGGGCGACGCCAACCTGGCCGAGCCGGGGACGCTGATCGGCTTCGCGGGCCCGCGCGTGATCGAGCAGACGATCAAGCAGGAGCTCCCCGAGGGCTTCCAGCGCGCCGAGTTCCTGCTGGAGCACGGGATGCTGGACCGCATCGTGGACCGCCGCCGGATGAAGCGCGAGGTGTCGCGCCTGCTGCGCCACATGCTCGCGCTCCCGGCCGTGGAGGACTTCGCGCTGAACGCGGCCCCCGACGCGGCGTGACGAGGCCGGACGAGCCCGGGGCCTGGCTCTTCGCCCGGCCCACGGGCGGGATCCGCTGGGGGCTGGAACGGACGGAGGCGCTGCTCGCCGGTGTGGGTGACCCACACCGGCGTTTCCGTTCCGTCCACGTGGGCGGCACCAACGGCAAGGGATCCGTCAGCGCCCTGTGCGAGGCCGCCCTCCGCGCCTCCGGCCACGCGACGGGCCTCTACACCTCGCCGCACCTGGTCTCCTTCGCCGAGCGCATCCGCATCGGCGGGCGGGCGGTGGAGCGCGAGCTGCTGCTGGCGTGCGAGGCCCGCCTGCGTCCCGCCATCGAGGAGTCCGGCGCCACCTTCTTCGAGGCCACCACCGCCATCGCCTTCCTCTGCTTCGCCGAGGCAGGGGTGGACACGGCGGTCGTGGAGGTGGGGCTCGGCGGACGGCTGGACTCCACCAACGTGATCGCGCCGGTGGCCTGTGCCGTCACCAACATCGGCATCGACCACACGGAGTTCCTGGGCACCACGCCCGGCGAGATCGCGTGGGAGAAGGCGGGCATCTTCAAGCCCGGCGTCCCCGCCATCGCCGGCGAGCCCGACCCGCTCCCCCTGGGCGTCCTGCGCCGCCGCGCGGAGGAGGTCGGCGCCCCCTTCCACGCGCTGGACGAGGTGGCGCGGGTGGAGGAGGTGCGCGTGTCGCTGGAGGGCACGCGCTTCCGCCTGGCCTCCGCGCGCTGGGGCGGGCGCGACGTGCAGATCCCGCTGCCGGGCGAGCACCAGGCGCGCAACGCGGCCCTGGCCGCGGAGCTGCTGGGCATCCTCCCGGACGACCTGCGCCCGGAGTGGGACGCCATCGCGAACGGTTTCGCGGACGTACGCTGGCCTGGACGCATGCAGGTGGAGGTGAGGAACGGCCTCACCTGGATCTTCGACGTCGCCCACAACCCCGCGGGCGTCCAGTCCCTCGCCGCCACGCTCGACCGGCTGGATCTCCCCCGTCCGCGCGTCCTCCTGGCCGCCATCCTGTCGGACAAGGAGTGGGCCGCCATGCTCCCCCCGCTCCTGGCCCGCGTGGACGCCGCCATCCTCACCGTCGCCCCCACCGCCCCCGACTCCCGCCGCTGGGACCCGGAGGCGGTCGCGGAAGCCATCGGCGGGGGTGTGCGCGTGATCCCCGACTTCGCGGCGGCCCTCCAGCGCGCCGCCACGCTGGCCCCGTACGGCACCGTCCTCGTCACCGGCTCGGTGCATACGGTTGGCGATGCACTCGAAGCACTTGGCTCACACGGAGACACAGAGGCACAGAGATGAGTTCTTCTCTGTGCCTCTGCGTCTCTGTGTGAGCCCCTTCTGTTGACACCGCAGTGATCCCCGGCCCACCTTTGCGGTGGGGCCGCGTTTTCGTTAAATCCTCCGGTACGAGATGACTGGCAAGAACGGCTGTGTGGTGATCGTTGGCTCCCAGTGGGGAGACGAGGGGAAGGGGAAGATCGTGGACGTGCTCGCCGAAGAGGTGGAGATCGTCGCGCGCTACCAGGGCGGCGCCAATGCCGGCCACACGGTGCACGTGGGGGAGGAGGAGTTCATCCTCCACCAGATCCCCTCCGGCATCCTCCACGCCGACCGGCGCTGCCTGCTGGGGAACGGCGTGGTGCTGGACCCGTTCCAGTTCTTCGAGGAGCTGGACAAGCTCACCGCGCGCGGCATCGACGCCGCCGCGCGCGTGGGCGTCAGCGGGCGGGCGCACCTCCTCCTCTCGTACCACAAGCTCCTGGACCGCGCGGCCGAGACGCGCCGCGGCGCCGGGAAGATCGGCACCACGGGGCGGGGGATCGGGCCGGCGTACGAGGACAAGGTGGCGCGCCAGGGCATCCGCGTGGCCGACCTGCGCGACGCCGCCCGCGCCGAGGAGCGCCTGCGCGCCGCCGCCGCGCGCGTCAACGACCGCCTCTCGCTGCTGGACACCGACGAGCGGGTGGACGCCGACGCGCTGGTGGCCGAGGTGATGGGCATCCGCGAGCGCCTGCTTGGGATCATGGTGGATACGGGACGCGTGATCCACGACGCCATCCGCGCGGGCGAGCGGGTGCTGCTGGAGGGTGCGCAGGGCGCGCTGCTGGACGTGGACCACGGCACCTACCCGTACGTCACCTCCTCCAACACCACGGCCGGCGGCGCCGCGCTGGGCGTGGGCGTGGGCCCCACGGCCGTCGCGGAGGTGTTCGGGGTGGTGAAGGCGTACACGACGCGCGTGGGCGAAGGCCCGCTCCCCACCGAGTTCCCGTCGCCGATGCAGGAGCAGATCCGCGAGCTGGGCGGCGAGTACGGCGCGACCACGGGCCGCCCCCGCCGCTGCGGTTGGTTCGACGCGGTGGTGGTGCGGTACGCCGCGCGCGTCAACGGGCTCACCGGCCTGGCCGTCACCAAGCTCGACGTGCTGGACACGCTCCCCGAGCTGCAGATCGCCGTGCGCTACCGTGCCGGCGGGGAGTCGCTGGAGGACTTCCCGGGCGACCTGGGGCTGCTGGAGGAGGCGGAGCCGGAGTACGAGACGATGGAGGGGTGGCAGAGCTCCACGGCCGACGCCCGCCGCTGGGAGGACCTGCCGTCGGCCGCCCAGGCGTACCTGCGCCGCATCGAGGAGCTCACCGAGGTCCCGATCCGCTTCGTGTCCGTGGGCACGCGCCGCGACCAGATCATCCACGTGAGCCGCTGAAAGGGCAATCTCACACAGAGGCACAGAGACACTGAGAGGAAATGCGCTCTCTTCTCCGTGTCTCCGTGCCTCTGTCTGTCTAAAGGGATGTCGTGAACGAAGACCTGCTGCGGCTGGTGAAGCCATCGGTGCGCGCCATGGGGGCGTACACGCTGAGGCCGTACGAGCCGCGCATCAAGCTCAACCAGAACGAAAATCCCTGGGACGTGCCCGAGGAGGTGAAGGCGCGCATCGCCGAGCGCCTCGCGGACCGGCCGTGGAACCGCTATCCGCCCTTTGTGGCCTCCAGCTTCATCGGCGCGGTGAGCGAGGCCACCGGGTGGCCGGCGGAGGGGATCCTGGTGGCGAACGGCTCCAACGAGCTCATCCAGTCCACGCTGGCGGTAGTGGTGGGGCCGGGGACCCGCGTGGTCATCCCCGAGCCCACCTTCACCCTCTACCGCCTGATGACGGAGGTGAACGGCGGCGACGTGGTCTCCGTGCCGCTCACGGCCGAGCTGCGCTTCGACGTGGACGCCATCATCCGCGCGGCGCGGGAGAGCCGGGCGTCGGTGGTCGTGCTGTGCACCCCCAACAACCCCACCGGCGCGGCGCTCTCGCTGGACGAGATCTCGCACATCCACGACGAGGCCGAGGGGCTGGTGCTCGTGGACCAGGCGTACGTCGAGTTCGGGGGGGACGACGCGATCCCGCTCCTGCGCGGCCACGAGCGGCTGGTGGTGCTGCGGACCTTCAGCAAGGCGATGGCGATGGCGGGGCTGCGCGCCGGCTACATGCTGGCGGACCCGGTGCTGGCGGCCGAGGTGAACAAGGCCAAGCTCCCCTACAACATCAACTTCTTCACCGAGGTGGCCGCCGCCGAGGTGCTGCGGGCGCGGCATCTGCTGGAGCCCGGGGTGGCGGAGCTGCGCGAGGAGCGCGACCGGATGATCGCCGCCATGAGCGAGATCCCCGGCCTGCGCGTCTTCCCCAGCGCGGCCAACTTCTGGACCTTCCGCGTGGAGTCGCCGCGCATCACCCACAAGGAGCTCTTCCAGCGGCTGCTGGACGAGCACGGCATCCTGATCCGCGACGTGAGCGGCTACACGATGCTGGAACGCTGCCTGCGCGCCAACGTGGGCACGCCGGAGGAGAACGACGCCTTCCTGGGCGCCGTGCGCACCATCATGGAGGAGGCGCGATGAGCCGGGTGGGCGAGCGGGCGCGGAGCACGCGCGAAACGCAGATCCGCGTGCGTGTGGAGCTGGACGGCTCCGG
>DASVSA010000012.1:0-12684 GCA_036388335.1 Longimicrobium sp. | reverse complement strand
GAGTAGCACCCCGCCGTGAGGGTGGTGACGGATCCCACCGACTGCGCCGCGCACCCCGGAAAGCCCGCGGGAGCTTCGGCCAGGCGCACGCTCTGGCCGCCCACCGCCAGCGTCACTTCGGCGCCGGAGATGGGGCGGGCGGCCACTGGATCCTGGCCGGCGGCGCCGGGGCCCACCCGCTGCAGGAGCACCTTCACCGTGTCCGAGCCGGTCATCAGCAGCGCGTGCACCGACGGCTGCTCACCCATCGCCTCCACGGGCGTGGGATCGCGCAGGAACGAGCACCCGGTGGCCGCCAGCAGCGCGGCGGCGGCCAGGATGCGGGTCAGAACTTCCATTCGAATCCGATGGTCGGGAGGATCGGTAGCTGCGGAGCGTACTCCACCTGCGGCCCCGCTTCGCCGTACACCTGCGGCACGCCGGCGAGGACGTTGGGGGTGTTGAGCACGTTCAGGATCTGCAGGAACGGCGTAACGGTGGTCTGGCGGCCGAAGATGCGCGGCTCGTACGAGCGCCGGAAGCCCACGTCCAGGCGGAAGTAGCCGGGGAGGCGGCCGGTGTTGTGCTCGCCCAGGAGCACGCTGCCGCCGCTGCCGTACTGCACGAACGCGCCGTTGGACGGATCGTAGCGCAGCGGCATCCCGAAGCCCATCGCCGGGGTGTAGGGCTGCCCCGAGGCCATCGCCAGGCGGCTGCTCACCTCGCCGCGCCGCCCCCAGGGGAACATGGCCACGGCGTCCATCGTGTGGCGCCGCTCGTAGCGCGGGGTGTAGCGCACGCCGCCCACATCCAGCTTCACGTCGTTGAGGGAGTACGCCAGCGAGTACATGGCGCGCCCGCGGGTGTGGCGGGCCAGCAGCTCCACGCCGCGCGCGTCGCCGTCGGCCGCCACGAAGCCCTCGTTCACCAGCACCGGCGCCTCGGTGATGTCGCCCGGCAGCGGGGGCACGGGCACGTTGGCCAGGCGCTTGGCGAAGGCGTCCACCCGCACCGAGGTGGTGCCGCGCACCCACTCCGCGCCGCCCACCAGGTCGGTGGCGGTGGAGAGGCCCGTGGAGGCGGGCACCGCGGCCAGGAGGTCGTACGCCATCAGGCTCGCGCCCAGCGACTCCTCGCTGCGCAGCGAGTGGAGCACCTGCGCCGAGCGCCCGCCTCCCAGCGACAGGGTGAGCGAGGGCGTGACCGTGTACTGCGCGCCCAGCCGCGGGAGGATCTCCGTCCCCCGCTCGCCCGCCGAGAGCACCCGCACGCCGCCGCGCACGCGCAGCAGGGGCGATGCCTGCCACTCGTCTTCCAGGTAGGCGGCCAGCGTCCGCGGCTCGTCGGTGCGGCGGAAGGTGGAGACGAACGGCCCGCCGTTGTCTTCGTGCTCGTCCAGGTCGTGGTGGAAGCGGTACGCGTCCCACTGCAGGCCGCCGCGCACCTGGTGGTTGCGCGCGTGCCAGGCGATGTCCGCGCCCGCCATCACGTCGCGCATCCGGGTGAGGGCGCCCAGCACGTGGGCCAGCGTGTCCGGCTTCCCCTCGCCCACGTAGCGTCCCTCAGAGACGTCGAACGTCCCGTGGAAGGTGCTCACCGCGCCGCGCAGCTCGGCCACCACGGTGGGCCCCAGCGGGCGGCGGAAGCGCAGCGAGCCCACCCGCGAGCCCCAGGCGAAGTCCACGTCGTCCTCCACGCGGTTGCCGGGGAGGGGCTCCACGTCGATGTCTCCCGAGGGGCGCGACCTGGGGTAGCCCATCCGCTCCTCGTCCACGTAGAACGCGGCCGAAAGGCGCCCCAGCTTCCCCACGTCGTGGGTGAGCTTGAGGTGGCCGTCGGTGAAGTGATAGGGCAGGGTGGCGTCGATGAGCCCCGCTCCGTACGCGGCCCTGGTGAAGAGGTCCAGGTACGTGCGCCGCCCCGTGAGCAGGTAGCTGCCGCGCCCGCCCGGGAGCGGCCCTTCCACGCCCGCGCGGGTGGAGATCAGCGAGGTCCCGCCGAAGCCGCGCACGCGGTCGCGCCCGCCGTCGCGCGTCTGGATGTCGATGACGCCCGAGAGGCGGTCGCCCACGCGCGCCGGGAAGGCGCCGGGGAGCACGTCCACCGCCCCCACCGCGTCCGGGTCGATGGCGCCGAAGAGCCCGCCCAGGTGGTAGGGGTTGAAGATGGGCGTGCCGTCCAGCATCACCATCGTCTGGTCTGGCGAGCCGCCACGCACGTATAGCGCGCTGCTGAAGTCGCTGGCCGTGGCTACCGACGGCAGCAGCTGCACGGTGCGCAGCACGTCCGCCTCGGCCAGCGCGGGCGCGGCGTCGATCTCGCGCGCCTCGATGCGCGTGGCGCCGGGGCCGGCCGTGGACGCGGCGCGGCTCTCCTGGCGGCCGCGCGCCTCGATCCCCGGCAGGGTGAAGGGCGCGGCGCGCAGGCTGAAGCTGAGCTCCAGCGTGCCGCTGGCGGGCACGCGCACCGTGGTGTCCATCGGCTGGTACCCGACGGCGCTCACCCGCACGCGCCAGCTTCCCTCCGGCACGTCGGGGAGCACGAAGAGGCCGCGCTGGTCCGTGCGCGCGGTGCGGCGCGCATCGTCCACCCGCACGCTTGCATAGGCGACGGGCTCCTGCGTCCCTTCGGCGCGCACCGTTCCGCGCACCGTGGCCACGGGGAGCAGGGCCACGAGTATGGCTGCGAGAATCACTGGATCCCGTTCTGGTTGATAAACATTTGTTGGTGGAGTGCGACGTTGTACCGCGCCGGCCCGGTGCTGTTCCCGAGACGATGCTCCACCCTAAACGATTCCTGCGCCTGCTGTTACGGCTGCCGTGTTGCGGGCGGCTGAAGTCGCTGCAACGACTGCACGAAGTCCCCCTGCGGGGACTACAGGGTTCCCGCTCGACCCTGACGGACGAGTCCGCGCAGGCGGACTTTGTGCTGTTGTTGCCGCGAGTTTACTCGCCAGGCATCTCGGGCATCTCGGGCATCCCAGCCACACTACCAGGTCCTACGGCCGCGCGAGGGCGATCTCGAACGAGGTAAAGTTCGTGGTCCCTTGGTTCACGGTCTCGTTGCCGAGGAGCTGGCCCTCGCGGACGAGGTAGCGGTCGGCGGTGAGCGGGTCGTCGTCGTTGGGCAGCTCGACGTGCACCCAGTCGCGGTTCTGGATGGACCACTTCCCATCGAGAGAGATGTCCCGGGCGGGGGCGCCGGGGAGCGCGCCCTCCGGGAGGCGCATCGTGCCGGAGGTGGTGCCGTCCGCGCGGAGGACCAGGTGCACCGAGCCCCCCGCCGCAAGCACGTCCATCTTGCCCTGCGACCAGAACGTCTTGAAGCGCACCGCTTCGTACACTCCCGCCGTGCCGGCAACCGTCGGCGGGTCGGGGAGGTTGACCTCGGGGGAGCACGCGGCGAGCGCGGCCAGCAGGAACACGGGGGCGAAGCGGATCTTGAACATGGCGATATCCTTCACGTCGAATCGTTGTGTGTGTCCGCGCCGCGCGCGGTAAACAAATGGAGTATCAGGAGGGGACGCGTGCACCGGGGCGGGCGCCCTTCCTGCATCCATCAATGCCCCACCCGCCGGGGTTCTGACAGCCACGCGAACGGCCGTCAGAACCCGCCCGGATGGGGCATTGTTATCGTGTGGACGGCGAGGGACGCCCCGCCGCACTCCCACTTTCCGAGACCGGCTCTATCGTGCGCAGTCCCGTCCGTCCGCTGCTGATGCTCGTCCTCTTCCTCCTCGCGCGCCCGGCGGCTGGGCAGGAGGGCGGCAGCGTGTCCGGCACCATCATCGACGCGGCCACCTCGCTCCCCCTGGCCGACGCGTCGGTGGCGCTGGAAGGGCGCGGCGGAGAGCGGTCGCGGACGGCGCGCACGGACGCGGCGGGGCGCTACGCGTTCGCGGGGGTGGCGGCGGGGGCCTACCGGCTGCGCGTGCAGCGGATCGGCTACCGCTCCACGACGGTGGACGTGGAGCTGCGGGGCGGGGTGGATCCCACCGTCTCGGTGGGGCTCACGGTGCAGCCGGTGGCGCTGCCGCCCGTGCACGCCTCCGCCGCCCCGGCCGGCACCCGCGCCGAGAGCTACGCCCGCACCGCCGAGCCCGCGCGGCTGGGCGAGTACCGGGTGGCGGCCGAGCGGCAGCGGCAGCGCCTCCATGCGTCGAGCGACGTGCGCTCCATCACCCACGCGGACGTGCAGGAAGGGATCACGCTGGGCGAGACGGACCTGTTCCGCGCCCTGCAGCGCATGCCGGGCGTGGCCGCGGGCGACGACTACACGGCCGAGCTGTGGACGCGCGGCGCGCGCTGGGACCAGACGCGCGTCTTCTTCGACGGGCTTCCCCTCTTCAACCCCGTGCACGCGGTGGGGGCGTTCGCCGGGGTGAACGCGGACGCGGTGGGGGCCGCCTTCCTCCACCCCGGCGTGCAGCCGGCCTCGCTGGGCGGGGCGGCGGCCGGCGCGCTGGACGTGCGCTCGCGGCGTGGCGGGAGCGGCGGGACGCTGGCCGGGGTCGGCGAGCTGTCGCTGGTGAGCGCGCGGCTGGCGCTGGACGGCGAGGCGGCGGAGGGGCGCGATGCCTGGATGATCGCCGGGCGCCGCACCTACCTGGACTGGCTGACTCGGGCGGTGCAGAGCTTCGTGGAAGAAGACGTCTACACGCCCTACTCCTTCTACGACGTGGCCGCACGCTACGACCGGCGGCTGGGCGGCGGGCGGGCGCTGGAGGCGAGCGGCCTCGTGTCGCGCGACCGGCTGGCGGGGATGCTCCCCGACGTGGTGGACGAGGGGTCGGGCTCGTGGGGGAGCGAGGCGGGGCGCGCCACCCTGCGCACGCCGCTCGGCGGGCTGGAGGCGGCTCACACGCTGGGGTTCAGCCGCTTCCGCTCGCGCCTGCGGCCGAATCCGGCGGACACGTCGGAGACTTACAGCGCGCCGGACATCCTCCCCTCCTCCAACCGCGTCACTCACGCGGAGCTCTCCGGCGGGCTCGGCCCGCGTGCCGTGGGGACGGCGCCGGCGGCGTGGAGCGCCGGGTACGCGCTGGTGGCCGAGCGGGTCAGGTTCCGCGGCTTCGTGGTGAGCCGGGACGACGGGCCGCCCGCGCCGGGCGAGGAGGCGTTCGTGCTGGAGGACGCGCTGGAGTGGGTGGCGCTCTGGGGCGAGCGTCGCTGGCGCCCGCGCGAGGGGCTCACGCTGGAGGGCGGGATGCGAGTGGAGGCGGGGCCCTCGGTCCGCAACGGCGGGGCGGTGCGGCTGGCGCCGCGGTTGGCGGCACGGGTGCAGGTGGACCCGCAGCTCTCGCTCTCGGCGGGGGTGGGGCGCAGCTTCCAGTACCTGCAGACGGTGGCCCCGGCGGGGGTGCCGGCCGTCCGCGAGCATCCGTCCGAGTACGTGTACGCCCTGGCCGGCGGCGACGTGCCCGCCGCCCGCGCGGACATCGCCACGCTGGGGGCGGAGCGGTGGCTGGGCGGGCAGTGGCTGGGCTCGGCGACGGCGTACGTGCGCCGCACCACGGGGATGGCGGTGCAGGACCCCACGCCGGGACCGCTGGTGGACCGCCCGCTCTTCGTGGCCGGCGAGGGCGATGCGCGGGGGCTGGAGCTGTCGGTTCGGCGGCTGGCGGGGAGGTGGACGGCGTCGGCGGGGTACGCGCTCTCGAGATCCGAGATCACGGCGAAGGGGCTCACCTTTTCGGCGCCCGAGGAGCAGCGGCACACCTTCGATGCCACCGCCTACCTGCGCGCCGGGCGCGGAGTGCAGCTGGGTGCTGCGTACACGGCGGCCAGCGGGGTGCCCTACACGCGCCGCTTCGACCGAGACTACCTGTGCGACGCGGGCGGATGCCGGCCGGACGGGCCGCCCAGCGCCGAGGAGCCGGGGGGGCAGCGAGCCCCCGACTACCGCAGCCTGGACCTGCTGGCGGAGTGGGGCGGGCACGTGCGGGGCGCGCGGGTGAGCGGATACCTGCAGCTTCGCAACACGCTGGGCAGCGACAACCGCGGCCGCTACACGGGGACGACGCCGTGCGAGGTGCTCGGCACGTCGGCGTGCGGGCCGGGGCGGCCCACGGGGTACGACGACTTCTCCCCCGGGCTTCCGCGCCTCCCGGTCATCGGCCTCCGGCTGAGCTTTTAGCGGATGGACGCGGCCCGCCTGTTCGCGGAGCACCACGCTTCGCTCTTCCGCTACCTGTCGCGCCTCACGGGGAACCCCGACGTGGCCGCCGACGCCGCGCAGGAGGCGTTCGTGAAGCTGCTGGAGAAGCCCCCCGCGCCGGGGGAGACGCGCGCCTGGCTCTTTCGCGTGGGCACCAACGCCGCGCGCCTGGCCGAGCGCACGCGCGGGCGGCGGGCACGGCTGCTGGAGCACCGCCCGGAGCGCGCCCCCATGGGCGACGCGCCTCCCACGCCGGACGAGGCCTTCGAGGCCGCCGAAGCTCGCCGCCGGGTGCGCGAGGCGATGGAGATACTCTCGGAACGAGACCGCACGCTGCTGCTGATGCGCGAAGAAGGGTTCAGCCACCGCGAGATCGCGGAGGCGGTGGGCACCACCACCGGGTCGGTAGGGACGATGATCGCGCGGGCGCTGGACAAGCTGGCGGCCCGCCTTCAACTGGATGAGGACGCACGATGACCCACGCACCCCCCGCCTTCGAGCACCTGGACGACGGCGCCATCGTGCGCTTCCTGGACGGGGAAGCCGCGGCGGACGAGCGCGCCGGCGTGGAGGCCCACCTGGCCGCGTGCCCCGTGTGCACGGAGCGCATGGCGGCCCTGCGCCGCCGCTCCGTCAACCTGGGCATCCTCCTGGCCCGCGGCGACTTCGCCGTCCCCGCGCTCCCGGCCCCCGCGGCGGCGCCGGTGGTGGACGAGCTGGCCGCCCGCCGCGCCGCCCGGCGCATGCCCGCGCGCCCCTGGCTTCAGGCCGCCGCCGTGGCGATGCTGCTGGTATCGGCCGGCCTCTTCGCCGCCCCGGTGCGCGGCTGGGTGCGCGGCCTCCTGGGCACCGGCTCCGAGCAGACGGCCGTGCGCCCCGCGCCCGCCCCCCCGGCCCCCGCCCCCGAGGCGGCGCTGGCCGGCGCGCGCATCCAGTTCACCCCCCAGGGCGCGGAGCTCTCGGTGGACATCGCCCACCCCCAGGCGGGCGGCGCGCTCCACCTCGAATCCGCCCCCGGCTCCACCGCCTCCGCCGAAGTCCGCGCCCCCGCCGGCACGGCCCCCGCGGAGCTCCTGGTCCTCCCCTCCGCCCTGCGCATCGCCAACGACCCGGCATCCGTCGCCGAGTACCGCGTCACCGTCCCCGCCTCCGTCCGCCGCGTCCGCGTCCGCATCGGCAACTCCCCACCTATAATCGTGGAGAGTACGGAGCTGGGGCGGAGGATCGAGCTTTAAAGCATCACACAGAGACACAGAGGCACAGAGAAGAACTGCTCTGTGCCTCTGTGTCAGGAGCCTGGATGGTCGAGGCCGAGAACCAGGCGCGCGGGGCCGGTGAGGGCGTACCAGATCTGGCGACCCTGGCGGCGGGTCTCGTGGACGTAGCCGAGGCGCTGCAGCTCGCGCACGTACTCTGAGACGGTGGGTTGGGCGACGCTCCAATGATCCACCAGCTCCCTCTGGGTGACCTCACGGTCTCCGATGCTGCGCAGCGCATAGAACCGCTCCTGCATGCTGTCGCTGAGCGTGGTGTCCGCCTCCGCCTGGAGCATGGGGACCAGTACACTGAACAGCTCGCGGGCGCGGATGGGCTCGCCGGGCTCGCTGGTGTAGCCGATCAGCTCGCGCGTGGCCTCGTCCAGAGCGCGGAGCGTTCCGCGCAGGTCTCCCCTGTACACGCGGTAGATCTCCGCGGCTGCATCGTGATCGACCGGCGCCCGCACCTCGCGCGACGGGTCCAGGCGGAGGTGAGTGTACCGGCGGGCGAGCAGGCTCAGGAAGGCGTCGCGTGGCAGGGGCTCGAGAGGGCGACCGATGCCGAAGACGCTGCGTAGCTGCGCGTGCGGCGCGATCAGGGCGCGCACCGCGTCCGAGGTTCCGACGAGGAGGAAGTGAAGGCCGTCGATCAGGTAAAGGTCGCGCAGGTCCAGGAGCGCGTGCCCGGCGCGCATGCGGTCGGCATCGGTGACCAGGTTCTCCAGGTTGTTGATGTGGACGACGATTCCGGGAACCCCGTGCCGCGCGGCCACGCGCGGCAGTTCCCGCAGGAGCGGGGGGATCGCCAGCAGCCCGATGTGGAAGGTGGCCGGCTCGGTGCGTGTCGCCACTTCGCGGTCGAACCCGAAGCCCGCGACCTGGGCGGCCAGCTTGATGTCGCGGACCCGTGTGTCCAGAACGAGGCGGCGCGCGGCTTCCACGGCCGGGTCGTTGAGGACCGCACTCCCCAGGTGCGTGGTGACGGCGTCGTGCACGTAGCTCAGCAACCGAACGAGCAGCGTGTCCGTGGTGTCGACCCCAGCGGCGCTCACCGGGTCTGGATAGCTGGCGTACCCGGCTGCCGCTGCCCGGCTCTTCACGTACTGCGCGAGCGTGGTCTTCCCGAAGCCGGGAAGCCCCTCGATGGTCTGCCGGGTGCTGCCCGCGCCGCCGATCACGGCCAGGAGCCGCTCCGCTTCGCCTTCGCGGCCGACGAACAGATCGATCGGATATCGCACGCCGCTGGGCTGCAAGTCCCGCTGGAAGAACGGACTTTCGCTCAGGTTGTAGGCGTGCCAGTGGTTGTGAAGCGGTGTCACGAGCAGACCTTCGCTGGATTATCGGCACGTCGTATCGGAGTGCCGATAATACCCCATCATCGCCCAAAACGCCAATGATAGGGTATCATAGGTAAATTCCCGGCGCACAGCAGTGATACTCGTCTTTTCTCCGTGCCTCTGTGTCTCTGTGTGAGCCAAGGTCTTGTCGCGCAGCGGATTCGCAGCTACCTTCCGCGCCACATAGATAGCGAGGGGGCCTTTCGGAAGCCGGTGTGAATCCGGCGCGGCCCCGCCACTGTAAGAGGCCCGGCGACACCGCCGGCCCGGCCCGCTCAACGTGCCACTGGGGGAAGCTCCCCGGGAAGGCGAGCGGAAGCTGCCTCGAGCCAGGAGACCGGCCCCCTTTGCTCCCGCACGCACAACCCCTCGCGGGAGGGGAGCGGGGTTCGCACCGGCCGGTGCGCGCTGCCGCCCCGCCGCGCGCAAAGCAAGGCCCGTCGCGGCCCCGTCTCTTTCCGCCCGTGGAAAGGACGGGTTTTTTGTTGTCCATCGCCCCGCGCATCCTGGCCCTCGTGGCCGTGCTCGCCCTCGCCGGCGGGTGCGGGCGCGCCGACGTGCGCCACGACGAGCCGGCGGCCATCACCCTGACGGACGACGCGGGGAACACGGTGAGCCTCCCCCGCCCGGCGCGGCGCGTGGTGGCGCTCTTCCCCAGCGCCAACGAGACGCTGGTGGCGCTGGGCGCGCGCGATCTGCTGGTGGGGCGCACGGACTTCGACCGGGCGCTGGAACCGCTCCCCTCCGTGGGCGGCGGGCTCGATCCCAACCTGGAGCGGCTCGCCTCGCTGCGCCCCGACCTGGTGATCGGGTGGGAGACGAACCGCCCGCAGCTCCGCGAGCGCCTGCGGGAGCTGGGGATCCCCGTCTTCTCCATCCAGGCCGACGACACCACCGACGTCTTCCGCGCCATCCGCAACCTGGGCCGGCTCACGGGCCGCACCCCCTCCGCCGACTCGCTCGCCGCGCGGCTGCGCGGGGAGATCGAAGCGGTGCGCGCGTCCGTGGCCGGGCTCCCGCGCCCCTCCGTCTTCTTCGTGGTGTGGCACGACCCGCCCATGACGGCGGGCCCCAGGACCTTCATCGCCCAGCTCATCGGCGCGGCGGGGGGAACGATCCTCTTCCCCGAAGCCACGCAGCCGTGGCCCAACGTGTCGATGGAGGAGGTGGTGAAGCGCCAGCCCGACCTGGTCATCCTCCCCGTGGGCGAGAGCGGGTCGCCCCGCATCGACCCGCGCGCGCCTGGCTGGCGCGAGCTGAAGGCGATGCGCGCGCCCGTGCTGGTGCCGGCGGACCTGGTGAACCATCCCGGGCCCCGCATCGGCGAGACGGCGCGGCTGCTGAGGGACGCGCTCCACCCCGGGCGGGCGCGCCGGTGAAGCCCGCGCTGAGCCTGGCGCTGCTGGCCGCGGCCATGCTCCTGGCCCTCCTGCTGGGGGTGAGGATGGGAGCCGTGCCGCTGGACGTGCGCGAGGTCGCCGCCGGCATCCGCGGCATCGGCGACCCCACCACGGTGGCCATCGTGCGCCGGCTGAGGCTGCCGCGCGCCGTGCTCGCCGCGCTGGTGGGCGGGGCGCTGGCGGCGAGCGGGGTCACCTTCCAGGCGCTCCTCCGCAACCCGCTGGCGGAGCCCTACATCCTGGGCGTCTCCGGCGGCGCGGCGGTGGGCGCGGTAGCGGCCATCGTCTTCACCGGCGCCCCGGCGTCGGGCCCGGTGGTGGCGATCTCCGCGTTCGGAGGGGCCATCCTGGCGATCCTCCTCGTCTTCCGGGTGGCCGCTTCGGTGGGGAAGGCGCTCGATACGCGCATCCTGCTCCTTGCCGGCGTGGTGGTGGGGGCGTTCTTCAACGCCTGTATCCTCCTGGCGCTCACCTTCGCGAGCACTGAAGACTTCCGCTCCGCCCTCTTCTGGATGATGGGGAGCTTCAGCGGCGCCACCTGGCGGGGGATCGGCACGCTCGCCGCCGCCATGGTGCCGGCGATGCTCCTCCTCTTCGCCCTGGCGCGCTCGCTGGACCTGCTGGCCGTTGGCGAGGAGACGGCGGCGTTCCTGGGCGTGCGCACCGAGCGCACCAAGCTGCTGGCCTACGCCACGGCCTCGCTGCTGGCCGCCGCCGCCGTGGCGGTGAGCGGGGTGATCGGCTTCGTGGGGCTGGTGGTGCCGCACGTGGTGAGGATGCTGTGGGGCGGCGACCACCGCTTCCTCTTCCCCGCCTCGGTTCTCATGGGCGCCACCTTCGCCGTGCTCGCGGACACCCTGGCGCGCACCGCCGCGGCCCCCACCGAGCTCCCCATCGGCGTGGTGACGGCGTTCGTGGGCGTTCCGTTCTTCGTGTACCTCCTGCGGCGGAGCGCGGCATGACCCGCGGGCGAATGAATTCGCTGCGACAACTACACGAAGTCCCCCTGCGGGGACTGTCCGGTTGCGGCGGGTGCCGGAAGACCAGTCCGCGAAGGCGGACTTTGTGCTGTCGCTGCAGCGGTTTCAACCGCCAGGCGGCTGAGCTCCCGGGGGCCGCATGAGCGGGTGGAGATGCGAAGGGGTCACCTTCCGCTATCCCGAGGGCGCCCGGCCCGCGCTGGACCGCGTCTCGATGGAGGCACCGGCCGGCGGGTGCACGGCCGTGCTCGGCCCCAACGGATCGGGGAAGAGCACCCTGCTGCGCATCCTCCTGGGCACGCTGGCGCCCCACGCGGGGCGGGCGGAGTTCGATGAGAAGCCGCTGGCCGCGTGGAGCCGCGCCGAGCTGGCCCGCGCCGTGGGCGTGGTGCCGCAGGGGGAGGAGACCGCCTTCCCCATCTCGGTGCGCGGGCTGGTGGCGATGGGCCGCTATCCGCACCTGGGCCCCTGGCGCCGCGAGGGCGCCGCGGACCGCCGCGCGGTGGAAGAGGCGATGAAGCGCTGCGACGTGTCCGCGCTCGCGGAGCGCCCCCTCGCGAACCTGTCCGGAGGGGAGCGGCAGCGGGCGCGGGTGGCGCGCGCGCTGGCGCAGGAGCCGCGCGCCCTTGCGCTGGACGAGCCCACCGCCGCCCTGGACGTGAGCCACGAGATGGCGATCTGGGAGCTCCTCCGCGACCTGGGCCGCGCGGGGACCACCGTGCTCGTGGTGACGCACAACCTGAACCTCGCGGCCCGCTACGCCGACCGCCTGGTGCTGCTGGAGCAGGGCCGCGTGGCCGCCGCCGGCTCGCCCGCGCAGGTGCTCACGCGCGAAACGGTGGAGCGCGTCTACGGCTGGCCCGTGCGCGTCGTCCCGCACCCCGGCCCCGGCCCGGACGCGGGCGCGCCGCAGGTGGTACCGCTCGCGGGCGAGGCGTGCGGCACCATGCGAGTGCTCGCGGAGGATGGACATGCCGCGTAACCTCTGCGTGTGCCTCCATGTGATCGCGCTGTTGCTCTTCTCGATCCCGGCCGCCGCGCAGTTCCCCGCGGAGGTGCGCGGACGCGTGACGCAGCGGGGGAGCGGCGCCGCCGTCCCCGGCGCGCGGGTGGAGGCGGAGGGCGCCGCCGCGGTGGCGGGGCCGGACGGGGCCTTCCTCCTGCGCGGCGTGGCGCCGGGGACGCGCAGCGTGCGGGTGTCCGCGCTGGGGTTCCGGGAGGGGCGCTTCAGCGTGGATGTGGCCAACGGGCGCACCGTCTGGCTGGCGGCCGTCCTGGAGCCGGCGCCCATCGCGCTGGAAGCGATCCGCGTCCGCGCGCGCCGCGACGGGGCGGGGGCCACGGTGCTCGATCGCGCCGAGATCGAGCGCAGCGGCGCGCGCGATCTGGGCGAAGTGCTGCGCGACCGGGCGGGCGTCACCGTGGAGCGGCAGGGCGGGCCGGGTTCGCCCACCCGCGTCTCCATCCGCGGGAGCAGCGCGGACGAGGTGCTGGTGCTGCTGGACGGCGTGCCGCTCAACTCCGCCCTCACCGGCGAGGCGGACCTCTCCACCGTGCCGCTGGAGGCCATCGAGCG
>DASVSA010000011.1:0-1937 GCA_036388335.1 Longimicrobium sp. | reverse complement strand
GTCTGTGGGAGACCGCCGCTCAGCCGCCGCCGCCGCCCGCCACGCCCCCGCCGGGGATTCCCGGCTCCGTCATGTCGCGCACGTTGAGCACGGTGTCCAGCTGCTCGTCGCTCAGCAGGCCGCGGCGCTTGACCACCGTGCGGACGGACTCGTAGTTCTTGGCCGACTCCTTGGCCACGGCCGCCGCCTCGTCGTAGCCGATGTAGGCGTTGAGCGCGGTGGCGATGGAGGGGTTCCGCTCCAGCAGGTCGCGGCAGCGCTGGCGGTTGGCGCCGATCCCTTCGACGGCGCGGGTGCGGAAGGCGTCGCAGCCCTGCGCCAGGATGGCCACCGACTGAAGGAAGTTGTGGGCCATCACCGGCATCATCACGTTGAGCTCGAAGTTGCCGTGCTGGCCGCCCACCGTCACCGCCACGTGGTTCCCCATCACCTGGGCGCACACCATCATCAGCGCCTCGCTCATCACGGGGTTCACCTTGCCCGGCATGATGGACGAGCCCGGCTGGATGGCGGGCAGCGTGATCTCGGCCAGGCCGGAGGTGGGGCCGCTCGCCAGCCAGCGGATGTCGTTGGCGATCTTGAGCAGCGACACCGCCAGCGTGTTGAGCGCGCCGGAGGCGGAGACGTACGCGTCCTTGGCGCCCTGCGCCTCGAAGTGGTTCTCCGCCTCGCGGAAGGCCAGCCCCGTGAGGTCGCTGATGCGGGCGATGGCCAGCCCCGGGAACGCGGGGAGGGCGTTGGTGCCCGTGCCCACCGCGGTGCCGCCCAGCGCCAGCTCCGCCAGCTCCTCGCTGGCGGCGCGCAGCCGCCGGATGCCGTGGTCCACCTGCGACGCGTAGCCGCCGAACTCCTGCCCCAGCCGCACGGGCGTGGCGTCCATCAGGTGGGTGCGCCCGCTCTTCACCACGTCGTCGAACTCGGCGGCTTTGGCCAGCAGCGCGTCGCGGAGCCGCTCCAGCGCGGGGACCAGGTCTTCGTGGATCGCCACGCGGGCGGCCACGTGCATGGCGGTGGGGATCACGTCGTTGGAGCTCTGCCCCATGTTGACGTGGTCGTTGGGGTGCACGCGCGTGCCGTGCTCGCGGAGCTGCGAGGCGCGGGTGGCGATCACCTCGTTGGTGTTCATGTTGGACGAGGTGCCGCTCCCCGTCTGGAAGATGTCGAGCACGAACTGGTTGTCCAGCCGTCCCGCGATCACCTCGTCGGCCACGCGCACGATGGCGTCGGCCACTTCGCGATCCAGCTCGCCGAGCTCGGCGTTGGCCTGCGCGGCGGCCTTCTTGATGGTCCCCAGCGCGTGGATGAAGCGCCGCGGGAAGCGGATGCCGCTGATGGGGAAGTTCTCCACCGCGCGCTGTGTCTGCGCGCCGTACAGGGCGTCGGCGGGCACCTGCATCTCGCCGAGCGAGTCGCGCTCGGTGCGGAACTGGGCGTTGCTATCCGTCATGGCTCCTCGTGGGTCGCGGGCCGGGGCCGCGCGGGGCGGCCGGTGTGGTGCGCGGGATTATGGCGGGGGTGAAGCGCCAGCGCAAACGAGCCGCGCCGCACGCTTGCCGCGCGCGCTCCCGCATGCTACAGATGATCCGGACACCGGCACACCCGCACACTACCCGGCCATGCACTTCCGCCGCCTAGCCCTGCTCGCCGCGCTCCCGCTGCTCTCCGCCCCGCTCGCCGCGCAGGAGGTGCAGGGGCGCGTCACCATCGCCGGGGCCGCGGCGGCTCGCGGAGCCCTGGTGGAGCTGCTGGACGCCGCCGGCCGCCCCGCCGCGAGCGCCGCCACGGACAGCACCGGTGCCTTCCGGGTGAGGGCGCCCGGCGCGGGGAGCTTCCGCCTGCGCGCGGGCCAGGTGGGGTTCCGGGGCGCCCTCTCGGCGCCCTTCGAGCTGCGCGACGGGGAGCGGCTCGACCGTTCGCTCGTCATCTCCCCGCACGTG
>DASVSA010000010.1:0-1622 GCA_036388335.1 Longimicrobium sp. | reverse complement strand
CGAGGCGGTCGTAGCTCAGGTCCACGCCCTTCGCCATCCCGGTGCGGAGCGCAGCGTCGCGGGCCTCCCTGGTGGGGTAGAGGATGCGGTTGGAGATGGTGGTGCGGCCGTCCTCTTCGGTGAGCACCAGCGTGTTGACGGTGTCCGCCCAGCCGGGGCCCCACGACTCGGTGCTCACCAGCCGCCCGGGGCGATCGATCTCCTGGTACACGCCGCTCATCTCCATCTCCGTGCCGTCGTTGCGGCGCCACACGGAGCGCCACGCCCCGCCCGGCCGCAGGTCTACTTCGCAGACTGGCATCGTCCACCTATCGGGGCCCAGCATCCAGTGCGGGAGGTGCTCGGGGCTCGTCCACGCATCGAAGACGAAAGTCCGCGGCGCGGCGATGACGCGCGTCAGCACGATCTCCAGGTCGCTGGGCGTGGTGACGGTGGTGGCGATGACCGGCTCGGCGGTGGCCATGATGGTTCTCCTGTTGGTAAAAGATCGCCCAGGGATCGACAACTGAGGGCTCACACAGAGACACAGAGGCACGGAGATCAGCTCTCCTCTGTGCCTCCGTGTCTCTGTGTGAGGCCGCTTTTCACGCGGCGGGCTGGTTGGCGATGCAGAGCGCGCGGCCGGGACGGTGGTTCCAGCTGTCGCGCATCTCGTCGGCGAAGCAGAGGAGGAGGTACTCGGTCTTGGGGGAGACGCGGCAGGCGTCGCTGGCGCAGGTGATCCGCGCGCTCTCGCCGTACCAGGGATCGGCCTCCACGGCCGCCGCGCCGCCGCAGAAGGGGCAGGGGAGGAGAGTGCCCGTCGTCGGCTGCGGCTGGGCTCTGATTTCCATCATGGTGAGGTCCTCCGGCGGTGTCCGCAGCGGAATCCCGGGCTGCTGCGTCTCGATGGTATCGTAAGGATGTATGGATATGCAGCTACGGGCGCAAAGGGAACGGGTCAGGTTTCCCATTGAGGCCCTCCTCGCAGGCACCGGCGCGCTCCATCAGGAGGGCCTGCTCGCGGGCGTTGCGGGTGAGCGAGACGGCGCGCACGAACTCCGCCCGCGCCTCCTCCAGGCGACCCAGCTTGAAGAGGAGGTCGCCGCGCACGCTGGGGAGCAGGTGGTATCCCCTGAGCGACGGCACCTCCACGAGCTCGTCCACGATCTCCAGCCCCGCCTCCGGGCCGAACGCCATCCCCAGCGCCACTGCCCGGTTGAGCTCCACCACCGGCGAGGGCGCCAGCTGCGAAAGGGCGTCGTAAAGGGCCGCGATGCGCTCCCATTCCGTCTCGTCCGCGGTGCGGGCGCGGGCGTGGCAGGCGGCGATGGCGGCCTGCAGGGCGTACGGCCCGCGCGACCCGCCCAGCGCCTCCGCGCGCTCCAGGGCCGCCAGGCCGCGGCGGATCAGGAGCTGGTCCCAGCGGGCGCGGTCCTGGTCCAGCAGCAGCACCGGCTCGCCCGAGGGACCCGCGCGGGCGGCGAGGCGCGAGGCCTGGATCTCCATCAGCGCCACCAGCCCGTGCACCTCCGGCTCGCGCGGCGCGGGGCACCTCGAAGGGGACGCGCGCCTCGGTGAGGGTGCGCTTCGCCCTCACGATGCGCTGGGCCAGCGTCGCCGTGGGCACCAGGAAGGCGCGG
>DASVSA010000009.1:0-2740 GCA_036388335.1 Longimicrobium sp. | reverse complement strand
CTTCGGGCACGTGGAGGTGGGGACGGTCACCGCGCTGGGGCAGCCCGGCAACCCGCGGCCGCGCCTCTTCCGCCTCCCCGCGGACGAGGCGCTCCTCAACCGCATGGGCTTCAACAACCCCGGCGCCGAAGCCGTGGCCGCCCGCCTCGCGCGCGTGCGGGCGGAGCCGGTGCTGGGGATCAACATCGGCAAGAGCAAGGCGGCGCCGCTGGAGGAGGCCACGGCGGACTACCTGCGCAGCTTCGACCTGCTGGTGCCGTTCGCGCGCTACGTGGCGGTGAACGTGAGCTCGCCCAACACGCCCGGGCTGCGCACGCTGCAGGACGCGGCGCCCCTGCGCGAGCTGCTGCGCGCCCTGCGCACCCGCGCGGCGGAGCGTGCACGCGGCGGCGCGCCGGTGCCCCTCCTCCTCAAGATCGCCCCCGACCTCACGGACCCGCAGGTGGACGAGGCCGCCGCCATCGCGCTGGAGGAGGGGATGGCCGGCATCATCGCCACCAACACCACCATCTCGCGCGACGGGCTACGCACGCCCGTGGACGATCTCGGCGCGGGCGGGATCAGCGGGGCGCCGGTGCGGAAGCGGGCGCGCACCGTGGTCGCGCGCATCTACCACCAGACGGGCGGGCGCATCCCCATCGTGGGCGTGGGCGGCATCTTCGACGCGGTGGACGCGTGGAAGATGATCCTGGCCGGCGCCTCGCTCGTGCAGGTGTGGACGGGGTTCATCTACCGCGGCCCCGGCATCGCGCGCGACATCAACCGCGGGCTGCTGGCGTTCCTGGAGCGCGACGGCCTGCGCTCGCTGGACGAGGCGGTCGGCCTGGGGCACCGCTGATGCCGGTGAGGCCGCGCACCGCCCGCTTCCTGCGCGCCTACCTCCGTGGCGGCGCGGGCGCGTTCCGCGAAGAGGAGACGACGATCGACGTGGGCGGCGAAGCACGCGAGGCCACGCTCTACCTGCCCGACCGGCCTGCGCGCGCGCCGGGGTGGGTGGTGCTCCACGGCCTCACCGTCCCCGGGCGGCGGCACCTGGTGATGTCGCGCTTCGTGCGCTCGCTGGCGGCCTCGGGCGCGGTGGTGCTGGTGCCCGACGTCCCCGCGTGGCGCGAGCTGCGGCTGGACATCCAGGCCGCGCGAGAGACGCTCGCCGCCGGCACCCTCCACCTGGCGGACCATCCGCGCGTGCAGCCGGGCGGCGTGGGCACCATCGGCTTCTCCTTCGGCGCCACGCAGGCCCTCATGGCCGCCGCCGATCCGCGGCTCACGCAGGCGCTGCGGGCCGTGGTGGGCTTCGGCGGATATTTCAGCGTGCAGAGGATGCTGCGCGCCGTGTTCACGGGTGAGCACGAGTGGAAGGGCGTCGAGTACCGCATGGACCCCGACCCGTACGGCCGGTGGCTGCTGGCGGGCAACTACCTGACGCTCGTTCCCGGGCACGAGCACATGCACGCGGTGCAGGATGCCGCCCGCGCCCTGGCCATCGAGGCCGGCGTGCGCGGCGCCTTCGCCTGGGAGGCCGAGTACGACGCCATGAAGGCCGAGATCCGCGCCACCCTCGCCCCCGACGAGCGCCCGGTGTGGGACCTCCTCGCGCCCCCTTCGGACCAGCCCCTCCACGACGTCGAGGGCGCCCGCCGCCTCGCCGCCGCCTTCGCCGAGGGCGCCCTCCGCCACGATGCGCGCGTCGATCCCCTCCCCTACCTCGCCTCGCTGCACGGCAAGATCACCCTGAGCCACGGCCGCGCCGACCGCCTGATCCCCTTCACGGAGTCGCTGCGCCTCGCCTCCGCGCTCCCGCCGCACCTCGACGCGTCGTGCACCATCACCGGCCTCTTCGCCCACTCCGCGGGCGCCGGCCGCCTTCATCCCGTTGCCCACGCACGCGAAACCCTGGGGTTCGTACGGCTAATGAACCGGGCCCTCTATTCGCTTTGACCTCACACAGAGACACAGAGGCACAGAGACGACTTCATCTCTGTGCCTCCGTGTCTCTGTGTGAGCTGCCTATTTGAAGAGCCCGCCGAGCTTCCCAAGGTCCGGCATCCCTCCACCACCGCCACCGCCTCCCTCCACGAGCCGGTGCAGGTTCCCACCCACCGGCGCCGGGAGCCGCCCGTCGAGGAACTCGATCGCGGTGCGCGCGGCCATCTGCGCCTTGTCGTGTGGGATCCCGGTGCGCTCGCTGATCTGCTGAACCAGCTCGTCCATCATCGCCATGTTCGTCCCCCGTTTGGAGTGGACGGCCAATCTGTGCGCGAAGCGTGCCCGCGGCGCAACCGCTCAGTTGATCGGCGCGTTGCGGATCACGTGAAGCGGCGCGATGACCTGGCGGTGCTCGCCCACCACGAGCTCGAACAGGTAGGTGCCCTCCACCGGGAAGATCATGCGGTCGATGGGCATCAGCACGCGCGTCTGCGGCGGCCCCTGGTCGAGCTGCTGCTCCCCCACCTCGGTGTGCCCGCCGATGCTGAGCGCCGGCGAGCGCGATGGATCGAGCATGTCGATGGAGAAGTGCACCTGCCCCCGCTCCCCGGCGTCCCACTCGATCACCACGGCCAGCGTCACCCGGTCCTGCTGCGCCGGAAACCCGGGCGCGTACAGCTGGTGAAAGATCCCTTCGATGTCGATGCGCCCGTCGTGGCGCTCGTCTGCGTGCTCGCAGAGGACTGCGTATAGGACTCTCATATCGATCTGAAGTTGATGTTGGAAAAGTGCGTGAGTGCGTTAGTGCGTAAGT
>DASVSA010000008.1:0-1823 GCA_036388335.1 Longimicrobium sp. | reverse complement strand
GCGCGAGGAGGGGCTCGATCCCGTGGAGGCGCGGCGGCGGGCGCACGTGGCGTTCGGGGGCGTGGAGCGCCACAAGGAGGCGCTGCGCGACGGACGCGGGCTGGCCTGGCTGGGCGGCCTCACGCTCGACTTCAAGCTCGGGGGCCGCATGCTGGTGAAGTACCCCGGCCTCACGCTGGTGGGCGGGCTGGCGATGGCGTTCGGGATCTGGGCCGGCACCATCGCCTTCGTGATCGTGGGCCAGATCCTCTATCCCACGCTCCCGCTTCCCGGCGGCGAGCGCGTGGTGCGGATCCACACGTGGGACGCCTCGGCCAACGAGCTGGAGCAGCGAACGCTTAGCGACTTCCTGGCCTGGCGCGGCGCACTTCGCTCGGTGACCGACCTGGGCGCCTCCCGCGACGTCTCGCTCAACCTGATCGTCGGCCGCGACGTGGGCCCGCCCGTGCGCGCGGCTGAGGTCACGGCGTCGGCGTTCCGCGTCGCCTCCGGGCCGCCCCTCCTGGGACGCACCCTGGTGCCGGCGGACGAGCGGCCGGGCGCTCCGCCGGTGGTGGTGATCGGACACGACGTGTGGCGGAAGCGGTTCGCGGGCGACCCGGGCGTGGTGGGGAGCACCGTGCGGCTGGGCGGCGCGTACGCCACCGTGGTGGGCGTGATGCCGGAGGGCTTCGGCTTTCCCTTCGCGCACGAGCTGTGGACGCCGCTCCGGCCGGACGCCCTGGCGCCCGCGCCGCGGCAAGGGCCGGGCGTGGCCATCTTCGGCCGCCTGGCGCCGGGCGCCACGCTGGAGGCGGCGCAGGCGGAGCTGGCCGCTTTCGGACGCCGCGCCGCCGCCGCGTCTCCTCGGACGCACCGGCACCTGCAGCCGCACGTCCGGCCGTACGCCAGCGACTTCCCCGAGAACGACCTGCTGGCCGGCTTCTCGGTCAACCTGGCCGCGGTGACGCTGCTGGTGCTCATCTGCTCCAACGTGGCGCTGCTCCTGTTCGCGCGCGCGGCCTCGCGGGAGAGGGAGCTGGTGGTGCGCAGTGCGCTGGGCGCCAGCCGCGGGCGCATCGTGGCGCAGCTCTTCGCCGAGGCACTGGTGCTGGGTGCGGTGGCGGCGGTGGTGGGGCTGGCCGCCGCGCACCTGGCGCTGCGCCGCTGGGGGGTCGAGTTCCTGGAGATCAACCTCGGGCCGCTTCCCTTCTGGCTCGACCTGGGCGTGTCGCGCGCGGCCGTCCTCTACGCGGTCGGGCTCACGCTGCTGGGCGCCGCCGTCGCCGGCGTGGTGCCCGCCCGCAGGATCACCCGCGGCCTGGGGGCGCGCCTGAAGCAGGGCACCGGCGGCGGCGGGGTGCGCTTCGGCGGCGTGTGGACGGCGGTGATCGTGACCCAGGTGGCGTTCACGGTAGCTTTCCCGGTCACGCTCTTCTTCCAGCAGCAGGAGGCGATGCGGATCCGGTCGCACGATGTGGGGTTCTCCACCGCGGAGTACCTGGGGATGCAGCTGGACACGGACGCCGCCGATTCGGCCGCGCACGCCGCGCGCCTGGCGCCCGCGCTGGAGCGGCTGCGCCAGCGCGTCGCGGCCGAGCCCGGCGTGCGGGGGGTCGCCTTCGCGGACCGCCTCCCGCGTGACTCGTACAGTGATCGGCTGATGGAGCTGGACGCTCCCGCGGGCGACGCTGCCCGGGTGGTGGCGAGCACCGCGTCGATCGACCCGTCGTACTTCGACGTGCTGGAGGCGCCCATCCTGGCGGGGCGCGCCTTCACCCCCGCCGACCTCGCCCCCGCCGCGCGCGTGGTGATCGTGGACCAGGGCTTCGTCGACCTCCACC
>DASVSA010000007.1:0-4281 GCA_036388335.1 Longimicrobium sp. | reverse complement strand
CCCCCCCCCCCCCCCCCCCCCCCCACTTCCGCCCTTCCGCCCCCCGCAATTACCTTCCGAAGATACGCCGCGGTCAGAATCCAGCCGCGCGGCGCGTTCCACCCCCGAAATCGAGAGCCCGCGGCTCCACGGGACACTTTGCCTCCGATGTATGACGAGGAAGAGCCGTTGAATCCCACGAAGCTCTTCCTGGAGCATTACGACGGCCTCTACCGGTACCTGGTACGCCTCACGGGCGACCCGGACATGGCGGCGGACGCGGCGCAGGAAGCGTTCGTCCGGCTGGTGGAGAGGCCGCCGCAGGACCGCCACGTGCGGGCCTGGCTCTACGCGGTAGCCACCAACGTGGTCCGCGACACCGCCCGCGCCCGCGCGCGCTGGCTCACCCTGCTGCGCGCGTCGCCCGAGAGGGCGCCCGTGGGCGACATGGGCCCGTCTCCGGACGCGGCCACCGAGAGCGAAGAGCGCCGCCGCCTGGTGAGGGCGGCGCTGGACCGGCTTTCGTGGAAGGAGCGCACCGTCCTGCTGATGCGCGAGGAAGGCTTCGCTCATCACGAGATCGCCGACGCGGTGGGAACCACCACCGGCTCGGTGGGAACCATGCTGGCGCGTGCGCTCAAGAAACTTTCCGCGGAGCTCTCTCCCTCAACCGAGAGCCTTCGATGACCTTTAGGATCGGTCCGCGTAC
Source organism: Longimicrobium sp. (assembly GCA_036388335.1). GTDB lineage: Bacteria > Gemmatimonadota > Gemmatimonadetes > Longimicrobiales > Longimicrobiaceae > Longimicrobium. The sequence continues at coordinate 3,593 of DASVSA010000007.1, read as the reverse complement.
CCACCTGGGGGAAACGGACCTGCTTCGATACCTGGACCACCAGCTGGACCGCGAGGCTCACCGCCGCGCGCGCATCCACCTGGGCCAGTGCGCCGACTGCTCAGCCCAGCTCGCCGAGCTGGAGCGGCGCTCCGCCACCGTGCGCGCCATGATCGGCGAGCTCCCGGTGGAGCTTCCCGACCCCGGGAAGCGCGCGCTGGCGCTGGCCGCGATGGACCGCACCCGCGTGCGCCGCTCCGCCACCGGCCCGCTCAGCGCGGGGATGGTGCTGCGCGCGGCCGTCATCGCCACGCTGGCGCTGCTGGCCACCCTCAGCACGCAGTCGGGGCGCGCCTGGGTGTCCGACCGGGTGGAGGCCGTGGCGGGCGACAACCCGGGGCCGCTGGCCGAGGGGATCCTGCGCGTGCTGGACGGCGCACCGGAGCAGCCGCGGCGCACGCCGGCCACGGCCTCCGCGCGCCGCGAGGAGGCCGTGCACGCGCACGGCTCGCCGTCCACGCCGGAGCAGCGCGTGTCGGTGCAGCGGCGCAACACGCTGCCGCCCGGCGCCACCGCGCCCGTGCAGTTCACCCCCAACGGGCCGGAGGTGGTCATCCGCTTCCAGACGCTTCAGCGCGGGGGCTCGGCCACGCTGTGGCTGCGCGAGGTGCGCGAGGCCACCGCGCACATCACGTCGGGGCACCGCACCGAGACCATCGTCCCCATCGAGGGCGGCGTGCGGGTGAGCAACCGCACCGACTCGCGCGCCCACTACGTGCTCACCGTGCCCGTGCACTTCCGCATGGTGCGCGTGCAGGTGGGCGACGGCCCGGAGACGCTGATCCCCGTGTCCAAGTCCAAGCGCAACTGGATCTGGACGATCAGCCTGCAGGAGACGATCACCGAGGACTGATCATCTCACACAGAGACACGGAGGCACGGAGACGAAGTCATCTCCGTGCCTCCGTGTCTCCGCGTGAGCTGCTTTCTTCAGCGGGGCGCGGCGCTCTCCACGCGCACGGTGTAGGCGCCGGTGCCCTCGGCGGCCAGGGCGCTGGTGCGGATCACGTACTGCCCGTTCGCGGGGAGGGTGACCTCCAGGCGGGAGTTGGTGCCGTCCGGGCCGTCGTCGTTGTTGGAGATTTCCTGGAACTGGCCGTTCTCCATCCGCCCCACCGCCAGCATCGTGTCGAACTCGCTGGAGGCCATGGTGATGGTGAGCGCCTCGCCGGCGCGGCCGGTGTACGTCCAGTAGTCGTACATCACGCCCTCGTCCGTCTCGGCGTCGCCGTCGGCCAGGGTGCCCTGCACGTCGGCGCCGGCGCGGATGGCCTGCGGGGTGGCCGGGCGCGAGGCGGCGCGCTCCGTGACGCGCAGCGTGTACGGGCCGGTGCCCACGTTGACCGAGTTGGCGCGGATGATGTACTCGCCGTCCTCCTCGAGCGTCATCCGCATCCGCGAGTTGGTTCCCTCGCCCGCCCCGTCGTCGTCGGTGGACTTGGAGACGAACTGGCCGTTCTCCATCCGCCCGATGTTCAGGTAGGTGTCGAACGAGTCCGACTCCATCTCGATCTGCAGCCGCTGCCCGGCGCGCCCGCGGATGGTGTAGCTGTCGTAGTACGTCTCGTCCTCCTCCACCGCGTCCGTCTCGGACAGGGCGCCCTGGACCGCCTGGTTGAGCTGCACGGGGCGCGGCGCCGTGTTCACGGGCATCGGCGCGTCGGCCAGCTGCAGGGTGAAGGCGCCCTTCCCCTCCGCCTCCAGCGACTGGGCCACGATCAGGTAGGTGCCGGCCTCCGCGGCCTGGAAGCGCAGGCGCGCGTCCGTGTTGCCGCCGTGGTCGTCGTCTTCCTTGAGGACGTCGGTGATGCCGCCCATGTTGCGCGCCACGCGCAGGTAAGCGTCGAACTCGCCGGAGCGCAGCGTCACCAGGTAGGGGCGCCCGGCGGCGGCCTCGAAGCGGTACACCTTGAAGCGTCCCCGCTCCTTGGGGGTGGGGTCGCTCTCGGCCAGCGTGCCGTTGACCGTCTGGCCCACGCGGATGGCCGGGATGGCGGCCTGCCCCAGGGCGGGGACCGCGGCGCCGGCCATCAGCAGCGCCGCCGCGGCGCCTCGTCGCAATGAGTTCATCGTCCCTTCGGGTGAAGTGGGTGGCGGGCGGCTACAGCCGCGTCACGGTGAGGGTGTACGGCCCGGTCTCGCCGGCCGTGAGGGTGTTGGCGCGGATCACGTAGCTCCCCGCGCGCGGAAGGGTGATCTCCACCTGCGCGTCGGTGCCGCCCGCGCCGTCGTCGTCCGTCTCGATGTCGTCGAACGCCTCGCCCAGCCCCTGGCCCACGCTGAGGAAGGCGTCGAACGCCGTGGAGCGCAGGGTGATGCGCAGCCGCTCGCCGGCGCGTCCCTCGTACACCCAGGCGTCGTAGTACGATTCGTCGCCCGCCTTGGGGTCGCTCTCGGCGAGGCTGCCGCTCACCGTCTGGCCGGCGCGCACCGCCTGCGGGCGCGGCGCGGGCGGGGCGGCCGGGGCCATGCCCAGCGTGAGCGTGTACGCCCCCGTCTCGCCCTCGGTGAGCGAGTTGGCGCGCACCAGGTACTCTCCGTCGGCGGGGAGGGTGACGCGCACGCGGGCATCGTTGCCGCCGGCCCCGTCGTCGTCCGAGCCCAGCACCTCCAGCTCGCCCCCCTTCATCCGCGCCACGGCCATGTACGAGTCGAACGCGGTGGACCTCATCACCGCTTCCACGCGCTGCCCCGCGCGCCCCGTGAAGCGCCACAGGTCGTAATGAGTGCCATCCTCCAGCTTGGGATCGGAGGGGGCGAGCGTGCCGTTCACCGTCTGGCCCACCCGGATCGCGCCCGTGGGGGCGGCGATCGCGGCCGTGGGGGTGCTGGCCGGCGCGCCGCCCGCGGTGGCGGCCAGAGTGTAGGCGCCCGTCTCGCCCGCGCTCAGGGTGTTGGCGCGCACCGCGTACTCGCCGTCTTCGGGGAGCGTCACCACCAGCCGCGCGTCGGTGCCGCCGGCGCCGTCGTCATCGCTCTCCATCTGCGTGAACTGGCCGCCGGACATGCGCCCCAGCGTCAGGAAGGCGTCGAACGCCGTGGAGCGCAGGGTGAAGGTGACGTTCTCGCCACGTCGCCCGCGGTACAGGTAGACGTCGTAGTGCGAGTCGTCGTCCGCCTTGGGGTCGGTGGCGGTGAGCTCGCCGCGCACCGTCTGCCCGGCGCGGATGGGCGTCTGGGCGTTGAGGGGGAGCGCGAGCGCGAGCCCGGCGGCTGCCAGGAAGGAGATTCGGAGCATCGGTCTGGGAGTTGGGGCGGAGGGGCCAGCAATCGCCAATCTAGCGTTTGCCCATCGAAAGAAAAGGGTTGTATCACACAGAGACACGGAGGCACAGAGATGAAGTCGTCTCTGTGCCTCCGTGTCTCTGTGTGAGCCCCCGTTCCTACGAGATCATCAGCATCGGATCTTCGAGGAAGCTCTTGAAGGTGCGCAGGAACTCCGCGCCCGTGGCCCCGTCGATCACGCGGTGGTCGCAGGTGAGGGTGACGCGCATCCGCGGGCGGATCTGCATCTAGCCGTTGACCGCCACCACCTTGTCCACCGAGGCGCCGAT
>DASVSA010000006.1:0-24921 GCA_036388335.1 Longimicrobium sp. | reverse complement strand
CTCTCCGTGTCTCCGTGTCTCTGTGTGAGATACCTGCCGTTCAGAAGCCGATGCGCACCGTCGTCGTCTGCCCGGCCGTCACCTCCACGCGCCGCGAGAGCGCCTTCCCGCGCCCGCCCGGCGCGAGGGCGCGCAGGGTGTGTGCGCCCGCGGGGATTCGGATCAGCCTGAAGCTGCCGTCCGGGCTCGAAACCGCCCCCGAGTTCGCGACCTCCACCCGCGCGCCCTCCACCGGCCGCCCCGAAGCGTCCAGCACCATCCCGGTGATGGCGCCCGTTTCCGCCACCGCCACCCGCGGCGCCGCCGCGCCGCCCTGCGTGGGGAAGGTGGTGCCGGTCGCCGGGACCAGGGTCTGTTGGGGGCGGTCCACCTGGCAGGCGGCCAGCACGAGGACACCCGAGAGCAGGGTGGTGCCTGCGGCGCGGATCGTCCAGCGCCGTATGCGAGGTTCCAGCATGGTGCGGATTCTCCTTTCCAGGAACGAGCTGGGTCGTGAAATGGCCGCCACCGCGAGCCGGTGGGAGTGCCCCTGCTCCGTCACCTCCACGAGCACCCGGCCGTAGGCGGCCGGGTCCGCCCCCCGCGCCAGCACCCGGAGGTCGCAGTCCAGCTCCACGGCCTCGCGCAGGCGGCGCCACTGCCACCAGAGCCCCGGGTTCCAGGGGAACGCCGCGATCAGCAGCAGCGCACCCAGCAGCAGCCCCGGATCGCGGGCGCGCAGGTGCTCGTCCTCGTGCGCCAGCACCAGCGCGCGCCGGCCGGCATCCCACGCCAGCACCCACTCCGGCACCACGATGCGCCCCCGGCGCAGGCCGATCGCCGCCGGCCCCACGTCGCGCGAGGCCCAGATCCCGTGCCCGTCCACCGTGCGGAAGCTCCACTCCCGTCCGCGCCGGCGCAGCCGCAGGTACGAGGCTGCCATCGCCGCCAGGGCCACCCCGGAGCCCAGCCCCCAGGCCCCGAGCAGCCAAGGGTTCGCGGCGCGCGCCAGGAGCGCGGAGGGCCGTGCCGCTTCCGCCGCGATGGGCGCCACCGGGCCGTCGACTTCCGCGGAGCGGAACGGCGCGGCCGGCAGGAGAGCCGCGGCCACCGGGAGCAGCACGGAGCCGAGCAGCGCGCCCATCCACACGCCGCGCACGGGCCAGCCGCGCGCACGGGCAACCGTTTCCGCGCACTCCGCCGCCACGGCCAGCAGCAGCGCGACGGCACCCGCGTACAGCATCCAGGGAAGGATCACGAGTCCTCCCCCAGCCGCCCGTCCACGAGGTCACGGACGCGGCGCAGCTCCGCCTCCGAAAGCCTGCGGCCCGAGACCAGGTGCGTGAGAAGGAGCTCGGGAGAGCCCTGGAAGAGCCGCCCCAGCAGCCGTTCCACGGCACTCTCGCGGGCCTGCTGCCGGTGCACGCGCGCGCGGTAGCGGTGCGCGCGTCCTTCTTCCTCGCGCCCGGCGTAGCCCTTTTCCTCCAGGCGCCGCAGCACGGTCAGGACGGTGGTGTAGGCCATCTCGTCCGGGATCGCGTCCCTCACCTCGGCCACGGTGGACGGACCCCGGTCCCACAGCACCTGCATCACCTCAAGCTCCCGGTCGTAGAGCACGATCTCCATCGAGCGCCTCCCTGGCTCCGTGTAACTAGCGCGGTAGTAGTATGATCGAGCCGATCCGGATTTGTCAACTACCCTGGTAGTAGAGATGCGTCCGGGGCACCGTTGTGGCGCCCCGGCCCGGCTTCCGGCACGCCCTGTGAACACGCGTCCCCGTGTTCATCCACCTCAACGCATCCCCATGTACTCGCACACCTTCGTCGATCCCGCCGCCCTCCCCTGGCACCCCGCCGACCCCGGTGTGGAGCGCCAGGTGCTCGTGTACGACCCCGCGCTGATGATGGTGCGCGTGCGCTTCGCCGCGGGTGCCGTGGGCGCCCTGCATCAGCACCCCCACCGCCAGGCCAGCTACGTGGCGGAGGGCTCCTTCGAGGTCCAGATCGGCGACGAGCGCCGCGTCCTCGGCCCCGGCGGAAGCTTCATCGTGGAGCCGGACGTGATCCACGGCGTCGTCGCCCGCGAGGCCGGGATGCTGATCGACGTCTTCACCCCCGCCCGCGAGGAGTTCGTGCCGGGCTGAGCGCTCTCTCTGTGTCTCTGTGCCTCTTGTGAGATCGCCGTTCCTTCGCGCGTTCCTGGATGTAGTCCCGGCACGCTTCCCGCGAAAACCGGCACCATGCGCCCCACCCCACCCGAAGGCACCCGCCCGTGGAAACGAAAGAGACCGACATCGCGCCCTCCAGGCCCATGGGCACCGTGCTGGTGCTGGGCGGCGGGGGGATGAAGGGGGTGGCCCACATCGGCGTGTGGAAGGCGCTGAAGGAGGCCGGCGTGCAGGTGGACGCCTTCGTGGGCACCAGCATCGGGTCGCTGATGGCCACCTCGCTCGCGGGCGGGTGGGGGTGGCGCGAGCTGGCGGACCTGGCGCGCAAGCTCACCAAGGACGACATCGTCTCCATCAACCGCCGCGCCGTGCTCTTTGGCGGGGTGCGCGAGGAAGCGGTGTTCGATGGTGCCCACTTCCGCGGCTACCTGGAGCGCACCCTCCCCATCAAGAGCTTCTCCGAGCTCAAGACCCCCCTGCGCCTCAACGCCGTCTCGCTCGTCACCGGGACCGAGGTGTGGTTCGGCACCGGCGCCAACGACGAGGTGCCGGTCGCGGACGCCGTCTACGCCTCGTGCGCCATCCCCATCTACTTCCCCCCCGCCCGCATCGGCGGCGACTACCTGGTGGATGGCGGCGTGCTGGACGTGCTCCCCGTGCGCCAGGCCGCCGCGTGGGGCGCCGAGCGCATCATCGCCGTGGACGTGGGCTCGGAGATGACCCCGCCCGCCGAGAAGTACTTCGAGCGCGGCATGGTGGCCATCCACGAGCGCGTCCTCACCCTCAACCTCCAGGAGCAGCGCAAGCGCTGCCTCGACGGCTGGCAGGGCCCTCCCGTCGTCTACATCCGCCCCCGCATCGGCCACCTGGGCGGCTGGGACTTCAACCGCACCCAGTTCTTCCTGGAAGAAGGCTATCGCGCCGCCCGCGAAGCACTGAAAGCGGCCAACGCGGCGTAGCCGTTGAGCGCCCGCTGACGGCTTCCAATCGCCCGGGAACCGGGTCTCCGATGCGCGGTATCTCGTTGTAGAGGCCGCACGTTTCAACCGGAGCCCCGCCATGTCCAGAACCCGAAGGAACCGGCGCAAGCGCGACTTCAGCCAGCTGTCCCCCGAGCTCCGTGAGCTCGCGGAGAGGCTGACCGCCGCCGGGTACAGCTTCAGGCTCGCGAACGTGGGTCCCGACGACCCGCTCCCCGAGCCGATCCGGGCGAACACCTCCCTCAGCGACGCGATCATCGAAGAACGAGACGAGTACTACGATTGAGGTACTACTACTTCGACGCCAGCGTGCTGGTGAAGGCGTACCTCTGGGAGACGGGACCGGACGATGTGCGCCAGGTGCTGCGCGACACGCGGGCCGCACCGCCACGCGCTCATGTTGCCACGTCCAGTCTCGCGTTCGTGGAAGTCGCCTCGGCTGTCTCTCGGCGCGACCGCGCCGGCGAGATCAGTCACGAGGAGGCGAACGGAATCCGGGACCGCCTTCGTAACGACTTCGAGTCGGCTCTGGTCCCGTACAGCCTAGTGAAGCCGCGGCAGGTCGTGCTGGGCCGAGCGGCGGCGCTTACCCGCGCGCACCGCCTGCGCGCGCTTGACGCACTCCACCTCGCCACGGGAATCGGATTTCGGAGCGAGACCCCGGCGGAAGCGAGCTTCCACTTCGCTTCGGCTGACCGGCGACTGAGCATCGCCGCCCTTTCGGAGTCGTTCGACGTGTTCGACCCGCAGAGCCCGGTTCCGCCGGGTACCGGCAGCCCTGTGGCGCCGGCTGAGTAGGCCGCTGGACGGGGGGCCGTGGACGTTGGGCCCGGAGCGTGCGGCAAGGGCAGGGCCGATGCGCTTCCTGACCTGACGCCGAGACCGGGCTTGATGGATAGAGATCCTTACGATTGGGCGCGGCTCGCGCCGGTGCCGCCGCGGGAGAGGCCGGTGCCCTCGCGCGTGCCGGCGCCGCTGGACTGGACGCGCGCGGGGCAGGCGCGGCGCCTGGACTTCCTGCGCGCGCGCGGGGTGGAGGTGCCGCACCTGGAGGGGCGCGGCGGGGCGCCGGACCCGGAGGAGCTGCGCGGCAACGTGGAGCACTTCATCGGGATGGCGCAGGTGCCCGTGGGGCTCATCGGGCCGCTGCGCGTGTCCGGCCTCCACCTTCGCGAGGACGTGTTCGTGCCGCTCGCCACCTCCGAGGGGGCGCTGGTGGCGAGCTACGACCGCGGCGCGCGCCTCCTCTCCCGCGCGGGCGGGGTGGTGTGCATGCTGGCGGAGGAGCAGGTGCAGCGGGCGCCCGCCTTCGCGTTCGCCACGCTGGCGGAGGCGGCGCACTTCGCGGCGTGGGCCACGGACCAGGACGAGGAGTTCCGCGAGATCGCCGCGCGCGAGTCGCGGCACGGGCGGCTCACGGGGATGCGGGCGTACGTGGAGGGGAACCACGTGTACCTCCTGTTCGACTTCCGCACCGGCGACGCGGCGGGGCAGAACATGGTCACCTTTTCCACCGCCGCCCTCTGCCGCGACATCCTGGAGCGGACCCCCGTGCAGCCGGAGTACTGGTTCGTGGAGTCCAACCTGTCCGGCGACAAGAAGGCCTCCGCCGCGCGCTTCCTCCACCCGCGCGGCCGCAAGGTGACGGCCGAGGCGCTGCTGCCGCGGATGCTGGTGGTGCGCGGCCTCCGCACTACGCCCGAGCGCATGTGCGACTGCTGGCGTATGGGGCTGCTGGGGGGCGTGCAGGCGGGGGCAACCGGCGCGAGCAGCCACGTGGCCAACGCGCTCGCGGCGCTCTTCCTGGCGTGCGGGCAGGACGTGGCGTGCGTGGCGGAGGCCAGCCTGGCCGTGCTGCGCATGGAGGTGCGCGACGGCGACCTGTACGTGGCGCTCACCCTCCCTAACCTGATCGTGGGCACGGTGGGCGGCGGCACCCGCCTCCCCACGGCGCGCGAGTGCCTGGCGATCCTGGACTGCGCGGGTACGGGGAAGGCGGGGCGCTTCGCGGAGATCTGCGCGGCGGTGGCGCTGGCGGGGGAGGTGTCCATCGTGGGCGCCCTGGCCGCGGGCGAGTTCGCGGCGGCGCACCGGCGGCTGGGGCGCGGTCCCGGAGGCTGAACGGCGGGACCCACACAAACGGCACGGAGGCACGGAGAAGAGATCCGTGCCTCCGCTGCGTGCGGGGTCAGGTGACCCATACCCGCATGCGACACTTTGGGTAGTATGGGAGCGAATCCCTACAACACACCCAGAGAATGCCGATGAGCACCCCCCACGCCTCACGGCGGCTGGTACTCGACAGCCGCATGAGCTGCACGAGCTGGATCCCCGCCAACCCCGACGCCTGCGCGCGACTGCTCCCGCCGGCGCTGAAGCCGGCGGAGAACCACGCGGTCTACATGAACCAGTACGTGGTGGCGGAGCAGACGGCCGGCCCGGGCGGCTACTCGGTCACCTGCCTGGGCCTGGACGTGGCCGGCCACTTCGCCCGCGACGGCGCCACTCCCGCGCGCTTCATCACTCACCACCTCAACTCGTCCGAGCGCGTGCGGACCCAGGTGCGCGAGCGCGGCATCCCCGCCGCCACCGGGTGCACGACGGTGGAGGTGAGGGACGGCGTGATGACGGCGACCACCTACGACGGCGCCACCGCCATCATCCGCACGAGGGCGAGCGTGGGGAACGCCCCCAGGACCATCGCCGCCGGCCACCTGCGCTACCTGGCCCGTATGGAAGCCGGCCTGGTCTCCGGCCACCACCCGTACGTTGGCGAGCTGGCCGTACCCTACGAGGTCCTCTCCATCGAGTTCCTGGAGCCCGGCCACCCCGTGTACGCCCTCCGCCCCGCCGCCCCCCTGGAGCTGGTGCCCGCCTCCTGCTTCTACGCCCCGCTCGCCTGTACCGGCGAAGACTCCGGTTCTTCTCTGGCCGTCACCATCTCCGTGTGAGCCTTCAATCCGCCGCGCCCGCCCGGTCCAGCAGCGCCCAGACGACGTCGCGCAGGCGTTGGAGGACGCCGGGGGCGAGACGGTAGAACGTGCGCACCCCCTCGCGCCGGCGCGCCACGATGCCCTGCGCCAGGAGCACGGCCAGGTGGCGCGAGGTGTTGGGCTGGGCGGCGGCGGTGGCCTCGGCGAGCTCGCCCACGGTGCGCTCGCCGCTCCCCAGCGCGACCACCAGGCGCAGGCGGGCGGGTTCGGCCAGCGCGCCGAACTGGCTCCCCAGCTCGTCCAGCGTGGCGGGCACCTCCTGCATCCGCAGCCGCTCCGCCACCGCCGCGCCCACGCCGAACGCCAGCGTGGCGAGCGCCTCCACGTCTTCGGTGGTCCAGGCGCGGGGCTCGGGGGTGATGGCGCACAGCGAGCCGAGCACCTCGCCCCCCACCTCCAGCGGCACGCCGAGGTACCCCACCACCCCGAGGTCGCGGATGGCCAGGTTGCCGGTCACGCGGCTGTCGTTGTTGGCGTCCTGCACCGCGAATGGCGCGCGGGTCTCCACCACGTGCTGGCAGAACGAGTGAGTGAGCGGCGTCTGCCGCCTGGTGGCCCAGGGCTCGGCCAGGCCCACCTGGCTCGCGAAGAACTGCCGGTCCGCCTCCACCAGCGACACCAGCGAGACGGGGGTGCGCAGCAGCCTGGCGCCCAGTCGCGTCCAGCGGTCCAGGGCGTCCGCCGGGGGAGCATCGAGCAGCCCGCTGCGGCGCAGCACGCTCAGCCGGCGCGGATCGCGCGTATAAGAAGACGAACCGTGGGTACTCTTATGCATGGTCCCGCATGGAAGACGATTGCCGCGTTGGTCGGCGCCTAAGCTAAACCATTCTGCCGGTTATGTATAGACCACGCGTGGCGGTGGCGCGCGCGTGCGGAGGCACGGAGACGCGGGGCGATAATCCAAGCGCCTTTTCCGCGTCTCCGTGCCTCGCTCGTGGCGCCAGAGCGGGCATCACATCACGCCACCGGACGTCCGTCACGGTAGACGCGCACCCCGTCGCTCCCGTGCAGCAGCAGGCGTGCGCCGCGGGCGCCGTACGTCCGCATCAGGTCCACCATCATCCCCTCCTCGCCGCCCCAGGGGTAGGCGTACACCACGTCGAAGTCCTCCAGCGGGTGCCGGAGCTCGGGGTAGGCGGAGGCGCCGTGGCCGATGGTGCCCAGCCGCCCGTCGCCATCGGCCGGGCGGTAGCGGTAGCCGGCGGGGATGAAGCTTCCCGCCACGAAGCGCGCCCCCGACCCGTACCGGGCCGCCAGCTCGCGCGCCACCTCCACCAGCGCGGGGTCCAGCTCCACCCCGTACGCCTCGAAGCCCAGCAGCTCCGCCATGATGGTGATGACGCCCGTGGCAGACCCCCACTCCAGGAAGCGCAGCCCGGGCCCCCGGTGCGCCACCAGCGCCTCCAGCACGCGCTCGTAGTCCGCGGGGACGAAGGGGTGCCAGTCGTTCTGGCGCACGTCCACGTCGAAGCGCTCCCAGATCGCCCACCCCTCGTCGCTTAGCGCGGCGATGCGGGCGCGGAGCTCCGCGTCGATCTCCGGGCTTGCCGCCACCCTCAGCCTTCTCCGCCGGCGTCGTCCGTCTCCGCCGGGGCGTCGCCTTCGGCGGACTGCTCTTCCGCCTTGCGCGCGCGCTTCCGCTCCTCCTTCTCGTCCTTCTTCTGCTGCTTCAGCATCTCCTTCTGCCGCTTCTCGAAGCCATAGTTGGGGCGCCGTGCCATACGTACCTCCCGTCGATCGGACGACCCCACGCGGCCCATCGGCCGTGCCCGGTCAACCCTGTGGATGCATGTGGATCGTGAGGAGAGCGCGGTGCGAAGTCCTGAGTCCTGAACTGCAGTTGCTTAGCACCCAGGACTCAGGACTCGGGACTCGCTCGCGCTTCCATCAGCCCTTCCGCTTGAAAGACCAGGTGAAGACGAAGGTGGCAACCTCGGTGCCGTCCGCCATCCGCCCCACGGCGGTGGCCTCCACGGTGGTCCCCTCGCCGGTGCGCAGCGTCTCGGCCACGGCGGCGGCCACCGCGTCGCCGTCTTCGCAGGTGAAGACCGCGTCGGAGACGGCCTTCTTGCCGAAGGTGGACCTCATCTCCGTCACCAGCATGGAGACAGGGACGCCGGCGCCCTGCACCGCGGCCATGCACAGCGCGCCGGTGGCCAGCTCGGCGGCCATCGCCTGCGCGGCGAAGTAGGTGCTGCGGAAGGGGTTCTGAGTCCGCCACCCGCGCGGCACCATCACCTCGCACCCATGCGCGTCCAGCCGCTTCACCCGCAGCCCCGCGAACCACGCCAGCGGGAGCTTGGCCAGGAAGTAGGCGCGCGTCTTGGCCCCACTGCGCATCTGCGCGCGGAACGCCTCGGCGCGCGCGGCGTCCGGAAGGGCCGGTGCGGTGACGGTGCTCACGAGGGATCTCCTTCGCTCTGGGTGGACGGCTGCGGGCGCCTTCAAGATGCGCCCCACGGCACCTCCGCGACAGGCCCGAAGTCCTTCTCCGTGCCTCTGTGTCTCTGTGTGAGCCCGCAGTTCAGCGGGCCTGCAGCCGCGCCTCGGCACCCGGGATCAGCTGGTCGTCGAGGATGGCGTGGATGGCGGGGAGGTGGTCGCGCTCGCGCGGGCCCTCGGACAGGGAGGTGAACACGGCGGTGAGCTTGAGCGAGGGGACCACGAAGACGTACTGCCCGCCGTAGCCCCAGGCGAAGAAGACGTCGTGGGCCCCCGAGCGCTTCGTCCACCAGCCGTAGCCGTAGTCGAAGCCGCTCCACCGCGAGGTGCCCAGCGGGCGCGCGGACGCCTCCACCCACGCGCGGGGGACGATCTGCTTCCCCTCGTGCACGCCGCCGTTGCGGTACAGCTCGCCGAAGCGCAGCAGGGCGCGCGGCGTGAGGTACATGTCGTTGCCGCCGAAGTAGATCCCCTGCGGATCGCGCTGCCAGCGGGGGATGCGGATGCCCAGCGGCTCGCCCAGCGCGCGCACCGCGTACGCCCAGGTGCTGGTGCCCGTGGCGCGCGTGAGGGCGGCGGAGAGGAGGTGCGTGTTCCCCGTGCTGTAGATCATCCGCTCCCCCGGCCCCGCCTCCAGCGGGCGGCGCAGGGCGTCGCGCACCCAGTCGCGGCTCCCCACCCATGCGCCGTAGTTCTGGAACGAGGTGCTCTCCAGCCCCGCCCTCATCGACACCAGGTGCCCCAGGGTGATGGAGCGCTTGCGCGGATCGGTCCCCGCCCCGAAGTGTTCGGGTAGGATCTCGGCCAGCGGCTGGTCCGGCCCGCGCAGGCGCCCCTCCGCGATGGCGATGCCCACCAGCGCGGAGAGCACGCTCTTGGACACCGACTTGACGTTGGTGGGCCGGTCCGCGCGGCCGCCGCGCCAGAAGCCCTCGGCCACTACACGCCCGTCCTGCGCCACCAGCATCCCCGTGAGCCGCGGGAGGGCGGCGCCGCGGTTCACCGCTTCGGCCAGCAGGAGGGTGTCGGCGGGGGCGCGGGGGGCCAGCTCCGCCCGCGCTTCCTGCGCTGGCGGGCGCTGCACGGGCTCGCCGCCGCCGCACGCGGCGAGGGCGAGCGCCAGCAGGAGCACGCGCGGCACCGTCAGCGCACCGCGCGCCACCGCCCCACGCCCGGCGCGCGCACCGGCTGCGGCAGGGAGCGGACGTGCTCGATGAAGAGGTCCAGGTCCACCCGGTTGAGCGGGGTGCGCGCCCCCTGGGCCAGCGAGGTGTAGCGGTCGCCGCCCTGCGCCATGAACTCCGAGAGCCCCAGCGTCACCCGCTCCGCGGCGCCCACCTCGCGCCCGTCGTCCAGCCGCACGGAGCGGATGCGCTGCCCGGACGGCGCGGTGGAGTCGTACGCCACCGTCAGCCCCGAGAGGTGGGCCGTGGGCCGCCCGCTGGAGACGGCGTTCTCCAGCGCCGCGCGGAGCTGCGCGCCCGTGACCTCCACCCGGTACATGGGGTTCTGGAAGGGCTGCATCTCGTAGAGGACGCCGTAGTTGACGGCGCCGCCCGGGAGCCCGCGGCGGATCGACCCGTTGTTGATGATGGAGGCCTGCGCCCCCGTGCCCCGCCGGAAGGCGTCGGCCAGCAGGTTGCCCAGCGCGCGCTCCGTGCCCTGGTTGGGGAGCGTCTCGGCCAGCGACACCACCGGGCGCTCCGTGAGGGGGCGCACGGCGGCGTCCCACTCGGCCACCACGCGGGCCACGCCGGTATCGGGAGTGACCTCGTCCGCGAAGGGGGTGCGCACCGCGCGGTAGGTGACGCGCGTGCGCCCGCCGCTGCGCTCCAGGTCCGTGACGCTGAAGGAGGTGGAGTACGGCGTCCCCTCCACCACCGGCACCTCGCCCACGCGGGTCATCACCCGCTCGTGCGTGTGCCCGCCCACCACCAGGTCCACCGGCTCGGTGAGGGCGCCCACCGCGTCCAGCATCTCGCCGCTGCACTCGCGCGACTCTTCCTCGGGCGCGGTGCCGGGCAAGCGGCACTGCGCGCCGATGTGCATGCTCACCACCACGAAGTCCGCCCCCGCGGCCCGCGCGGCGCGCACGGCGCGGTCGATGGCGGGCGCGGCGGGGCGGAAGTCCAGCCCCTCTACCCGCTGCGCCACCACCACCTCGCGCGTGCCCGGAAGGGCGATCCCCACCACCGCCACCCGCACGCCTCGGCGCTCGATCATGGCGTAGGGGCGCACCCACTCCGGGTGCCGGTCGGTGCCGGCCACGAACAGGTTGGCCGCCAGCCAGGGAAAGCGGCTCTCCAGCACGCGGGCCCGCAGCGTGTCCTGCCCCCAGTCGAACTCGTGGTTCCCCATCGCGGCGACGTCGTACCCCATCGCGTTGAAGGTGGCGATGGTGGCCCGGCCCCAGCTCAGGTTGGAGATGGCCGTCCCCTGCAGGTCGTCGCCCGCCGAGAGGAAGATGGTGGCGCCGTCGAAGCGCGCCGCGGCGCTGTCGAAGTGCGCCGCGAGCACCGCCGCCCCTCCCACCGAGCGCCGGTCGCTGGAGCGCGGCGGCTGCGGGAGGATGCGCCCGTGTACGTCGTTGGTGTGGACGATCCGCAGGCGCTTGGCGGCCTGCGGCGTGCCGGTCGCGGGAGCCTGCATGGCCGGGGCGCAGGCGCCGGCCAGGAGAAGCGCGAACACGACCCCGCGCGGCGGGGTGGAGCCGAAAAAGTTCATTCTTGCGTGTGCGGCGAAACAGGAAAAGCAGAGTTCGGGAGACAACATAAGCGTTACATACACCGCTTGGCACGCTTTGATTGGGGCATTCGTGGTACGATGTGGGGCGCGAGCGTCCCTAATCGTCCATTTTCATGGCGCCGCCTCCGGGCGCACTCTGGGCCGTGCTCGTCGCAAGTGCCTCATTAGCAAAGGATTACGAAGAAAAGAGCGGGCACCTTGTTTTTTTCGTCTACCCAGAACACTTTCGGATGCCCGCTGTACCCACCCCCCCGTTCGTCGAGGTATTCCATGGCTGACCTTACCCTCGCTCCGCGTCCCGCCACCCCGCTGGAAGGCTACACGACCCGCACCATCGAAGTGGATGGAGTGCCGATGTCGTTCACCTTCTACATGGGCTTCGCGAGCCGCGTCACGTACACCCCCAAGAACGGCCCGGCCATCCTGGTCTACGAGCAGGAAGGTGTCTACCGGGTTCCCGGCGGCGTGGGGCCCAACGCGGTGAGCACTCTCACCATCCAGGGTGGCCCTGACGCGCTGGACGTGGAGATCGAGATCGACGACCAGCCCATGCTGCCCCCCACCTACCGCGGTCCGGTGGGGAAGATCGACGTGAAGACCAGGAAGCGCGTCGCCGATCCCAAGGGCAACGGCAAGCACTACAAGGTGCTCAAGGGCGCCCACCAGGTCGAGGACGTGGCCGTCACCCCGACCGGCGAAGTGGAAAGCGGCGGCGTCACGGCGTTCCAGGCGGCGGATGGCGGCACCACCAGCGCCACGAACAACGCGTCGACCTGCCCGCCGGCCTGCTGAGCGAGAACCGGCGATGCGCACGCTCATCCTCCAGTCGGTGGTAGCCGCGCTGTACCTGGTGTACGGGGCGGCTGCGCTCGCGGCCGCCCGGAGGATGGGCAGCGCATGGCAGTCCAACCGCCTGGCCTGGTACCTCACCGGGTGGACCTTCACGCTGTTCGCCCTGTGCAGCGCCGTACAGCACGCCTTCAGCTTCCCCGCGTACTTTGGCGGGCCCGGTTCCTACGTGTACGTGCAGTACCTGCGCTGGGCGCCCGTCGCCAACCACAGCCGCACCTTCCTGGTGCTGGGGTACTGCGCGGGCGTCGCCGTGCTGATCGCCCGCAGGCGGACGGCGAACAACGGGCTTCGCCCTTTCCTGATCGCCAGCCTGCTGGTGATGTCCGTGCTGGGAGCGCTGTACGGGTGGCACGAGGGCTCCCTGCGGGAGCAGTATCACTTCTCGGCCGTGGCCGTGCTCGACGCCGTGGAGCTGGTCATCCTGCTGAGCTGCCTGTTCGCCGCGCTGGTGACGGAGGCGGTGGACCGGCTGCTGTGGTACGCGCTGGGTACTTACACCTTCAACGTGGCGCTCAACATCATCTGGATGATCGCCCTGGCCGGATGGGGAGTCGGCTGGACGCCCGCTCCATGGCAGATGCAGGCGTACCGGACGGTGCTGGGCGCCGTGGCGGCGGGGCTCGCGGTTCGCCGCTACGTCCTGGCACGGCGTGGCGTGTTCGTTCCGGGGCTGATCGGCGACGGCCCGCGGCGGCCCGCGCTGCTGACCGGCTGAGCTCCGTTTGCCGGTCACGATCTACCTGCAGGGCCTCGCCGCGCTCATCATCGTGGGCTTCGGCGGGGCGGCGCTGGCCGCCGTCCGGCACGAGGGCGGCTTCCCCCAGCGCTACCGGCGCACCTGGCGCACCACCGGCCTCGCCCTGCTCCTCATCGGGGTGAGCGCGTCGCTCCAGAACGTCCACGGAGCCCTCGCCATCTTCCATGGCGAGGGCTCGCGCGCGTGGAATGGCTACATGCGCTGGGCGCCCGCCTGGAACCACGGGCGCGAGGCCGTGCTCTTCGCGCTCGCCTTGCTCCTGCTGGCCAGCGCCCTTGCCCCGCGCCGGCTGCGCGTGGACCGCGGATGGACCCCCGCGCTGGCGCTGCTGGGTGCCTGCGCGGTCGGCTCGCTGCTGGGCTGGCTGGAGGGGAGCCTGGATTTCGCCCCGCACTTCCGGCGCGTGGCGGTGCTGGACGCCATCGGGCTCCTCCTGCTGGCCTTCGCCGTGGCGGCGTGCATGATGGCGGACGTGGTGGACCGCCTGCTGATCGTGGCGCTGGTGGCCTACGCCGTCCCCCTTCCGCTCAACGCCCTCTGGTTCGCGTGGATGGCGAGCCACGTGAACGGCGGCTGGAGCCCATCCGCCGCCTCCATGCAGGTCTACCGCATCGCCTTCGACCTCATGGGCGCCGCGGTCGCGGTGCAGCGATGGCGGCTGGCGCGGCGCGGGGCCTACGTCTCCGGCCTGCTCCCCGCGCCGGTGGCCGTGCGGCCCCTGATCGGTTGAGGTCTCACACGGAGACACGGAGATGAAGTCGACCGCTGTGCCTCTGTGGCTCCATTGATCCGGGTGAATCCCGGAGATCGGCGACGGAGCCGGCATCCCAGCCGGGCGGTCGAAACCGCGGCGACAACCGCCCAAAGTCCGCCTCCGCGGACTGGATCTTCAGGATCAGCTGGAACCATACAGTCCCCGCAGGGGGACTTCGCGCAGTTGTTGCAGCGGCTTCAGTCGCCCGCAACGGCGCGCACACGGGCACGGAGGCACAGGGATGAAGTCATCTCCGTGCCTCCGTTTTTTACGGCCACTCGCGGTATCTCACCAGGAGACCGGCCACGATCAGCCAGAAGAGGCCGTAGCCCAGCGCGTACACCGCGGCGCCCCAGGCCATCCCCCCGCTGAGGAGGGCGTTGTAGACGTCGCTCACCGCGGAGTGGGGCGGGAGGACGAAGGAGATCGCGGCGCGGATGCCGGGGGTGAAGGGCTGCACCGGCGAGCTCTGGAGGAGGTTGAGCCAGAAGTCGGTGAGGAAGAAGGCGATGACCGCCGCGAAGCCGTCGCCGCGGGGGAGGAGGGCGGAGAAGAAGGCGGTGAGCCCGCCGTACACCACCGCCAGGAGGAAGCCCTGGAGGAGGAAGGCGGGGCCCACCTTCACCGTCCCCCAGGCCATGAGCTGGGCGAGGAGCCAGAACGCCGCCGCCACGGCCATCGCCACGGCCAGCGAGAGGGCCCAGCGCAGCGCGTAGAAGGCCAGCGGGCGCGTGGGGTGCGAGAAGGCGAGGCGGTAGTACCCCCGCCGCCGGTCGGTGGCGATGAAGCCCGCCAGCATCACCACCATGCCGATGGTGGCCAGGTTGGCGATGGTGAAGGAGATGCCGTACGGCTCCAGCAGCTCCTCGATGTCGCTGACGGCCTCGCCGGCGTGGTCGTGCAGCGCCGGGTCGCCGAGGTAGAAGAGGAGCGCGGCCACGGCCAGCAGCGCCACCCGCCAGCGGAGCTGGCGCAGCAGGACGGCGATCACTGCTCGCCTCCGCGCCGCACCCGCTCTTCCAGGCGCACCCGCTGCGGCACCAGCGCCCGCACCACCACGCCACGCGCCAGCAGCCCCGCCAGCCCCGCGCTCAGCTTGCGCGGCTCCGCCGGCTCCAGCCGGAAGGCCCAGGGGGCGCCCTCCTCCGGCAGCGCGCCGGGGAAGACCTGGCCCACCGCGGCGGGGGCCCCCGGGGTGTCCTCCACCTCCAGGCGGTAGGGGGGATGAACTCCCTCGATGGCCCGCAGCTCAAGCACCTCGCGCACGCGCCCGGCCGCCAGCACCGCCACGCGGTCCGCGGTGCGCTCCAGCTCGTCCAGGTTGTGCGAGGCGATCAGCACGATGCGTTCGGGGTCTTCGGCGCGCCACTCGGCCACCACGGTGCGCAGGCGGGCGATCCACTCGGGGTCCAGGCCGCTGGTGGGCTCGTCCAGCACCATCACGCGGCGCGGAGCCAGCAGCGCCTGTGCCATGGCCAGCCGCTGCAGGTTCCCCTTGGACAGGTAGCCCACCCGCCGGTCCGCCACCCCGGTGATCTCCATCCGCTCCATCACCTCGCCCACGCGGGCGCGGGGTTGGTCCACCTCGCTGAGGGCCGCGTACGCGTCCAGCGCGCTGCGCGCGGTCCACGAGGGGGGGATGGCCACCAGCTCGCTCACGTACGCCACGCCGAAGCGCTCCACGTAGCCGCGCGGCGCCATCCCGTGCACCTCCACCCGCCCGCGCGTGGGGCGGATGTAGCCCAGGAGGAGGCGGATGAGCGTGCTCTTTCCCGCGCCGTTGGGGCCCACGATGCCCAGCGCCGTGCCGGGGGGCACCTCCAGCGTCACGCCGTCCAGCGCGCGAACCTTGCCGCCGCGCGCGCGCGCCAGCGGCCCCGCGAACTCTTTCACCACGTCTGCGAATCGGATCATGGGGCGGGAACGTGTAGCGGCTCCGGGGGCCGCGCAAGGGCGGGGAATGGTTTCTGCGCGCGGGCGCGGCCATGACTACTCATCGCGACGAGCCGCATACCGCGCACCACGTGGAGCGCGGCGTACTGCGCCCCCTGCTGCGCGCCATCGCCCGCGTGGTGGGCGGCTTCCACGCGGCGGTGGGCACCTTCCTCCTGCTGGGCTTCGCGGCGCTGCTGGCCGGCGTGGCCGGGTTCGCCGCCCTGGCCGACGCCGTGACGGAGGGGGAGACGGAGGCCGTCGACCGCGCCGTCCTCCTGTGGCTCCACGAGCGCGGCAACGCAAGGCTCGACGATTTCGCGCTGAACGTGACGGCGCTGGGGTCCGGCGTGGTGGTGGGGCTCGTGTGCGCGCTGGCGGGGATTTACCTGTGGGGGAGCCGGCACCGCTACTCGGCCGTCCTGCTCTGGGTGGCGCTGGGGGGGTCGTGGATCCTGAGCAGCTTCCTCAAGGCCAGCTTCAACCGCCCGCGCCCCGACCTCTTCGAGTGGCGCACGCCTCACGCCTTCCAGGCTTCCTTCCCCTCCGGCCACTCGATCACGGCCATGGTGGGGTACGCCACGCTGGCGTACCTGGTGTCGCGCCTCCTCCCGCAGCGCGGCCTGCGCTGGCTCACCGTGGGGGCCGCGGTGCTCATCGTGGGGCTCGTGGGGTGGTCGCGGATGTACCTGGGGGTGCACTGGCCGTCGGACGTGCTGGGCGGGTACGCGACGGGGCTGGCCTGGGCGTCGTTCTGCGGGCTGGGGCTGAGCGCCGTGCGGTACTTCCGCTACCGGCGGCCGGAGGTCGGGGCGGAGGAGGAGGACCTGGAGAGGTGAACGGCGGGGCTCACACGGAGACACGGAGGCACAGAGAGAAGATCTCGGTGCCTCCGTGTCTATTCCGCCTGGCGGGCGCGGGCAGCCGCGAGGGTGGCGGCGCGGCGGCGGGCCAGGATCTCCTCCGCGTCCGGGGCGGAGAGGACGACGGCCTCCACGTGCCCGCAGAACCCGCTCTCGCCGGTCGCGGCGCGGAGCTCGTGCAGGAACGGGTGGATCTTGCTGAAGGCCGCGAAGATCTCTCCGTGCGCGTCGAGGAACGAGGCTGCGTCGATGGCGCCGTTCACCACCAGCGACGCCGCCATGTCCCAGTAGCCGAGCACCATCCGGAAGGATGGGTTGTGCTCCCCGCTGGCCAGCGCGACGAGCTCCTGGAAGCTCTCCGGGTTGAACTCGTTCATGAACCACGCGCGCGCAGCCCGCAGCACGGGCTCCCGCCGCAGCTCGTACAGCTTCAGGTTGAGCTGGGCATTCTCGAAGGGTGTGGGCATCTCCGTCTCAGGTTGTTCGTGGTCACCGGGCGTCGGAGGGATGAACCGAGTTCCCGATCATCCCGAGAACGAGCCCCCCGATGGCTCCCAGCGGCACGGTCATGAAGTACGCGGGCGGCCCCGACAGGGTGTTGCCCGGCTCGATGCGGCTGTGAAGGTACGCGCCGTACCCGATCCCGGCCACGACTCCAAGCGCCGCACCCACCAGCGGATACTTCCACGACGGACGCCGGGCCGCGGCATCCAGGTGCAGCGGGATCGGTGCCCCGATGGCGGATCGATCTGGCGCCCCGAGCACGGCCGCGCGCGGCATGACGTCCGGCCGCCTGGGGCCGGGCGCCTGCTGCGCGTGCGCGTGGGATGCGCCCAGGAGAAGCGCGACGACGAGGAGCAGCGTGCGACGGGGCATCAGAGGCCGGGTAGCGGGGGGCTCACACAGAGGCACAGAGACGAAGTGATCTCCGTGCCTCTGTGTCTCTGTGTGAGATTACTAGCGGCTGGAGCCGCCGGTCACGGGGGCCTCGGCGAGCGGGATGCTCAGCGGCGTGGCCGGGCGCGAGCTCCCGAGACGGTCCAGGATGGCGGAAGGATCGGTCCCCGCGCGGCGCAGCTCGTCGCCCACGTGGGCCGCGTACGAGCCGGCGGCGCGGGAGTACACGTCCGGGTGGAGCGTCACGGAGTCCGCGGCGACCTCGGTGAGGCGGTACTCGATGCGGGCGCGCACGCGGCCCGAGAGGCCGATCTCCCTCGTCTGGCGCGGGTTGGCCGCCAGGCGGTCCAGCGTGGCCCCGGGCACCGGCGACCCGTCGGCGTCAAGGATCATCCGGGCCAGCTCCATCACGTCCTGGTTCCTCATGCGGATGCACCCGTGCGAGGCCGGGTTGCCCAGCAGCCGCTCGTTGCCCGCCGGCGTGCCGTGCACGTAGTAGTCGCCGAAGAGGTGGATCTTCACGCGCCCCATCGGGTTGCCCCAGCCGGGGCCGGTGTGCTTCTCGCGGCGCGCCCACGCGGCGTTGGGCGGCGGCGTCCACGACGGGTTCCACACCATCCGGCGCAGCGCCGTGGAGCCGGTGGGGGTGGCGTAGCGCGAGCGGCCCACCGACACCGGGTACGAGCGGACTCGCTCGCCACCCTGCATCACGTCCAGGCGCCCGGCGGGGATGTTGACGACGAGCTCCATGGGCCCCTGCTGCGCGATGGCGGTGCTGGGGAGCGCGAGGCCCACGAGGAAGGCGATCGAGATAAGGCGAAGCTTGGAAGGCATGGTCGTGTCTCCGTCGGTCGTTGCGGGCCGCGGGGAGGATTCTCCCCGCCGCCGTCCGCGGGCGGCGCCCCCTGGGCCCCGCCTGCAACGCCGTACGGCCGGCGTCGCGGGGCGTTTCAGGTGCCGCGCGGATCGTGGATGCAAGGTACCGGCGGAGGCGGCGGCCTACATCGGACGAATGACCCGGGTCATCGGACCCATGGGAAACACGAAGGGGAGCCCGGCGGGGCTCCCCTGGTACTGCCGGCCGCGGCAGCGGGCGGCCCGGGTGGCGCGTCAGGCTTCGGGGCCGTGGTACCCTTCGTCCGAGATGCGCTCCATCACGAAGGAACCGCTGCGTTGCGCCTGGATCGGCCCATTGTCAAAGGCACCGTAGCTCTCCAGGTAGCCCTCCACGCGGTCGGCTTCCACCGCGCCGAAGCTGTGCCAGCTGCCCGCGTTGGAGAGGTGGACGCGGCCGTCCTGGACCTCGCCGCCGATGACACCGTTCCATGCCACGTGCTCCCGCGTGACGCGGCCGTCGGGTCCGGCGCAGATAACGGGTGCGTCCGCCGTCTGCCGTCCCTCGATGGAGTTGCCTACCTGCCGGATCTTGATGACCACGTCCATCGAGCAGGTGTCCTTGCTGCCCCACTGCTGGAAGCCCGTCGCCTGGTAGCGCCAGGTTCCGGTGAGAGGGCCGTGCGGCTCGGTGATGGCGCGGTCGCAGCCGGTGAGGGCGAGCAGGGCGGCCAGTGTGAGAATCCTGCGCATGAGTCGGTTCCGGGTGGAGGCGTGGATGGGGAGGCAGCGCGCGATGCCAGGTCCGGGGGCCGGTGCACCGGCCGTTCTCCGTCCCTCACCAATGAAATTCGCCAGCCCGCCCGTTTATGACTTCCCATGGCCGCGCAGACCTTCCGCTCGTGCCGTTGCGGGCGGATGATATGGAATTCGCGGCAACAACCACACGAAGTCCCCCTGCGGGGACTGGGCCTTCGGCCCGGACAGCAACTCTGTAGTCCCCGGAGGGGGACTTCGTGTAGCCGTTGCAGCGGTTTCAACCGCCCGGTACGCAGGTCTCGCAAAGAGGCACGGCGGCACGGAAGTCATCTCCGTGCCGCCGTGCCTCCTGGCGGATTCCCGCGCCCCGTCATAAGCGGCGCGGCTTGCGCATTGTGTGGTTCAGGCCCGCGGCCCGTAGAATCCCTCGTCCGAGATACGCTCCGCTACGAACGAGCCGCTGCGCACCGTCTGCATCGGCTGGTCCGCGAAGCCGCCGTAGCTCTCCAGGTACCCCTCCACCCGGTCCGGCCCCAGCTCGCCGAAGCTGTGCCATCCGCCCGCGTTGGAGAAGTGCACGCGGCCGTCCTGCACCTCGCCGCGGATGACGCCGTACTGCGGCCCGAGCTCCGACACGCGCCCGTCCGCGCTGGTGCAGAAGAACGCCGCCGGCTCCGTCTGCGCGCCCTCCAGGGTGTTGCCTTCCTGGCGGACCTTGAAGACGAGCTCTATCGAGCACGTGACGTCGGGGGAGGTGGCCCAGTACTGGAAGCCCGTGGCCCGGTAGCGCCAGGTGCCGGTGAAGGGCCCGTACGGCTCGGTGATGGCGCGGTCGCAGCCGGAGAGGGCGAGCAGGGCGGCCAGTGTGAGGATCCTGCGCATGGTCGGTTCCGTGTGTGGAGGCGTGGATGGGAAGGCAGCGCGCGATGCCACGTCCGGCGCGGGGCCGGTGCACCGGCCTCTCCGCCCGTCACCAATGAAATTCGCCAGCCGGATGGTTTATGACTCGTACCCGTGAGACGACGTGCGACTGAAGAAGCTCTGCGCCCTGCTGCTCGTCCTCGCGTGGCCCGCCGCGGCCCGCGCCCAGTGCCCCGGCTGCGACGACGATGACGCCCCGCGGACGGGCGGGGAGGTGGTCACGCTGGGCGTCAACGCGCTGCTGGGCGGCGTCACGGCCGGCGTGCGGGCGTGGGCGCGCGGCGGGTCGCCGCAGGCCGGCTTCGTGCGCGGGGCCGCCGGCGGCGCGCTGGTGTACGCGGGGAAGCGCATCGCCGCCGAGCCGTTCGACGGCGCCGGGGCACTGGGGCGTCCGCTGGCGGCCGTGGGCTCGTCCGTGGTGTACAACGCCGGCGCGGGGCGGGGGATGCTCTCCCGGGTGATGCTCCCCGTCGGCCCCCTTCACGTGTACCTGGAGCCGCGCGGGAGCTCACCCGTGCGGGTGAAGCTGGACGCCGCGGCCACGGTAGCCGCCGCCTACGCCGCCACCCGCCCCGGGGCCCGCTTCCGCGCGGGGGAGAGCCTCGCCTCGTCCGCCATCGTCTTCCGCCGCACGGGCCCCGCGACCGGACAGCTGCGCGGGGAGCAGGCGGGCGGCGTGATGACCGTGGTGTACCCGAGCACTTCCGGCGAGATCGACACGCTGCAGGTGGACCGCATCGCGGCGCACGAGCGCGTGCACACGGTGCAGTACGACCAGGGCTTCCTCCTGTGGGCCGCGCCCGCCGAGGAGTGGATCGCCGGGCGCTCCCCCGCCGTGCGCGCCATCCACCGCTACGTGGACTTCGGCGTCAACGTCGCCGCCCAGTTCGCGGTGGGCGCGGCGATCCCCTACGACGCGCGCCCCTGGGAGCGCGAAGCCTACTTCCTCAGCCGCACCCGCGCCACACCCTGACGAAGCACTCTCCGCGTGAGACCCGCCGTCATACCGTGCGTTCGCGGCGCATTCCATACCAGAGGGCGCTCCTCCACGACTTCGATCGGCACCCGGTGAAGCTTTCTTCTTTCGTACGATGCCTGGTCCTCTGCGCCGCGCTGGTGGCATCGCCCGCGGCGGGGCAGGTGCCCGCGGGCGGGTCCGTGTCCGGCACGGTGGTGGATGCGGATGGGGCGCAGCCGCTGGCCGACGCCGGCGTGGCGCTGGAGCCCCGCGGCGGTGGGGCGCCGCCGCGCACCACGCGCACCGACGCGGCGGGGCGCTACCGCTTCACCGGGGTGGAGGATGGCGACTACCGCGTGCGCGTCCACAGGCTGGGGTACCGGGCGGCCTCGGTGGAGGTGGTGCTGCGCGGGGGAGCCGCGCCGCAGCTGTCGGTGGGGCTCCTGGTGCAGCCGGTGGCGCTGGAGCCCATCCGCGCCCTGGGCGGCGCGCGGGCGGCGGCCGCCAACCCCTTCGGCCGGCGCGGCGCGGACGAGGACGCGTCTGGCGACGCGCGCGTGGAGGTGGAGCGGGCGAGGCAGCGCGCCCATCTCGCGCCCGACGTGCGCGCCGTGACGGGGGCGGACGTGGAGGAAGGAGTCACGCTGGCCGAAGCGGACCTGCTGCGCGCCATCCAGCGCCTTCCCGGCGTGGCCGCCCGCGACGACTACAGCGCCGAGGTGTGGACGCGCGGCGCCCCCTGGGACCATACCCGCGTGTACTGGGACGGGATGCCGCTCTACAACCCGGTGCACTCGCTGGGGATCTTCTCCGGCGTCAACACGGACGCGGTGGGCTCGGTGCTCTTCCACCCGGGCGTGCAGCCGGTCTACTCGGCCGGGGGCGCGGCGGCCACCCTGGAGCTGGGCTCGCGCCGGGGCCGGGCGCGCCCCACCGCGTCGGCCGAGGCGTCGCTGGTGAGCGCGCGGGTGGCCGCCGACGGCGCGGCGGGGCGGGTGGCGTGGATGGCGGCGGCGCGCGCGGGCTTCGGCGGATGGCTCCTCCCCCGCATCGAGGAGCGCACGCGCCCGCAGGACGTGTGGGCCACCGACCGCTTCGCCGACCTTGCCACGCGCGTGGACGTGCGGCTGGGCGGGGGCGCCACGCTGGAGGCCAGCGCGCTGGCGCAGCGCGACCTGGTGGACACGGGGCCGGACACCGACTGGGCCGGGGGCGAGCCGCCGCGCTGGGGGAGTGGCGCCGCGCGCGTGACCCTGCGCGCCCGCCCCGGCGGGTTCCCCGCGGAGCTCACGGCCGGCGGGAGCCGCTTCGACGCCGAGGTGCGGCGCACGCCGAGGGATACCATCCCGGCGGGGAGCCTGTTCTCCTGGCCCACCCTCTTCTCCGCGCGGAGCCAGGTGCGCTACGCGGTGCTGGAGGGGCGCGTGGGGGCCCGGGCGGGCGCGGCTCCCTGGCGGGCGGGCGCGTCGCTGGTGAGGCAGGGCGTCCACTACGACGGCCCGCCCCTGCTGCCGCGCGACCTTCACCTACCCCCCGCGGCCGAGCGGCGCGACGACGGGCTCGCGTACGGCTCGGTGTGGGGCGAGGGGCGCTGGACGCCGCTCCCGCGCCTGGCGCTGGAGGGCGCGCTGCGGGTGGACGCGGGGAGCCGCGTGCCGCGAGGCGAGGCGCTGCGCTGGGCCCCGCGCGCCGCCGCGCGCTTCCAGGCCACGCCGCGGGCCACCCTCTCGGCGGCGGCGGGGCGGAGCTGGCAGTACCTGCAGGCGGGGCCGGAGCTGGGCGCGCAGGCCTTCACCCAGCACAGCTGGCTCCTGGCCGGCCGCGGGGTGCCCGCCCTGCGCTCGGACGTGGTGACGCTGGGGGGCGAGGCGTGGCTGGGCACGGCGTGGCTCGCCGCGGCCACCCTGTACGAGCGGCGCTCGGCCGGCGCGGCGGTGATGGACCCGCGCCCCGGGCCCGTGCTGGGGCGGCCGGACTTCGTGGAGGGGACGATGGAGGCCGAGGGCGTGGAGCTCTCGGTGCGCAGGCTGGCGGGGCGCTGGACGGGGTCGGCGTCGTACTCGTGGGGCTCGTCCACCACCCGCGCGGAGGGCGTGGAGTACGCCTCGGGCGCGGACCAGCGGCACTCGGTGGACGTGGCCGCGCGCGCGTCGCTGGGGCGCGGCTTTCACCTGGGAGGGGCGCTGACCGCCTCCACCGGCGGGGCGTCCAACCGCTTCTTCGCCGGGATCGCCACCTGCTCCGTGGTGGTGGCGGGCTGCCAGTGGGCGGAGCTTCCGCGGGCGGGGGAGCCGGGCTCCGTGCGCGCGGCGCCGTATGCCAGCCTGGACCTGGCGGCGGACTGGACCCGCGCCTTCGGGCCCCTGCGGGTGACGGCGTTCGCTCAGCTGCGCAACGCGCTGGACCGCGACAACCCCGCGCGCTACAACCACAGCGTGTCGTACGCCGGCTGCGGATTCGGGCGGCCGGTGGAGGGCGAGCCGGGGTGCACCGACGACGTGTGGAGCAGCGGGCTTCCGCGCATCCCCGTGGCGGGCGTGCGGGTGAGCCTGTAGCTGGGATGGACGCCGCGCGCCTCTTCGCCGAGCACCACCCGTCGCTCTTCCGCTACCTGGCCCGCCTCACCGGCGACCCGGACGCGGCGGAAGACGCGGCCCAGGAGGCGTTCGTCCGCCTGGTGGAGCGCCCCCCGGCGCCGGGGGAGACGCGGGCGTGGCTCTTTCGCGTGGGGATCAACGCGGCCCGCCTGGCGCAGCGCACGCGCGACCGGCGCCGTCGCATCCTGGAAGCCGCGCCGGGCCGCGCCCCCCTGGCCGATCCGCCCGACGCGCCGGACGAGGCCGCCGAGCGCCAGGCGGAGCGGGTGAGGGTGCGCCGCGCGCTGGCCGGCATCCCGGAAAAGGACCGCTCCATCCTGCTGATGAGGATGGAGGGGTTCAGCCACCGCGAGATCGCGGAGGTGGTGGGGACGACGGTGCCGTCGGTGGGAACGATGATCGTGCGGGCGCTTCGCAAGCTCGCCGTGCAGCTTCGCTTGGACGAGGAGGAGGAGGAGAGATGACCACCCACCCGGACGAAGCGGCCCTCCTGGGGCTGATGGACGGCGCCCTGGACCCCGCCGCCCACGCCGCCGCCGACGCGCACGTGAGCGCCTGCGCCGCCTGCCGCGCCGAGCTGGACCTGCTCCGCCGCCGCATGCGGCGCCTGGAGGAGGTGCTCGCCCGCACCGACTTCCCCCTGCCCTCGCGCGGCGCGAAGGTCATCCCCCTGCGCCGCGCGGTGCCGGGCTGGCTGCGCGCGGCGGCGGTGCTCCTGGCCGTGGTGGGCGCCGCGGCGCTGGCCACTCCGGCGCGCGCATGGCTCTCCGGGCGGTGGTCCGCGCTCGCGGGCGTCCAGGCGAAGCCCGCCCCGGCGCCCCGGCCCGGTCCGGCCGCGCCCGCGTCCGCCGCGGCGCCGTCCGCGTACGTGCGCTTCGACGTGGCGGGCCCCGCGTTCGCGCTGCACATCCAGCATCCCCAGCGAGCCGGCACCCTGCTGCTGCGCGCCGGCTCCTCGTCCGCCGCCACGGCGCAGGTGGTGCCCGGCACCGGCTCCGCGGACCTCCTCGTCCTCCCCTCCGGCCTGCGCATCGGCAACGCGCCCGGCTCCGCGGCCGAGTACGTCATCGTCCTGCCGCCCTCCGTGCAGTCGGTCGCGGTACGAGTGGGCGATGCATCGCCCGTCATCTACCGCGCTTCGCGGATGGGCGGGGCGGGGGTCAGGGTTCCGCTCGCGCGCCGGTAGCCCTCACCTCCCAGCCTCCTCTCCCAAACCGCTGGAAGAGGAGGCGCATCTTCCGTGTCCAGGCGATGATGCGGATCGTAGGCCCGGCGAGTGGCCGCGGAGGTGTGGGTGAAGGTGCTTGCCCGCCGCGGAGGTTGTCGACACCTTCCGTGGCGCGAGCGCGCTGCCGGAGCCAACGTGGGACAGGAGATGACGGGACGATGGGGACTCTCAAGTGGATGGGTGCCGCTTTCCTGGGCTTCCTCACCCTGCTGTACGCGGGGATGCTGCTGAGCGGTGAGCCCAACCGGGGCGCGATGGTGTTC
>DASVSA010000005.1:0-6396 GCA_036388335.1 Longimicrobium sp. | reverse complement strand
CATCCCGTCGCCTGTGACCCGGCCGGAGAAGCGGCGGGTCACCGCCCTCCCGTTCACACGTTCCGTCAGGGTGAAGTCGATCCGGTCCCCCGTCAGGCGGCCGCTGACGCCCCCCGGCCCGGTGAAGCGCTGGTAGCGCTGCTGGAGCCGCAGCGGGACGCGGCGGCCCTCCGGGGTGGTGAGCGTCCACCTCCCCGCCACCTTTGCCGGGATGGTCCAGGCGTACACCATCGCGCGGCCGAGGCCCTGGTTCACCTTCACCTCCACGATGCTGTCCGGCTCCCAGTCGCCCATGGTGAAGGCGTGCGACACCACCCGGGTGCCGGGGCGCAGCTGCTCGAACAGCTTCGGCCGGAGCTCCAGGTTGACGCGGGGGAGGAGGTACAGGGTGACGATGCTCGCCGCGCGGAGGTCGGTCCTGAACAGGTCCTGCTGGCGAAAGCGCACCCGGTCCTGCACCCTGGCCCTGCGCGCGTTGGCGGTGGCTTCCTCCACCCGCACCGGGTCCAGGTCCACCCCCACCCCCCGCGTGCCGAAGCGCCGCGCCGCCTCGATTACGATGCGCCCATCCCCGGAGCCCAGGTCGTACAACACGTCGCTGCGCGTAGGGCCGGCGAGCGCGAGCATCTGCGCCACCACCTCATGGGGCGTCTCGACGAAGGGTACGTCCAGCCCCGGCGGCTGCTGCGCCGCCAGCGGGAGCGCGAAGAGCGCCGTGACGGCGCCCCAGCAAATTCGAGCGGCGGTGCGCACCTGTGTGTTCCTCCTGAAAAGAGTGGCGATGCCGGAAGATACGCCACCGTAGGCGCCCACGGCTACCGCGCTAAGGCCGGCCGCGCCGCGCCGCGAGCGTCTGGCGGAGGGCGGCCAGGCGCTCCGCCGCCGCCGGGGGGAGCGGCCGCCCCGTGCGCCTGGATACGTCCGCCGCGCGCTCCAGTGCGGGGATCGCGGCGGCGGTGTCTCCGCGGGCGAGATGCGCGTTGGCGACGGCGGAATGCGTATCGGGCGAATCGGGGTGGAGCGCGGCGTTGCGCCGGAACACCTCCAGGGCGGTGGCGGCGCGGCCCGTCTGGCGGAGCAGGTAGGAGCCCAGCTCGGCCAGCTCCGATTCCGGAAGCTGCTCGGGGAGCCCCAGGCTCCGGGCGCCGCGGGTGTAGGCGGCCTCCGTCTCGCGGGCCCGCGCCATGGTCGTGGCGGAATCGGCGCCCGGTCCGAACTGCGACAGAGGCATCCGCTCCTTGGCCACGGGCGCGAAGACGAAGCGCAGCCCGTCCACCAGGCTCGGGAGCGGGGTGAGGCCGTGGGTAAGGCCCGGATAGCCGCGGTACTCGAACTCCAGGCCCGGCGCCCGGAGCGAATCCAGCCGCTGCGCGAAGCGTCGCGTGGAGCGGTCGATGGCCACCTCCAGCTCTCCGCTGGACGCGAAGAGGCGCACCGGCGCGCGTCCCCGCGCCAGCGAGTCGGCGTAGGTGTCCACGTACGTCGAATCGCTCCACCAGAGCGACGGGCTCATGGCGATGATCCCCCGGAAGAGCCCCGGCCGCGTCGCCGCCACCTGGAGCGCGAAGAGGCCGCCGAAGGAGTGGCCCGCGAGCACCGTGAGCGGGTGCGTGCGGTAGCGCGTCCGGACGTCGGGGAGCAGCTCGTCCGAGATGAAGGCGGCGAACTCCGCGGCCCCGCCTCCGGCGCCATTGGCGGCGGGGGGCGTCAGGTCGCGCGTGCGGTTCTGTCCGTTCAGGACCCCCACCACGATCAGCGGCGGGATCGCTCCCCGGCTCGCCAGGAAGACGGCGTTCGCCGCGGCCGCGTCCAGCTGCGCGCGGTCGTTCGCGTCCAGCACCACGAGCACGGGGAAGCGCGCTTCACCCTCCCGGTACCCCTGGGGCACGGCGACGAGATAGCTCCGCTCCGCCCCCAGCCTCGCCGACTGGAGCCGCTCCGTCACCCATCCATCCCGCGCGGGCTCCTGCGCGCCCCCTCCGGACGCGGCAAGGAGCACAGCCGCCAGCGGGAGCGCGAGATGCGCCCTGACGGCGCCCCAGCAAAGTCGAGCGGCGGTGTGCACCGGTGTTCCTCCTGGAGAGGGTGGCGGAGCCGGAAGATACGCCCCCGTGGGCGCCCGCGGCTACCGCTCGACCGGCATCCCGGCCTCGCCGGCCGGTGTGACGTGTCGGTTTGTGGTGCGCAACTCGCGACGTGGTTCGGCCGAAAAGTACATCAGACTTCGGTGCGTCCATGGAATGTCGAATGGGTCCCCACAATCATGCGGGGACCCATCGTAGCTGTCACATCGGACTACACGTTTGCTGCCGATCAGGACAGACCCGGTTCCCTACGGGTGAGTGGTGGGAACCGGGTCTGCTCGCGGCGACAATCTCGGCCGTGGTTCATCGGCTACTGGAGCTCGGGCTTCAGGCGGTGGTGGCGCAGGAAATCCATGAAGCGGAGGTACTCGTCGGGCGCGATCCCGAAGCCTTCCAGGAGGCGCTTGTAGCTCCCGCGGGAGACGTGCAGCCCCGTGGCGACGATCCTCCGGACCTCCTGCCGGTTGAGGTCACGCTCGATGAAAGGGCGGTGCACGTCTTCCCAGAAGCACGCTTCGCCGCTGCCGAGGCGCGAGCAGATCTCCTGGATGGCGCGCTCGTTGGCCGATTCCTGCAGGTTGCGCACGGCAACCTCCAGCGCGCTCTGGATGTCGTCCAGAGAGATCTGCTTTCCGTCCGCCACGTGGAAGCCGGTCTCCACCACGCCACGCACCTCGCGCACGTTCCCCGGCCAGCGGTGCCGCCGCAGCCCCACCAGCGCCGAGGCGGAGAACTCCTTCCGCTGCCGCTCGCTGCTCTCCAGCATGTCCAGGTAGTGGCGCGCGATGAGCTCCCAGTCGCTCCCGCGCTCCGCCACGGCGGGCACACGCACGTGCAGCGGACGGAGCCGGTAGTAGAGGTCGGCCCTGAACTTCCCCGAGTCGATCATGGGCTGCAGGTCGCGGCTGGTGGCCGCCACCACCCGTACGTCCACCCGCTTCACCTGGTTGCTCCCCACCGGCACGATCTCCCCTTCGCCCAGCGTGCGCAGGAGCATCGCCTGCGCCTATAGCGGGAGCTCGCCCACCTCGTCCAGGAAGACGAAGCCGCCCTCGGCCTCCTCAAAGATTCCCCGGTGGTCGGCGGTGGCGCCCGTGAAGCTCCCCTTGCGGTGCCCGAAGAGCTCGCTGGCCACCAGCTCCGTGCCCACGTACTGCGCGCAGTTGACGCTCAGCATGGTGCGGCGGTTGCGGCGCGCGTACAGGAAGAGGGCGCGCGCGAAGAGCTCCTTGCCCGTCCCCGTGTCGCCGGTGATCAGCACCGGGCTGGACGCCGCCGCGAAGCGGGCCACCTTCGCCAGCGCCTCCTCCAGCAGCGGGTGCCGCCCCACGAGCACGGTGGCCTTTTTCGGCCCCCATTCGTCGAGCGACATCGCGTAGACGTCGCGTGCGGTGTCCAGGAGGAGGGTCCTGTCCGGGGCGGGGGCGGCGGTCTGCATGGGCACCAGATGTGTGGGTCCTACGTAAGCGGGAGGGGCAACCCGCGGAAGGCCATCATCGGAAGCATGCGCGCTCGGGATCCGCGCCTGGTGTAGAAGGCGGTGGCGGAGAACGAGCGTACTCGTGGGAGACGGGGGCAAACGGGTCCCTGCGCCACGTGGACGGCGGCGCCGGATGGAGCGTAGCGGGCGATTCAGCGGCGGGTCCTGCCCCTCCGCCGTCAGTGCTTTCATTAAAGTGGCATGAATCGTTGGTCAGTATAAGCAGCCACTTATTCATAAACAAGGAATCTGTTTCGGCGCAACACCCGTATCTACCTGCCCTGCTTTATTGCCGCATAGCGAGCGGAGCGCACCGTCCTCGCGGGTCCTGAAGCCGTCCCGCGAGGACGCGTATTCCTACGCCGCGCCCGCCACGGCCGCGGGCCGCAAGGACGCCGGCACGCGGGGCTCGGTCCTCAGCGCCGCCTCGATCTCCGCGACGCCGCTCATGGATGCCATACCCAGTGAGTGCGCGGCGCGCAGTACGTCCAGCGCAACCGCGTACCAGAGCACCGGCGTGCGCCCGCGCCCCGCGCGCAGGAAGGGGGCGGCGCCCTCCAGGAAGGCGCGCGGCTCGCCGGCGAGGGCGGCGGACTTCAGCGCGATCCAGCTCCAACTGGACGTGCCCGCCACGCTCCGCTCGCTTGCCATGCCGGCGAGGGGAGCGAGCAGCTCCTTCGCCTCCGCGTCCGGCACCATGGCCAGCACTTCGGCCGCGGTGGCGGCCACCACGCCGAAGAAGCCCTCGGCGATCACCGCTTCCAGCTCGGGGGTGGGACGGTCGAGCGCGGCGAGGCTGGGCCCGGCGGACTCGCCGGCGAGGTTCGCCAGGATGCCGGTGCCCAGCGCCATCGCCTCGCGCGGCGCGCCCCGGCGCGCATCCACCCGCATCAGGTTGTGGAGGAGGTGGATGCGCCGCCCCGTGGTGAACGGGCCCTCGCCCCACGCGTCCGCGAGCCGGTCGGTGGCCTCGATGGCCAGCGTCATCCGCGCGCTCGCGTCCGCGAAGTCGCCCCGCCGGTACGACAGGTACGACTCCGCCGCCTGCTGAAGGGTATCCGCCGCCGCGCGCCCCAGCGGCGACAGGCGGGACGCCGAAAGGAGGAACCGGCACATCTTCATCGTCCCCTCCGCTTCCTTCTGCTCCCCCGCGCGTCCCAGCTCCAGGGCGCGCTCGCGTACTCCGCTGACCCGGCCGAGGGCCTGCTGGTCGGCCTGCGGGAGGTTCTCGTACACGTACGCCAGGAGCTGCTCGTTGAGCTGCGCGTCGGTGAGCCCGCCCGGGGCGGGGGTTCCCCGCGCCGTGCGCCCCTCCGCGAAGGCCTCCACCGCCCGCGCGAGCAGCACTCGTGTGTCCGGCCGGTCCGTACCGGGGATGTGGAGCGTCGCCAGGGGACGGGCGGCCGTCGTTTGGATGGTCACGTCAGTGTCCTCCGCTGCGGGGTGGGCGCGCGGCGCGTCGATGGAAGCGCCGCCAGGGAGAAGGCCAGGTACGACTTGGCCTCGGGTGTCGCGTGTGGCCGGAACGAGAGCTTCAGGTGGCTCACCCAGCGCAGCTGTGCCTGGCCGGGACGATCCCGGTGGGCCCCCGGCCAGCGGAGGAGCGCCGCCGCCTTTTGGGTGTCGGCGAGCCCGGCGCCGGCCAGCGCGTCCAGGAGGGCGCGGTCGGGAAGCCCGCCGCGGAGCTGCGGCCGGGGGTCCAGCCGGAAGTCGAGCCCCGCCCCCGGAAGCACACCGCCCGCGCCGACGTCCAGGTGAAGCATCATGGGGCCGGTGAAGCGGGCCAGTCCGGGGCACGCCGCCACTTCCGCGGCGGGACCCGGCCAGCCGAAGCGCTCCAGGAGCCCGGCGAGGCGGGCGGGATCGTGGAAGAGGAAGCAGAGCCTCACCGAAGCTTCGCCGCGCGCGAGCATGAAGCCCACCTGGCCGAGCTGTGCCCCCGCCGGCGCCGCCGCCAGCACCCGCCTCAGCCGCAGCGCCAAGGCGCCCGCGGGCGGGGCGCCCAGCAGCTCCCCCGCGGCCTCCAGCACGGCGCCGGCCGGGTCGCCGCCGGGCGGGAGCTGGAGGAAGACGCCGGGGACGCGCCGCGCCGGAGGCTCGTGGATGTCGTGCTCCAGCCAGAGCCCCGTCCCCGCGCGCCCGGCGGCGCCCTCCCCGCGCGCGACGCGCCGCGCCAGCCGCCCGATCCTCTCCCAGAGGGGGCCGGCCTCCCCCCGGGCAACCCGCGTGAGCGCCGCCGGGCTCACCTTGAGCGACAGGTCCACCCGCGGCGCCCCGGTCGCGAGGCGGCACTCCAGCCAGAGCGAGCTGGCGTGCCGCGCGGGGATGCCGGCGGCTACCTCCCGCAGGCCATCGCGCGCCCGGGTGCCGGCGAGCTCGGGCGCGAGGTGACGCTCGACACGGGCGAGCAGCTCCGCGCAGCTCTCCCCGGGCACCTAGCGGAAGGAGAGCACGGACGGGAGCGTCGCCGGATGGGTGAGCCGCAGGAGCTGGTAGCCGATCCCGGACACCCCCTGGAAGAAGGCCGGAGCCGCCCGCGCGTCGGGTAGCTCGCGCGCGATCTGGTAGGTGCGGGCCGTGCGGGCCCGCGCCACCAGCTCGCCGGCGAGCGCCAGCGCACGCTCCTGCCGCCCCGCGGCCAGCAGGAGCTCCGCCCGGCCCAGGTGGCCGCAGCAGGGGTGGTCCGTCGCCGCGCCGATCTCCCACTCCCCCGCCGCCCGCAGCACCGCGGCCGAGGGCTCCGCGCCGTACGTCACGCGCCCCAGTGCGACCCCTACCGCGCCGTTGCACCACGTCTGCGACCACGAGAAGGCCGCCGCGTCGGCCGGCTGG
>DASVSA010000004.1:0-7346 GCA_036388335.1 Longimicrobium sp. | reverse complement strand
GTCGTCGCCGGTGAGGTAGCCCAGCACCAGCCCGGCGCCGAAGACGCCGCCGAAGATGGCGAGGGGGCGGCGGTAGACCTGCTCCTGGATGGGAGCCAGCCGCTCGCGGACGGGGGCCAGGCGCTCGCGCACCTGCGCCTTCACGTCCAGCTTCTCCTCGAGCGTCTGCTTCTTCCGGAGAAGCTGCTCCTCGATCTCGTCGATCGTCTCGGACATGCGTGCGCGCGTCTGCTCGATCTCGGCGCGCGTGGCGTCCGGGTCGTCGCCCGCGGCGCCGGTGGTGCCTCCGGTGCCGCCCGTAGCGCCGCCGGTGGTGGTGCCCCCGCGGACTTCGCCACCCATGTTGTACACGGGCGAGTCGCCGGGGCGGACGCCCTCGGCGCCCGGGAGCGCGTGGCCGGCCGGGAGCCGGTCCGCGCCGTTCATCATCGTCCGGTCTTCCCCGAACGGATCACGAGTCTCTGCCATGGATCGTTGCTCCTAGCGAAGAAGACGGCCGACTACGAATCCCGCGACACCCGCCACGAGCAGCATCTGCACCGGCTTGCTGCGGATGCGCTCCTCGAGGGTGGACGTCGCGTCCACCGCGCCCTGCCGGGCGGTTCCCACCCCGCCGCGCACGCGCCCCACCGGGCCGCTCAGCGGCCCCTCGTCCATGTCCAGCAGCCCGGAGATGCGGTTGCCGCCCGTAGCGGAGCCGCCCGTGGCGTACCCCCCGCTGGCCGCCGCGTCGCCGTGCCCGCCGCGCACGCTGCCGGCCAGGTCGGTCACCCGCTCCCGCGCCGTCCCCGCCAGCTCCGAGGCGCGCTCGCGCGCGGTGCCAGCCAGGTCGGTGGCGCGCTCCGCCACGTCGGCAAGGCGCTCGCGCGCGGTGCCGGCCGCGTCCACGATGCGCTCGCGGGCCGTCCCCGCCACGTCGGCGATGCGCTCGCGGGCCTGGTCCAGCGTGGTGCCGTGGAGGATCAGCTTCTCGCGCGCCTTGGTGGCGGCGTCGATCTCGGGGCCCTCGCCCATCCCCACGCCCATGGCCTGCAGCGTATCGGCCACCCAGCGGTAGTGCCGCTCCTCGTCCAGCGCGTTGCGGTCGATGGCGCGCTTGACGTGCTCCGGCCAGTGGTTGGCGCGGGCGGCGTACGTCTCGTACTTGCTCCGCACCTGCAGCTCGTTCTGGCGGAACGACACCAGCACGCCGCGGTCGCCGCCCAGGGCGCCCAGCGCCTGCATCGCCTGCTTGAACGGCCCCGTGAAGTGCGGCTGGTTCTTGGGAACGCCGCCCAGCGTGGCGATCAGCTCGTTCAGCTCCTGGATGTGGCGCTCGTGGTCGCGCCGGTAGCCCAGGATCTGGTTGGCGTGGTCGCGGTCTTCCAGCCTCTCGATGGCGATGTCGTACGCACCGATGGCGTCGTGGTCGAGCTGGAGCAGATCGTTCAGCCCGTCCACGATCTCCGACACCGCGGGTGCCGCCCCGCCTCCGGGCCGCGTCATGTCCGTATCCACCGCTCCCTCCTCGTGATGTGCATTCAGTGGAGCCGCACCGCGCGGCGCCCGCCCATCCTGGTAACGCCATCCGTCCCCTCCGGCGGCGCGCCGCTGTCCCCTGCGGCGGGCGCCCCGGTGGACGGGAACCCGTGCGCCATGCACCTTCCATTCCACCCCGAACCGTGCCGCCACGCGGTTTTCCGCCGCTCCTCCACCGGGTGGCCGCGCGGGGCTCCGCTCTTGCAAAGATGCGGGCACGGGTGGCCGCCGTGGCGGCCCGTGGTGCCGTATCTCATTGAGGTGAAAGAAGATGCCGATGCAACGAACGGTTCCGGTCCGGCGCGCGCTGCTGCTGGCGCTGCTGGCCCTCCTTCCCGGCTGCGCGTCGTTGGGCGGGCTGGGGAACGTGCTGAGCGCCCCCACCTTCCGGGTGGACGAGTCGCAGCAGGCGCAGCTCCGCCTGCTTGGCCCCGGCCCCGGGCGCCCCAGCGGCGGCGCGGCCATCCGCCTCTACGCGCGCGTGAGCAACCCCAACCCGCTGGCGCTCACGCTCAGCACGCTGGCCGGCGGGCTGGAGCTTGAAGGCCGCCAGGCGGCACAGGTGAACTTCCCGCTGGGCGTGCCCCTGGCCGCCAACGGCGAGACGGTGGTGCCGCTGGACATCTCGGTGAACTTCAACGACATCCCGGCGCTGGGCGGCGTCATCCTCAACGCCGTCACCGGCCGCCCGCTCCAGTACCGCCTCAACGGCACCGTGGGCGTCAACGCCGGCCTCCTGGGCCAGCCCACCTTCGGCCCCATGACCCTGCTCTCCGGCAGCGTCCGCGTAACTCGTTAGCTCACACAGAGACACAGAGGCACGGAGAACAAGCTGTTCTCCGTGCCTCTGTGTGCGACCTCGTCCTTCATCGGGATGGGGCAGACGCTTTCGCCAGCTCAGCCCTCTTCGCGGCCCACCCCGGCGAGGATCCCCACCGCCCGGAAGCACGTGTGGCAGTAGAGCGCCGCCGCGTACTCGCCCTCGGGATCGGTGACCGAGGCGAAGCCGTTGGGGTCGATCTGCGGCTCGATGAACGCGAGCACCTCGATGTTCCCCGGGCCGCACATGGGGCAGGGGACGTTGGAGGGATCCTTCCGGTAGGCCATCAGGAGCTCGAGCGCCTCCGCGTCCGTGAACGGACCTTTGGGCTGCGGGAGCGCGTCGGAAAGCTCTCGGTCGATGCGGTTCATGAGGTCCCCCTGAGGTGGCTACGTTGCGCCGGGCTTTCCGTCGCTTCGCCTGCGTCTGACCTTTTCCCGATGACCCTGCTGGTTGCAACCCGCGTGCCGAAAAGTCTTTATCGCAAACACTTACGAAATTACGGCCTGGTGTCCCGCTTCCGCGCATCCCGGCGCGGCCTGTCCGATGCCGCGGGCAGCGCGGCATTGGGGCAAGGTCCGGGCCGGGAACGCCGGGGGTGTGGGATCAGGGACGGTGGATTGGAAACGCGTGTTCCCCGCTCACTTCAGTGTGCGGTCGAACAGCTCGAGGATCCTGCGGTACTCGTCGGCCCACGACTCGGGGCGGGTGAAGGCGTGGTCCTCCACCGGGTAGACGGCCAGCTCCCAGTTCGTCTTCCCCAGCTCGATCAGGCGCTGCGTAAGGCGCACCACGTCCTGGAAGTGCACGTTGGTGTCCACCATCCCGTGCGCGATCAGCAGGTCGCCGCGCAGCCCCTCCGCGTAGTATATGGGCGACGACCGGCGGTAAGCCAGGGTATCGTTCTGCGGCTGGTTGAGGATTCGCGCCGTGTAGGGGTGGTTGTAGTGGGCCCAATCGGTGACGGAGCGCAGCGCCGCGCCCGAGCGGAAGACGTCCGGCTCGGTGAACATCCCCATGAGGGTGATGAAGCCGCCGTACGATCCGCCGTACAGCCCCACGCGCTTCGCGTCCACCCCCTCGCTGGCCACCATCCAGCGCGCCGCGTCCACGTGGTCAGACAGGTCTTTGCCGCCCATGTGGCGGTAGATCCCCGTGCGCCACTCCGCCCCGTACCCCGCCGAGCCGCGGTAGTCCACGTCCATCACCGTGTAGCCGCGCGACGCCAGCAGGTGGTTGAACATGTACTCGCGGAAGTACGTGCTCCAGCCGCGGTGGGCGTTCTGCAGGTACCCGGCGCCGTGCACGAACAGCACGCCGGCCCCATTGGGCGCCGCCCCCAGCTCACGCGGGCGGTAGATGCGCGCGTACACCGTTCCGCCGTCGCGAGCCCGGAAGGTCACCACTTCGGGCTTGATCCACGGCCCGCGCCGGAACTCCGCCGTGGTGGACGAGGTAACCCGCCGCGCCGCGGAGGCACGCCCCACCGGCATCAGGTACAGCTCCGGCGGAGTGTCCGCGGACGAGACGAGGAGCGCCGCCCACCTGCCGTCCGGCGAAACGCGCGCGTCCGTCCACCCCGGGTTGGTCGTCAGGCGGGTGCGGGGGCCGCCCCCGGCGCTCAGCGCGTACAGGCTGCGCTCGCCGGGATGGGTCTCGCTGGTGGTGATGAAGAAGCGCCGCCCGTCGGCCGAGGGCTGCACGTCCGTCACCTCCCAGCTCCCCTGCGTGAGCGGCGTGACCGTGCCGCCCGCCGCCGGGGCCGCGTACAGGTGCGAGTAGCCCGTCTTCTCCGAGATGAACCAGACGCGGGCGTCGCCCGTCCAGCCGCCCTGGGCGAAGGCCGGCCCGCCCACCCAGGCGTCGTTGTGGAGATGGTCGATGAGCGTGCCGCGCCCGTCGGGGCCCACCACGTAGATCCAGCGGTCCTTGAAGTCGTCCGGGATCACGTGGAGGAGCGCGCGGTCGGTGCGCGGGGCCCACCCCAGCGAGGTGATGAGCGGGCGGCGATCCTTCTGCGCCTCCACCCATGCCACGTGCCCCGTGGCGAGGTCCAGGATGCCCGCGCGGCCGGGGGCCTGCACCTCGCCCACCTTGGCGCGGGCGGTGAGGTCTTCGGTGAAGCCGCTCTCGGTGATGTAGTTGGGGACGATGGTGCTCCGCTGCCCCTCGGCGCGCGCCGCCAGGGTGAGCAGCGCGTAGCGGCCGGAGGGCGACACCTGGGCGTTGAGCAGGATGGCGTCCTTGCCCAGGTACACGGCGGGGACGCGGGCGCGCAGCGAGTCCATGCGCGCGCGGTGGAGGCGCTCCTCGCGGCGGTCGCGCACCACGTCCAGCAGCTCGCGCTCCTGGTTCTCCAGGAAGCGGCGGTTGCCGCGGGCCGTGTCGCGGGCGGGCGCGGCTTCGAGGCGCAGGTCGGTGAGCTGGCGCAGGGGGCCGCCCGCCACGTCCATCGCGTACACGTTGTTGCCGGAGAGGAAGTAGACCACGCGCCCGTCCGCCGACAGGTGAGGCGAGCGCTCGCGGGCCGGCGTGTCGGTGATGCGCCGCTCGGCGCCCGTGGCGTCCACCACGTAGATGTCGCCCGCCCGCTCGGACGCACGGCGCGTGCGGCCCGCGTTCCAGTCGCCGTTCACCGCCGGGGCGATGCGCTCCGCGGCGCTGTCGGGCACCATCTCCGGGGCGCCGCCGGCGGCGCGGACGCGGTAGATGTGGGTCGCCGTGTCG
Organism: Longimicrobium sp.; assembly: GCA_036388335.1. Classification (GTDB taxonomy): domain Bacteria; phylum Gemmatimonadota; class Gemmatimonadetes; order Longimicrobiales; family Longimicrobiaceae; genus Longimicrobium. The sequence continues at coordinate 2,281 of DASVSA010000004.1, read as the reverse complement.
CGCGCGTTGGGCTCGCGCCAGCGGAAGTAGACCGTGCGCGAGTCTTCGGCCCAGCGCACCTCGTCGGGCGAGCGCCCCACGAGCCCCTCGCCGCGCATGATGTTGTTCACGCTGAGGTCGAAGGCGGAGTCGCCACGCGCCGGGCGCGGGGTCTGGGCGGCGGCGGGGAGCGCGTGGGCCGCCGCAAGCAGGAGGGCCAGGGTGTGGATTCGCATCATCATGGTTGAAGCTGTTGAAGTCGCCGGCGCGCCTGCTCCACCTGGGGACGCAGGGCGGGGTCGCTGTGCCGCCATAGCTCCAGGAAGCGCCGGTAGTGGGATGCCGCTTCGGCGCGGCGGCCCAGGCGGTCGAGGATCTCGGCCGTGCGGAGGTGCACGGGGGCCGCGTACACGATGCTCTTGTCGAAGTGCTCCGATACGGAGCCGTACCACCGCAGCGCCTCGCGGTCCCGCCCCGCCATGCGCAGCAGCTCGGCGCGCAGGAAGCGCGGGTGCCCGGAGTCCAGCAGGTACGGGAAGACCTCGGGCTTGCGGTCGAACTCCTGCCACGCGCTGTCGATGAGCGCCAGCCCGTCGGCGGGGCGCCCGCGCAGCCAGGCCACGTGCGCCCGCACCCCGTCGCCCAGCAGCGGCCCGCGGATGCGCAGCCCGCGCCGGGGTGGATGGAAGCCGTCCAGCTGGCGCGCGTACCGCAGCGCCGCTTCGTGGTCGCCGCGCCGGGCCTCCAGCAGCCCCAACGCGTGGAGCTGCAGCTCGGGGTACGCCACCCCGGCGTACGGTCCCCGCGGCTCCACTCCCGGCGGCGCGTCCGCCAGGCCGCCCGGGAGAGCCATCAGCTCGGCACGCACACGCTCCACGGCCGCGCGCTCCACCGGGAGGAAGGGGAGGGCGGCGAACTGAGCCCGGGCCTGCAGCGCCACCCGGGGGTCCAGCTCGGCGGCGGAGTCCAGGTGGGGCCGCGCCGCGCTCCACCGCCCCCGCGCCAGCTCCGTGTGCGCCAGCAGCACGTGTCCGCTCGCGCGGATGCGGGCGGGGCGCAGCGGGTCCAGCAGCGGCTCCACCAGCGGGCGGGCGGCGTGTGGGCTCTGCGTGTCCTCCACCATCCGCCAGGCGATCACCCACGCGCCCAGGTCGCTCTCCCGCCGCAGCCCGGCCGCCGCCGCCCTCAGCGCTTCCTCGTCGCCCAGCGCGACTCCGCGATACCCGCGCCATACCACCGCGCGGTCTCCGTCGGGGTTGAGCGCCAGGGCGCGGGCCAGCAGCGTGTCGGCGTCCGCCAGGCGGCGCTCGGCCAGGGCGATGCGGGCCAGGTAGCCCAGCGCGTCCAGGTTGTCGGCCTCCAGCGCCAGCACGCGCTCCCAGGCGGGCCGCGACTCGGCGGCGGGCTGCCCGCGCGGCGCGCCGCCGTGGAAAAGCACCTGGGCCAGCTGGGCCCACGCCTCCACGTCGTCCGGGCGGGCGGCCACGGCCTGGCGGTACATCCGCTCCGCCTCGGCGTAGCGGAAGTGCCACGACGCCTGCCACGCCTGCAGCAGGAGGCGGTCGTACGGCTCCAGCTTCCCGGCGTAGCGCACGGCCTGGCGCGCCGCCGTCCCCGTGCGCTCGCCCGACTGCGCGACGGCAACCGAGAGCCGGTACCAGGCCAGCGCGAAGGTACTGTCTTCGGTAACGGCGCGCTGGAGCGCCTCCCTGGCGTCGGCGTAGTGCCCTCGCCGCAGCGCGCTCTCCCCCTGGAGATAAGCCTTGAGCGCGGGGACGGAGGGGGTGGTGAGCACCGCCAGCCGCTGCAGCCGCGCGCCGGGCCCGCTGAGCCGCCCCGCAAGGAGCCGCGCCGTGAGCCGGTCCACCAGGCGCGGCAGCGAGTCGCGCGCGCCCTCCACCGCCGCGTCGGCCTCGGTGGCGGTGCCCTCCGCGGTGCGGCGGTAGAGCACGGCGCGGAGCTGAAGCCGCGGCCCCGCATCCACCACGCTCCCCAGCACGAACAGGCCGGCACCCAGGCGCCCCGCCGCTTCGGAGGCGGCGGCGGGGCCCTGCGTGGCGCCGGGGCCCAGCGCGGAGAGAAGGGCGCGCGCATCCACGCTGCGCAGGTCGCCGGCGCCGTCCAGCTTGGCGGAGAGGAGGTCCACCATCCCCTCGCGCAGGTACGCCAGGTCGCCGCGCCCGTACACCGCGAACGGGAGGACGGCCACCCGCGTCGGCGCGGCGTCCCCCGCCGGCCGGTCCGCGTATCGCCACACGCCCGTCACCGCCGCGCACAGCAGGATGGCCAGCGCCGCGACCCA
>DASVSA010000003.1:0-2033 GCA_036388335.1 Longimicrobium sp. | reverse complement strand
GGCTTCTTCCGCGCCGACGCGGAGAGCGGGAAGGAGGCGTACGTCATCCCCATCCCGCCCCCCAACGTGACGGCCGTGCTCCACATGGGGCACGGGCTCAACAACACCATCCAGGACCTCCTCATCCGCTGGCGGCGGATGCAGGGGAGGGAAGCGCTCTGGATCCCCGGCACCGACCACGCCGGCATCGCCACGCAGAACGTGGTGGAGCGCATCCTGGCCAAGGAGGGGCAGACGCGCTACGACCTGGGCCGCGACCTGTTCGTGGACCGGGTGTGGGCGTTCGTGCGCGAGACGGGGGGCACCATCCTCCAGCAGCTCCGCGCCATCGGCTCCTCGGCGGACTGGGAGCGCACGCGCTTCACCCTCGACCCCAAGCTGTCGATCGCGGTGCGCGAGGTGTTCGTGCGCCTGTACGAGAAGGGGCTGGTGTACCGCGGCCACCGCATCATCCACTGGTGCCCGCGCTGCCTCACCGCGCTCTCGGACGAGGAGGCGGAGCCGGAGGAGAAGCAGGGGAAGATCTGGCACCTGCGCTACCCCCTGGCCGAGGGCGTGGATGGCGGCGGGCTGCCGCGCCTCCCGGACGGGCGCGCGTACATCGTGGTGGCCACCACTCGCCCGGAGACGATGCTGGGCGACACCGGCGTGGCCGTGAACCCGTCGGACGAGCGTTACGCCGGCATCGTGGGGAAGGAGCTCGATCTGCCCCTCACGGGCCGCCGCATCCCCGTGGTGGCGGATGACTACGCGGACCCGGAGTTCGGCTCGGGCGCCGTGAAGATCACCCCCGCTCACGACGCCAACGACTTCGACGTGGCGCAGCGCACGGGGCTCCCGGCCATGGACGTGATGACCCCGGAGGCGTCGATGAGCGACGCCGTGCCGGGGCCGTTCCGCGGGATGGACCGCTTCGAGGCCCGCCGCGCCGTGGTGGCTGCGTTCGACGAGCTGGGGCTGCTCCACAAGGTGGAGGACCACACCCTCTCCGTGCCCCACTGCTACCGGTGCGACACGGTGGTGGAGCCGCGCCTATCGGACCAGTGGTGGGTGAGGATGAAGCCCCTCGCCGACCCGGCGCTGCAGGCGTGGCGCGACGGCGAGGTGAGGTTCACGCCGGAGCGATTCGGGCGCACCTACGAGTACTGGCTGGAGAACATCCGCGACTGGTGCATCTCGCGGCAGCTCTGGTGGGGGCACCGCATCCCCGTGTGGTACTGCCAGGAAGAGTCGTGCGGCGAGATGATCGTGGCGCGCGAGGACCCCACGGAGTGCGCGAAGTGCGGCGGCGCGGTGGTGCAGGACAGCGACGTTCTGGACACCTGGTTCTCCAGCTGGCTGTGGCCCTTCTCCACCCTGGGCTGGCCGGAGCAGACGGCGGACCTGCGCGCGTTCTATCCCAACAGCACGCTGGTGTCCGGGCACGACATCCTGTTCTTCTGGATCGCCCGCATGATCATGGGCGGGCTGGAGTTCATGGGCGAGGTGCCCTTCCGCGACGTGTACCTCACGGGGATGGTGAGGGACCACCTGGGCCGGAAGATGAGCAAGTCGCTCGGCAACGGGGTGGACCCGCTGGACGTGGTGGCGCGCTTCGGCGCGGACGCGCTGCGCTACACCATGATCACCGGCGCCGCGGCGGGGATGGACCAGGGCGTGAACCCCGACAACCTGGAGGAGTCGTTCGGCCCCGGCCGCAACTTCGCCAACAAGCTGTGGAACGCGGGGCGCTTCGCCCTGATGAACCTGGGCGACGCCGAGCGCGTGCCCCTGGCCGACGTGCAGGACGACCTGGAGCTGGCGGACCGCTGGATCCTCTCGCGCCTCTCGAAGGCCGTGCGCGAGACGACGGACGCGCTGGAGAAGTTCCGGCTGCAGGACGCGGCGCTGCGCGGCTACCAGTTCTTCTGGGGCGAGCTGGCGGACTGGTACCTGGAGGTGGCCAAGCCCCGCCTGCGCGGCGACCTGGGCGAGGCCAGCCAGCGCGCCTCCCGCGCCGTGCTGGCAGAGGCGCTGGACGGCGCCCTGCGCCT
>DASVSA010000002.1:0-21063 GCA_036388335.1 Longimicrobium sp. | reverse complement strand
GGCCCGGCCACTTCGGCGGGGTGCTCACGGTGGTCGCCAAGCTGTTCGGCATCTTCCAGCCGGACGTGGCGGTGTTCGGGCAGAAGGACTTCCAGCAGGCGGCGCTCATCCGCCGCATGGTGGACGACCTGGACATCCCGGTGCGGGTGGAGGTCGCCCCCATCGTCCGAGAGGCGGACGGCTTGGCGATGAGCTCGCGGAACGTGTATCTTTCCGAGTCTGAGCGGGAGAGAGCGCTTGCTCTTTCGCGCGGGCTGGGGCGGGCCCGCGGCCTGTGGGGCGCGGGCGAGGTGGACGCGGCGACGTTGAGGGCCGCGCTGTGGAGTACGATGTCGGTCCCGGGCGTCGAACCCGAGTACGCGGAGGTGGTCGATCCGCGCACGCTGGAGCCGGTGGTGAGGGCCGAGGACGGCGCGGTGCTGGCCGTGGCGGCCCGGGTGGGGAGGACGCGCTTGATCGACAACGCGATCCTTCCCTAGAGGATCACTCGACGACAAAGGATCGCCCGATGCTCCGCACCATGTGCAAGTCCAAGATCCACCGGGCTACGGTCACCGGGGCGGATCTCAACTACGTGGGGTCGATCACCGTCGACCCCGTGCTGATGGAGGCCGCGGACCTGCTGGAGTACGAGCAGGTCTCGGTGGTCAACGTGAACAACGGCGCCCGTTTCGAGACGTACGTCATCCCCGGCGTGCCGGGCAGGGGCGAGATCTGCCTGAACGGGGCCGCCGCGCGCCTGGTGCATCCGGGCGACAAAGTGATCGTCATCTCGTACGCGCAGTACGACGAGGAAGAGATGGCCGGCTACCGCCCGCACTTCATCTTCGTGGACGAGCAGAACCGCATCTCGCGCGACGCGCTGCGGGCCGTTCCGTCCTGACCGCCATGGGCCCCTGGACCGGTGTCGTCCTGCCGTTGACCGAGCCGGGGTCCGACGCGCTGAATTCTAGCCTCCCCGCTCACCTGCACCCGGTGGCGGGGCGGCCTCTCGTCTGGCACACGGCCCACGCGCTGGCCTCCCTCACCCCCGCCCCCGCGCGCGTGGTGGTGGTGATGGCCGCCGAGGCCTCCGCCGACCTCTTCGCCGGCATCCCCGTGCCGGTGGAGGTGACCCCTCCCGACGAGCCGCCGCCGCTGGACGGGTGGATGCTGCAGGTTCACTCCGCCGCGCCCTGCGCCGGGTCCGCCCTGCAGCGCCTGCTGGACGAGGGCGAGCCCGCCCGCCTGGTGGACGGCGAGGGGCGCCCCGTGGCATGCCTGGTCGCCAGCGGCGCCGGAGCGGACCCGGGGCCCCGCACCGATCCGGACGCGTCCATCGTCACCAGCCGCGCGGACCTGGCGCGGGTCACCTCCATCATCCGCGACCGCCTCGTCCTCCGCCACATGGAGGCGGGGGTCACCTTCCTCGTGCCGCAGACGGTGCTGGTGGACGTGGACGTCACCATCGGCCGCGACACCATCGTGTACCCCGGCGTGGTGCTGGAGGGGCAGACCACGGTGGGCGCCGAAACGGTGATCGGCCCGTACTGCCGCATCATCAGCAGCTGGATCGGGAGCGGCGTCGAGCTGAAGGGCTTCAACTACGTGTCGCACACCTCCGTCCGCAACCGAGCCATCCTGGAGCCGCATGTCCGCCGCGGGTTCGACTGACGACGCACCCCTGTCGCCGCTGGTGGAGGCCGCCGCCCGCGGCGACCTTCCCCGGTGGACGGCGGCCGGGGCCAAGCGCCGCGCCCACATGGGGCGGGTGGCCGCCCTCATGCGCCAGTGGGCCGAGGCGCTGGGGCTCCCCGCGCGCGACGTGAAGCGGTGGGCGGCCACCGGGTGGCTTCACGACGTGCTGCGCGAAGCCGACCCGGCGGATCTGCGCCCCGACGTGCCGCTCCTCTTCCGCCCGTTGCCGGGGAAGCTGCTCCACGGCCCGGCCGCCGCGGTGCGCCTCAAGGACGACCTGGACGAGGAGATGTGCGAGGCGATCCAGTTCCACACGGTGGGGTCGCCGCGCTTCGGCAAGCTGGGGCGGGCGCTGTACCTGGCGGACTTCCTGGAGCCCGGGCGCACCTTCGACCCGGAGTACACGGAGTCGCTGCGGGCGCGGATGCCCGCCGACATGGACGCCATCTTCCGCGAGGTGGTACGCCTCCGCTGGACTCACATCACGGGAAAAGGCGGCACCGCCCACCCGGAAACGCAGGCCCTTTATGAGCAGGTCGAAAGCGAAGGGTAAGCCGGGGGGCGGCCGGCTGCAGACCATCGGCATCTTCGCCACCCTGATCGCCGTCGCGGTCCTGGTCGGATCGCTGGTGGCCGGCGTGGTCTCGCGCCGCTCCCCCGCGCCCGCTCCCGTCGCCACGGCCCCGCAGGCCGCCCCGACGGCGCCGGCGGGGCGCGTGCGCGTGCAGGTGCTCAACGCCTCCGGCCGCCCGGGCCTGGCGCGCGAGGCCACCCGCAAGCTCCGCGACCGCGGCTTCGACGTAGTGGAGTTCGGCAACGGCAAGGGCTTCCCCCCCGACTCTTCCGTCGTCCTGGACCGCTCCGGAAAGGTCGACATGGCCCGCCAGGTCGCCGACGCCGTGGGCATCCGCCGCATCGCCGCCCGCCCCGATTCGAACCTCTATCTCGACGTGACGGTGGTGCTGGGACGCGACTGGAAACCCTGATCTCACACAGAGACACAGAGGCACAGAGATGACTTCATCTCTGTGCCTCTGTGTCTCTGTGTGAGTCCTGTTCTTTAGATGGAGCCCATCTGCACCGGCTTGCGCCCCTGCGTGACCTCGGCCCGGAGCTGGCCGCAGGCGGCGGCGATGTCGCTGCCGCGGCTTTCGCGCACGAAGGCGGAGATGCCGCGCGATTCCAGGCGCTCCACGAAGTAGTTGAGGCGCTGGCGCTTGGAGGGGCGCCACTCGGTGCCGGGGATCGGGTTGAACGGGATCAGGTTCACGAACGCGTTGAACTCGCGGATCACGTCCGCCAGCTCGTCGGCGAGCTCCGGGAGGTCGGTGACGCCGTCGATCATCACGTACTCGAAGGTGATCCGCGTGCCGCCCGCCGCGTCGAACTTGCGGAGGGCGTCCAGGAGCTCGCCCAGGTCGTACTTCTTCTCGAGCGGGATCAGCTTCTGGCGCAGCTCGTGGTTGGGCGCGTGGAGCGACACGGCGAGGCGGAACTGCTCCGGCATCTCGGCCATACGCAGGATGCCGGGCACCACGCCTACCGTGGAGACGGTGATGCGCCGCGCTCCCATCCGGTACCCCTGGTTGAGGATGCGCAGGGTGGGGAAGACCGCCTTGGGGTTCATCAGCGGCTCGCCCATCCCCATGAAGACGATGTTGGTGATGTCCTCGTAGCCGTTGCGGCGCGCCCAGGCGCGCGCGCCGCGGAACTGCGACACGATCTCGCCCGCCGTGAGCTGGCGCCGGTATCCTGCCCATCCCGTGGCGCAGAAGGTGCACGCCATCGCGCACCCCGCCTGCGACGAGATGCAGAGCGTGAGGCGCGTGGAGGTGGGGATCAGCACCGACTCGATCAGCTCGCCGTCGGACAGGCGCCAGAGGTGCTTGGCGGTGCCGTCCACCGAGCGGGAGATGCGGGTGGGCTCGGGCGCGGTGAAGGCGAACGCCTCGTCCAGCGCCGTGCGCTCCGCCAGCGGCAGGTCGGTCATCTCGTGGAAGCCGAACGCCTCGCGCTCATAGATCCAGCGCAGCACCTGCCTGACGCGGAACGCCGGCTGCCCGCGCTGCGCGAAGTGCGCGCGCAGCACCGCCTCCGCCTCTTCGGGGAGGAGTCCGATCAGGTCCGTCTGGGGGGCTTCGCGCGTCATGGTTTTGCGATGGTGATGAACGGACTCTTGGATCTCGACGAAGTGCCCAGTGCCGAGTGCCTAGTGCCAAGTAACTGCAGTTCAACACTAGGCACTAGGAACTAGGAACTAGGTACTGCTGTTCCGCCACTGTGTTCCCCGGCGCATGCTTGATGCCGTGGATGGGCCAGGTTACTTTGCGGGCCTCCGGCCACGCTCGTATTCGGCGTGGCCGGCGTTTTCCACCCCACTGAGGTGCGCGTGCTGCTGACCGAGCTGCTGACCCCGGACCGCATCCAGGTGCCCCTGCGCGGCGAGTCGAAAGACGCGCTGCTGGAGGAGCTCGTGTCCGTGCTGCACCGCGGCGGCGCCCTGGCCGACGCGGACGACGTGCTGCGCGCCGTGCGCGCCCGCGAGGAGCTGCTGAGCACCGGCATCGGCAGCGGGGTGGCCATCCCGCACGGCAAGTCCAACTCCGCGCCGGAGCTGGTGATGGCCGCCGGGGTCGCGCCCGAGCCGGTGGACTTCGACTCGCTGGACGGGAGGCCCGTGACGCTGGTCTTCCTGCTGGTGGGGCCCGAGTCCGCGGCGGGGGCGCACGTCAAGGCGCTCTCCCGCATCTCGCGCCTGGTGCGGCGCGATTCGCTGCGCGAAAGGCTGGCCGCCGCGCGCTCGCCCGACGAGTTCCTGGCCGTGCTCGCCGAAGCCGAGAGCACGTGATCCGCCGCCTGCGCCCCTGGGTGCCGGCGCTGCTCTGCATGGCTGCGATCTTCGTGGCCTCCGCCCAGCACCGCGTGCGCCTGCCGGACTTCCAGGAATCGGACAAGGTGTCGCACCTGGCCGCGTACTCGGTCTTCGGCGCGGCGCTGGCGTACGGCGGGGCGCAGACGGGCACCGGGCCCATCCCGCTGATCCTGTTCGGCTCGCTGTACGGTGCGTCGGACGAGTTCCACCAGGCGTTCGTCCCCGGCCGCTCGCCGGACGTGCGCGACTGGTTGGCAGATACGGCGGGCGTGCTCCTAGGCGTGCTCGCACTCCACCGATTCTTCTCACGACGCGCCCGCGCCGCACGGCCGGGCGCCGATCCTTTGCGCCGATGACGGACCACTTCGCCACCGCTTTCCGCACCTCCGCCGCGGGCTCGCTCCGCGCCCACGACATCGGCACCGCCGCCACGCTCGCCGGCTGGGTCCACCGCCGCCGCGACCTGGGTGGGCTCGTCTTCCTGGACCTGCGTGACCGGGAGGGGATCGTGCAGGTGTCGTTCGACCCGTCGTGGACGCCCGAGGAGGTGCTGGCCGAGGCGCGCCGCCTGGGCCCCGAAGACGTGGTGCGGGTGGAGGGGACCATCCACCCCCGCATCGAGGGGCAGGCCAACACGGACATGGCCACGGGCGAGGTGGAGCTGCGCGGCACCGGGCTGCGCATCATCACCCGTGCGGAGCCCCTCCCCATCCAGGTGTACCGCGCCCCCTCGGACGAGCTGGCGGCCGAGGACCTGCGCCTCCGCTACCGCTACCTGGACCTGCGCCGGCCGGAGCTGCAGAGGAACTTCGTGGTGAGGCACCGCGCGGCGTACGCCACGCGCACGTACCTGGGCGAGCAGGGCTTCCTGGAGATCGAGACGCCCATGCTCACCAAGCCCACGCCGGAGGGCGCCCGCGACTTCGTGGTGCCCAGCCGCATGCATCCTGGCGAGTTCTACGCGCTCCCGCAGTCGCCTCAGATCTACAAGCAGCTGCTGATGGTGAGCGGATACGACCGCTACTTCCAGATCGCCCGCTGCCTGCGCGACGAGGACCTGCGCGCCGACCGCCAGCTGGAGTTCACGCAGATCGACGCCGAGATGGCGTTCGTGGACGAGGAAGACGTCTTCCGCACGGGCGAGGGGCTGATGGCGGCCGTCTTCCGCGACGTGCTGGGGGTGGAGCTGGCGACGCCCTTCCCGCGCATGACCTTTCTGGAGGCGCTGGCCCGCTACGGCACCGACAAGCCCGACCTGCGCTTCGACCTGCCGATCGTGGACGTGACGGAGGCGCTGGGCGGCGCCGACTTCCGCCTCTTCCAGGCGACCGAGGGGACGCCGCAGCGCATCCGCGGCATCCGCGTGCCCGGCGGAGCGAAGCTGTCGCGCAAGGAGCTGGACGAGCTGCAGGAAGTGGCGAAGCGCGGCGGCGCGGCGGGCGCCCTGTGGGTGAAGCGCGGAGATGAGGGGGTGTCCGGCCAGTTCGCCAAGGCGCTGACCGGTGGCGTGCTGGAGTCGTTCCTTTCGGGGAGCGGGATGGAAGCGGGCGACCTGTTCGTGGCCGTCGTGGGCCACTTCCGCTCCGCCCCGGACGCCGCGTCCGCCGGCGACGAGGCCATCGCCGCGCCGCTGGAGGGCGCGCTGGACGAGCTGCGCCGCCACCTGGCCCGCAGGATGGAGCTGGTGGACGAGACGAAGTACGCCTGGCTCTGGGTGACGGAGTTCCCGCTCTTCGACTGGGACGCGGACAACGGCCGGCTGGTGTACGCGCACAACCCGTTCAGCATGCCGCACGCCGACGACCTCCCGGTATTCCTGGAAGCGGCCAAGGATGGAGCTCCCACCGGCGCGGAGGCGCGCGCCCTCTACGCCCGCGGCCTGCGCTCGCGCGCGTACGACGCGGTGTGCAACGGCGCCGAGATGGCCAGCGGCTCCGTGCGTATCCACATCCCCGAGCTTCAGCGCTCCGTGTTCGCGGCCATGGGGATCGGCGAGGAGGAGGCGGAGGCCAAGTTCGGCTTCCTGCTGGAGGCCTACCGCTTCGGCGCGCCGCCGCACGCCGGCTTCGCCTTCGGCTTCGACCGCCTGGTGATGCTCCTGGCCGGCGTCAGCTCCATCCGCGACGTGGTGGCCTTCCCCAAGACCACCAGCGCCCGCGCCCTTTTCGAGGGCGCCCCGGTCAGGCTGGGCGAAGATCAATTGAGGGAAGCGAACATCCGCGTGCGTTAGTCGTATAAGAAGTGCTATTCTCTCTGTGTCTCTGTGCCTCTGCGTGAGATTAAAGGTCCATGGCTGATACATCGTCGCCGGTCCAGCACCGGCTTCCCGCCGAAGGGGCGGACCCGCTCGCGCTGAGCGGAGTCAACGACGCACACCTCACCGAGCTCGGGCGCGTGTCCGGCGTGCGGGTGGTGCTGCGAGACGACCACATCCTCCTCTCCGGGAAGCTGGAAGACGTGGAGCGCACCGCTCCCGTGGCGCAGCACATGATCCAGATGGCGCGCACGGGTGTACCGTTCGGTACGGACGACGTGGCGCGCTTCTTCGACGCCACCCGCTCCGGGAACGGGGTGGGGAAGCTGGCCGATCCGGGGCGCGTGGTGGTGCCCGGCGTCCGGCGCGCCATCACGCCCAAGAGCGAGGGGCAGGCGTCGTACCTGCAGAACATCGACGAGAACGACATCACGGTGGGGATCGGCCCCGCGGGTACGGGCAAGACCTACCTGGCGGTGGCGATGGCCGTGGACGCGCTCTTCAGGAAGCGGGTGAAGCGCATCATCCTGGCGCGCCCCGCCGTGGAGGCCGGTGAGAACCTGGGCTTCCTGCCGGGCGACCTGCAGGAGAAGATCGACCCGTACCTGCGCCCGCTGTACGACGCGCTGGAAGACATGATCCCGCCCGACCGGCTGCGCCGGGCGATGGAGAGCCGCTCCATCGAGATCGCGCCGCTGGCGTACATGCGCGGGCGCACGCTGCAGGACGCGTTCGTGATCCTGGACGAGGCGCAGAACGCGACGCGCGCGCAGATGAAGATGTTCCTCACCCGCCTGGGCCTCAACTCCAAGGCGGTGATCACGGGCGACAAGACGCAGATCGACCTCCCCAACAAGGGCGACTCGGGGCTGATCGAGGTGGAGCAGGTGCTCAAGGGGATCGAGGGGATCGCCTTCTCGTACCTGAGCGGGCGCGACGTCATCCGCCACCGGCTGGTGAAGGAGATCATCGAGGCCTACGCCGCCGCCAGCGGCGAGACCCTGCCCGACGGCAGCCAGGAGCCCGGGGCTTCCTGATGAAGCCGGACGCGGACCTCCCGCGGGCCGACCGGCGCGCCGCCGTCCGCGCGGCGGGCGACGACGCGCCCTGGACCCGGGGGCGCCGCTTGCGCCACCACGGGCTCCGCTTTGCCCTGCTGCTGGGCACGGCGGGGACGCTCTCCGCTCTCTTCCCGGCGGCCCGCGGCGCGGACACGCCGGTGCTGGAGCGCGGCGTGGTGGCCCGTGAGGACGTGGTGGCGGAGATCCCGTTCCAGATCCCCAAGACCGGCGAGGAGCTGCGCCACGACCAGGACGAGGCGGCCAGCGGCGTCCCGCCCGTGTACGACTTCGACCCGTCGGCCGCCGACAGCGTGGTGGGCGGCCTGCGGGGCTTCTTCGCGTCCGTGGAAGCCGAGACGCGCGCCGCCGGGCCGGAGAACGCGGACCTGGCGGTGAGGCGCGCCCTGGCAGTGGCCCGCATCCCCACCACGCTGGGCGCCGTGGAGGTGCTGCGCGACCCCGCCAAGCGCGCCGCGCTGCAGGCGGCCACCGAGACCGTGGTGCGCAACCGCCTGGCCGCGGGGGTGGCGCGCGGCGCCCTCTACCGCGTGCGCCTGGCCGCCGTGCGGGTGCGCGGCCTTCCGGGCGGCGAGCGGCTCGTCCCCTCGGACTCGCTGCGCACCGCGGACGAGCTGTACGGCGGCGCCGCGGCCGAGCTGCCGCCGGAGCTGGGAGCGGACGCCGCGGAGCTGCAGCGGCACCTGCTGGTGAGGTACTTCCGTCCCTCGCTGGAGCGGAACGAGGCCGAGACGCAGGCGGCCCGCGCCCGCGCCCGCGCCGCCGTGGACCCGGTGAAGGCCCGCGTGCTGGCCGGCGAGAAGATCGTAGGCGCGCGCGAGCAGGTGACGGAGCGCGAGGAAGAGCGGCTGCGCGCCTACCAGGCCGCGCTGGACCAGCAGCGCGACGAGCGCGGCGGCGGAGGGACGCTGGGGCGCTGGGTGGGCTCCATCCTCTACAACGTCCTCCTGCTGGGGATCATCGGCTTCCTCCTGCGCCTGTCGCGGCTTCAGCTGTACGACGACGACCGCTCGGTGACCTTCGTGGCCGTGCTGGTGCTCGCCGTGGCCGCGCTCGCCGCGCTGGTGGCGCACGCGGACCTGCCGCCGGAGCTGATCCCCGTGCCCTTCGCCACGCTGGTGGTGGCGGTGCTGTGGGGCGGGCGGCTGGCGCTGGTGCTGGCCCTGGTGCTGTCGCTCCTGCTGGGCGGGCAGACGCCGTTCCTGGGCGCGGCCACCGCGTTCTCCGCGGCGGTGGGCGGCGCGGCGGCGTCGTTCGGCGTGCGGCTGGCCCAGCGGCGGCTGCAGACGTGGGCCGTGGCGGGCGTCATCGGCACGGCGTACGCGGCGTGCGCGCTTGCAATCGGGCTGCTGCGCGCGGAGCCGTGGACGGTGGTGGGGTGGTCGGCGCTGTACGGGCTGGTGAACGCCATCGCGTGCACCCTGCTCGCCGTCGGCTTCCTTCCCGTGGCCGAGTGGTTCACGCGGGTGACCACGACGCAGACGCTGCTGGAGCTGGCCGACCCCAAGCACCCGCTCCTGCGCCGCCTGGCCATGGAGGCGCCGGGGACGTACGCGCACACCATCAGCGTGGCCAACCTGGCCGAGGCGGTGTGCAACGCCATCGGCGCCAACGCGCTGCTGGCGCGGGTGGGGGTGTACTACCACGACATCGGCAAGATCAGCAAGCCGCAGTATTTCATCGAGAACCAGCCGCGCGGCCGCAACCCTCACGACAAGCTGAAGCCGGCGATGAGCGCCGCAATCGTGCGCAGCCACGTCATCGAGGGGCAGCGCCTGGCCGACGAGTACCGCGTCCCGGCCACGGTCCGCGACTTCATCGCCCAGCACCACGGCACGCAGTCCATCTCCTTCTTCCTGGACCAGGCCCGCGCCGGCGACCCGGACGGCCGCGTCAACGCCGCGGACTTCCAGTACCTGGGCCCCAAGCCGCAGTCGCGCGAGACGGCCATCGTGATGATGGCGGACTCGGTGGAGAGCGCCGCGCGGGTGCTGCAGGACCCCACGCCGCAACGCATCCGCGAGCTGGTGGACCGCATCGTGGCCGCCAAGATCGCGGCCGGGCAGCTGGACGAGTCGCCGCTCACGCTGCGCGAGATCCACACGGCGCGCGAGGTGCTCGCCAAGGTGCTCTCCGGGATGTACCACCAGCGCATCGACTATCCCTCGCCCCCCGTGGAGGTGCCTCGCGGCGCGGCGGCCGAGCCGGAGCCTACCCGGGCCGCGGGGTGAGCGTGGACGACCTGATCGTGGAGGTGAGCGTCGCGCCCGGCGTGAGCGCGCCCGTCCAGGCGGAGCGGCTGGAGGCCGCCGTGCGCCACGTCCTGGGCGCGGAGGGGATCGAGGAGGCCGAGATCTCCGTGGCGCTGCTGGACGACGCCGCCATCGCCGCCATGAACGAGGAGTACCTGGAGCACGAGGGGCCCACCGACGTCATCACCTTCGCCATGCACGAGGGCGACGAGCCGCCGCTGGGCGACATCTACGTGGGCGTGGAGCAGGCCGCCCGCCAGGCCGCCGAGTGGAGCGCGACCCCGGCGGAGGAGGTGCTCCGTCTGGCGGTGCACGGCACCCTCCACGTCCTGGGCTACGAGCACCCCGAGGGCGCCGAGCGGGTGGAGTCCGAGATGTTCATCCGCCAGGAAGAGCTCCTGCGCTCATTTCTCTCCAGCGGCGGCGCATGACCGCTTCGTCCCGCCACACCGCACTCCGGGCACGCGCTTGACTCCACCTTCCGAAGAGCACTCGCTCGAAACGCTCCGCGAGCTCCTCGAAGCCGGGGACGAGGCGGGGCTGCGCGCGTTCCTGGAAGAGGTGCCGCACGCCAGCGACGTGGCCGACCTGCTGGAGGAGCTGGACGAGGAGGACCGGGCCAGGGTGGTGCGCGTGCTGGCCGACGACCCCGCCATGGCCGCCGAGGCGCTGGCGGAGATGGACCCCGACGAGCACCCGGAAGAATCTCTCGCCGGCCTGGAGAGCGACCAGATCGCCGCCGTCGTGGCCGAGATGTCCGACGACGACGCGGCGGACCTGATCGGCGAGATGGACCCGGAGGACCAGGCCCGCGTGCTCGCGGCGCTCCCGGTGGAGGACGCGGGCGAGATCCGCGACCTGATGAGGTACCCGGAGGACTCGGCTGGCGGCATCATGACCACCGAGCTGGTGGCCATCCCCGTGGGCCTCACCGCCGCCGAGGCCACCGAGGAGGTCCGCCGCCAGGCGCAGGAGATGGAGCTGGAGGACCTGTACGTGGTCTTCGTCATCGACCGGCGCCGCGTCCTCAGGGGCTTCCTCCCGCTGGCCCGGCTGGTGAGCGCGTCGCCGGCCGCGCAGGTGGCGGACCTGGTGGAGGAGGTCCCCGCCACCGTGCTCCCCGAGACGGACCGCGAGGAGGTGGCGCGCGCCGTGTCGCGCTACAACCTGACCGTGGTGGCGGTGGTGGACGGGGCCGGGCGCCTGCTGGGCGGCGTCACCTTCGACGACGTGCTGGACGTGATGGAGGAGGAGAACACCCGCGACATCCTGGGCCTGGGCGGCACCTCGCAGGGCGAGGAGCTGCGCGGCGGCTGGCAGGACGCGGTGAGGTCGCGCCTCCCCTGGCTCTGCGTCAACCTGCTCACCGCATCCTCCGCCGCCGCCATCATCTACGCCTTCGAGGACGTGGTGGCCAAGGTGGCGCTGCTGGCCGTGTGCATGCCGGTGATCGCCGGGATGGGCGGCAACAGCGGCACCCAGGCGCTGGCCGTCACCGTGCGCCGCCTGGCACTCACCCAGGGCTCGCGCCGCCCCTGGACCGTGCTCTTCAAGGAGCTCCTGGTGGGCGCCACCAACGGCCTGGTCACCGGCCTGGTCCTCGCCACCGCCACCTACCTCCTGGCGAGCTACGAGGGCGTCGACACCCGCCTCGCCATCGTGGTCCTGATGTCCATGTGGGGCAACCTCGCCGTCGGCAGCTTCGCCGGCGCCTTCGTCCCCACCATGCTGGAGCGCGTGGGCATCGACCCCGCCATCGCCTCCTCCATCTTCGTGACGGCGTTCACGGACATGTTCGGCTTCTTCCTGCTCCTGGGCCTTGCCTCCCAGTTCCTGCTTTAGAAGAAGTGCGTGAGTGCGTGAGTGCGTCAACGGCGGCCGGGTGGGGCAGGGGGTTGCGGCGCGCTGACGGTGGGCCCTCACCCCCCCGACCCCCGCTCCCCCAATAATGGGGGAGGGGGGCGCATCTTCCGTGTCGGCGCGACGATGGAGTTCGTAGGCAGCGCGTGCCTCGGGGTGCGCACTGATGTTGCCACGATGCCGCGGGCGCCACGCAGCCGATGGGAGCGACGGCGCCGCGGATGCGCCCCCTCTCCCGAAGTTCGGGAGAGGGGGTTTGGGGGGTGAGGGCCCTCGCGGGCGCCAGCGAGGTCTCCGCCCACGCCCCCACGCACTCACGCACTCACGCACTCTCGCACTCACTCGCCGTTCACTTGCCTTGAACTCCGCCCCTCCTTCGGTGTATCTTCGCTCATGCTTTCCGAGCTGCGGATCCGCAACTTCGCCCTGATCGACCGGCTCAGCGTACGGCTGGGCCCGGGCCTCAACGTGCTCACCGGCGAGACCGGGGCGGGCAAGTCGATCATCGTGGGCGCGCTGGGCCTGCTCCTGGGCGAGCGCGCCTCGGCAGACGTGGTGCGCCACGGCGAAGACCGCGCCTCCGTGGAGGGCGTGTTCGACGTGGCGGGCCGCGACGACATCGCGCGCATGCTGGACGAGCGCGGCATCGACGCGGAGGACGGCACCCTCGTCCTCAAGCGTGAAGTGGTGGCGGAGGGGAGGAGCCGCGCCTGGGTGAACGGCTCGCCCACCACCGTCTCCGTTCTGGGCGAGCTGGGGCGCCTGCTGGTGGACCTGCACGGCCAGCACGAGCACCAGACGCTCCTGCGCCGCGACGAGCAGCGCGCGATCCTCGACGCGTACGCAGGCAACGGCGAGGCGGTGGAGAGAATGCGCGCCGCCCACGCCGCCGTGCTGGGGCTGGAGCGCGAGCTGGAGTCGCTGGAGGCGCGCCGCCGCGAGGCCATGCAGCGCGCCGACTACCTGCGCTTCCAGGCGGACGAGATCGAGAAGGCCAACCTGCGCCCCGGCGAGGAAGAGGAGCTGGAGGACGAGGCGCGCCGCCTCACCCACTCGGAGGAGCTCACCTCGCTCTCCGGCGGGCTGTACGAAGCGCTGATCGGCGCGGACGAGGCCCTGGTGGGTGGGCTCGGCTCCATCCGCCGCGCGCTGGACTCGCTGGTGCGCATCGACCCGTCGCAGGGGGAGCTTCAGGAGCTCTACGACAACGCGTACTACGCGCTGCAGGAGCTGGGCGACCGCATGGAGCGGTACGCCGCCAACATCGAGCACGACCCCGCGCGCCTGGACGAGATCCGCCGCCGGCAGGACCTCCTCTTCCGCCTGCGGTCCAAGTACGGCGGCACCCTGGAGGACATCGTGGAGATCGGCCGGCAGGCGCGTGCCGAGCTGGACCTGGTGGAGGGCGCCGGCTTCGAGGCCGCCGCCCTGCAGAAGCGCCTCGACGCCGCCCTCCAGGCCCGCGCCGCCGCCGCCGCGGACCTCAGCGCGCGCCGCGAGAAGGCCGTCAGGAAGCTGACGCGCGAGGTCACCGGTGTCCTCCCCGAGCTGGGGATGGCGGGCGGCGTCTTCGCGGCGGTGGGCGTGCCCCTGCCGGCGCCGGCCGCGCACGGGGCCGAAGACATCGAGTTCCGCGTGGCGCTCAACAAGGGCTTCGATCCCAAGCCGCTCTCCTTCGTGGCCTCGGGCGGCGAGATGTCGCGCATCATGCTCGCCCTCAAGACGATCCTGGCGCGGCTGGACTCGGTCCCGACGCTGATCTTCGACGAGGTGGACGCGGGGATCGGCGGACGCGTGGGGCTGCAGGTGGGCGACAAGATGAGGGAAGTGGCGGCGAGCCATCAGGTGTTCGCCATCACCCACCTCCCCCAGATCGCCTCCCGCGCGCACCTCCACCTGCGGGTGGCCAAGCGCGAGCGCGGCGGCAAGACCACCACCGAGGTCACCGCCCTGGAGAACGCCGACCGCGTGCACGAGATCGCCCGCATGCTGGGCGGCGACCCGGAGAGCGCCGTCTCGCTGGAGCACGCGCGCGAGCTGCTGGAGCGTGGCGTAGGCGTGTAGAAACAAGGCCTCACACGGAGACACGGAGGCGCAGAGATGAAGTCGTCTCTGTGCCTCCGTGTCTCCGTGTGAGGCTTCTGTAGGGCTTTCCCCGACAACCCGTGTTACCGCAAACGCCTTTCACCGCTGGCGATTGCGCGCTATATTCGGCGCGTTCGTTCGCATCCTTCCGCGGAGGGTTGTCCCGGTGAAGAAGCAGCGCAAGTTCGCAGCGGCAGCCGTCGCGCTCGTGGGCGTCGTGGGGTACCTGATGGTTACGGGGATGAAGGACTCCGCGATGTACTACTACACCCCCACCGAGCTGGTGGCGGCGGTGCGCAAGGACGCGTCGCTGCACGAGCTGGGGTACAAGGTGGGCGGGCGGGTGGTGCCGGGCACCGTGAAGTACGACCAGCGCACGCTCGACCTGTCGTTCAGCGTGGTGGACATCGCCACCGGGCAGACGCAGTTCCCCGTGAAGTACAACGGGCCGCTCCCCGACACCTTCAAGGAGGGGCGCGACGTGGTGGTGGAAGGGAAGTTCACGCGGGCCGGCACCTTCGAGGCTTCCACCGTGCTCACCAAGTGCGGCTCGCGCTACGAGGCCGTCGAATCTGAGCTGAAGCAGTCGTGATCACTTCGATCGGCGAAGTAGCCCTCTGGGTGGCGCTCCTCCTGGCCGGGTGGGGCGCCACGCTCGGCTTCGTGGGCGGGCGCCGCGGGCGCGGAGACCTGGTGCTCAGCGCCGAACGCTCCGTGTACGCGGTGTTCGGGCTCCTGGTGGTGGCGTGCGGGGCCATCATCGCCTCGTTCCTCCGCAACGAGTACGTGTACCAGTACGTCGCGGGGTACTCCAACCGCGAGCTCTCCCTCTTCTACAAGATCACGGGGCTGTGGGCCGGGCAGACGGGGTCGCTCGTCTTCTGGGCCACGCTGCTCGCCCTCTTCTCGGCCATCGTCGTCGCGCAGAACCGGCGGCGCAACCGCGAGTTCATGCCCTACGTAACGGGGACGAACCTGGCGGTGCTGGCCTTCTTCCTGGTCGTCATCCTCTTCGCGTCCAACCCGTTCCAGCTGCTGGACTTCACCCCGGCCGACGGCCGCGGGCTCAATCCGCAGCTCCAGAACTACTGGATGACGATCCACCCGCCCACGCTGTACCTGGGCTTCACCTGCTTCACCATCCCGTTCGCCTTCTGCGTGGCCGCGCTCCTCTCGGGCCGGCTGGACACGCGCTGGATCGCCACCACGCGCCGGTGGACGCTGCTCGCGTGGTTCTTCCTTACCGTGGGCATCATCTTCGGGATGATGTGGGCGTACGAGGAGCTGGGGTGGGGCGGGTACTGGTTCTGGGACCCGGTGGAGAACGCGTCGCTCCTCCCCTGGCTCACCGGCACGGCGTACCTGCACTCGGTGATGATCCAGGAGAAGCGCGGGATGCTCAAGCTGTGGAACGTGCTGCTGGTGATGAGCACCTTCCTGCTCAGCATCTTCGCCACCTTCCTCACGCGCTCGGGGCTGATCGAGTCGGTCCACTCGTTCGCCGAGAACCTGACGATCGCCTGGATCTTCCTGGGCTTCCTGAGCGCGCTGGTCCTGGTGTCGGCCGGGCTGGTGTGGTGGCGGCGCGACCGCTTCGAGCCGGACCACCGGATGGAGTCGTTCCTCTCGCGCGAGGCGGCGTTCCTGGCCAACAACCTCCTCTTCGTGACGGCGATGTTCGCCGTGCTGTGGGGGACGATGTTCCCGCTGATCTCCGAGGGGTTCGCGGGGCGCAAGATCACGGTGGGGCCGGTGTGGTTCAACCGCGTCAACATCCCCATCGGGCTGATGCTGCTGGCGCTGCTGGGGATCGGGCCGGTGATCGCGTGGCGCAAGGCGTCGCCGCGCAACCTGCGGCGCAACTTCGCGGTGCCGGGCGGCGTGGGGCTGGCCACGGCGGCCGTGCTGTGGATGGTGGGCGTCCACCACACCTACGCGCTCCTCACCTTCGGGCTGGGCGCCTTCACCATGGCGACCATCGCGGTGGAGTTCCACAAGGGGACGCGCGCGCGCGCCCACATCGAGCGCGAGCGGTACTTCCCCGCCATGATGCACCTGGTCGCGCGCAACCGGCGGCGCTACGGCGGCTACGTGGTGCACGCCGGGCTGGTGGTGATGTTCGCGGGGTTCGCGGGCGCCGCCTTCAACGTGGAGGAGCAGGCCGCCCTCTCGCCGGGCGAATCGATGAAGATCCGCTCGCCGTTCGGGCACCAGTACACGCTCACCTACCAGGCGATGTCGTCGTACCCGGCGCAGAACATGAGCAAGCTGGTCGCCTCGGTGGAGGTCGCCCGCGACGGCGAGTTCGCCGGGATGCTCACCGCCGAGAAGCGCGCCTACTCGCGCCGCGAGGAGGTGGTGAGCGAGGTGGGGATCAAGCGCGCCTGGAACGAGGACCTCTACCTGATCCTGGCCGGCATCGACAACATGGAGGCCGTGGCGCGGGGGACCAACCCGCGCCCCGTGGCCACCTTCCGCGTGCTGGTAAACCCGCTGGTGCCCTGGATCTGGCTGGGCGGGCTCATCATGGCCATCGGCACGCTGGTGGCGATGTGGCCCTCGGCCGAGTCCACGCGCCCGGTTCCCCGCGTGCGCACGGCACGCGTGGCGGAGCCCGAGCTGGTGGAGGCGTGATGAGGATCGCGTTCGCCGCGCTGCTGCTGGCCGCGCTCGCCGCGCCGGCCGGCGCGCAGGTGGAGCGGCGCCTCCCGCCCGAGGTGGAGGCCGTGGCGCACCGGGCGATGACGGAGCTGCGTTCCCCCGTCACCCCGTCGCACACGCTGGACATGTGCCCCGCCGAGGCCGCCATCGCCCTGCGCGACACGGTGAGGATGGCCGCGCTGCAGGGCCAGAGCAGCAATCAGATCGTGGAGGGCGTGGTCGCCCGCTACGGCGAGCGCCTGCGCACCGTCCCGCGCCGCGACGACTTCGGCGTCTGGGCCTGGCTCGCGCCCCCGCTGGTCCTGCTCCTGGGCGCCGGCGCGGTCGTGCTCGCCATGCGCCGCCTGCGCGGACGCGCCGCCACCCCCATCCCCGCCACCGCCATGAGCGACGAGGACCGCGCGCGCCTGGACGCCGCGTTGCGCGCCTACGAGCGCGGCGAGGCGGGCGTATGACGGGAGCATCGGCGCTGCAGGCTGGGCGAGCAATCTCGCGGCAACAAGAGCACGAAGTCCGTCTTCGCGGACTGGCCTTCCAGTACGAGCCGCAACCGTACAGTCCCCGCAGGGGGACTTCGTGTAGTTGTTGCAGCGAATTTGTTCGCCCGCAACGGGGGGCCTCACACCCCCAGCGCTCAAACCGCCGGTGCCGCGCATGACCGTCCTCATCTTCGGCGCCCTGCTCGCCCTGGGCGCCGCGCTGTGGGTGATCCGGCCCATCGCGGGGCGGCGCACGGCCGTGCTGGTGGATGCCGCGCCGGGCGAGCTGCTGGATGCGGACGCAAGGCGCCGCGCCACGCTGGCCTCGCTGCGGGAGCTGGAGTACGACTACCTGGCGGGGAAGCTGGACGAGCCCGACTACCGCGCCCAGCGCGACCGCATGTCGTACGAGGCGCTGGAGGCAATCCGCGCCGCCGAGAGCGCGGAGCGCGCCGTGGCCGGGGGCCGCGTGGCATCCGCCGAGGCGCCTCACGCCTGCGGCTTCGCCAACCCCGCGGGGAGCCGCTTCTGCGCCGGCTGCGGGAAGCGGCTGCGGTGAGCGAAGCCGCCGTAGAAGCGGTCGCGCTGGAGAAGTGGTACGGCCCCCTGCCCGCGGTGCGGGGGATCTCCTTCGCGCTCGCGCGCGGCGAGTTCCTCACCGTGTTCGGGCCCAACGGGGCGGGGAAGACCACCCTCCTCCGCCTGCTGTGCGGCGCCGTCGCCCCCACGCGTGGCTCGGTGCGGATCGCGGGCGAGGACACGCGCGGCGGGGAGGACGAGTGGCGGCGGAAGATCGGCCTCCTCTCGCACCAGACCTTCCTGTACCCGGGGCTGACCGCTGCCGAGAACCTGGACTTCTACGGGCGCCTCTACACGCTCCCGGGCCGCGCCACCCGCGTCCACGAGGCGCTGGCGTCGGTGGGGCTCTGGGAGCGGCGCGGCGACCGCGTGCGCACCTTCAGCCGGGGGATGCAGCAGCGCGTAGCGCTGGCCCGCACCCTCCTCCACGACCCCGAAGTGGTGTTCCTGGACGAGCCGTACACGGGGCTGGATCCCCACGCCGCCGCCACCCTGCGCGGCGTGCTGGAGCGCCTCAAGGACGGTCGGCGCACGGTGGTGCTGGTGACCCACAACCTGGCGCAGGGGCTGGAGCTGGCGGACCGCGTGGTGGTGCAGGTGGGGGGCGAGTGGGTCTCCGACGAGCGGCGCTCGGACATCGACGCGGCGCGCTGGGAGGAGACCTACACGGACCGCGTGGCCGCCGCCGTCTGAATGGGCTCCTTCTTCGCCCAGGCGTGGGCCGTCGCGCGCAAGGACCTGATCCTGGAGCTCCGCTCGCGCGAGCGCTTCATCTCGATGGCCACCTTCGCCGTCCTGGTGGCGGTGGTCTTCTCGTTCGCGCTGGACCCGGCGGTGAGGGCGCGCAGCATCGCCGGCGCCATGATCTGGGTGACGGTGATCTTCGCCGGCACGCTGGGGATGGGGCGCGCCTTCGCCCTGGAGCGCGAGGCGGACGCGCTCACCGGGGTGCTGGTGTCGCCGGTGGACCGGGGGGCGCTCTTCCTGGGGAAGTGGCTCGCCAACCTCGCCGTCGTCCTCGCGGTGGAGGCGGTCATCTTCCCGGTTTACGGGCTCTTCTTCGGGCTGTCGTACGGGCGGTCGCTGCCCGCGCTGGTGGCGGTGGTGGTGCTCGCCACGCTGGGCTTCATCGCGCTGGGCACGCTGTTCGGGGCCATCGCGGCGCACACGCGGCTGGGGGAGACGCTCCTCCCCATCCTGATGCTGCCGCTCCTGATCCCGGTGGTGATCTTCGCCGCGTCCGCAACGCAGCGGCTCCTGGCGGGTCGCCCCGTCGCCGAGATCTCGTCGCAGCTGCGGATGCTGGCGGCGTTCGATCTCATTTTCCTGTTCGTGTGCACGGCCATCTTCGGAGCCGTGCTGGAGGAGTGATGACTACCGACGACACTTCGCTCGCCGGCACGCGCCGCTGGGCGATCGTTTTCAACGTGCTGGCCGCGCTCGCGCTCACCGCGTCGCTGTGGATGGTGTTCTTTTACGTCCCCACCGAGAGCGAGATGGGCATCGTGCAGCGCATCTTCTACGTTCACGTGCCCTCCGCCTGGGTGGCGTTCCTGGCCTTCGGCATCGTGGCGCTCTGCTCGCTCGGCTACCTCTGGCTGCGCGACGACCGGCTGGACGCCATCTCCGTGGCCGCCGCCGAGCTGGGCCTCCTCTTCACCACCATCGTGCTGGTGACGGGGCCGCTGTGGGGCAAGATCGCGTGGGGCGCGTGGTGGGTGTGGGAGCCGCGGCTCACGCTCACCCTCCTCCTGTGGTTCATCTACGTGGGATACTTCATCCTGCGCGGCGCCACCGAGTCGCCGGAGCGCGGCAAGCGCTTCGCGGCCGTGCTGGGGATCGTGGGCGCGGTGGACATCCCGCTGATCCACCTGAGCGTCACCTGGTTCCGCTCGCAGCACCCCGAGGCCGTCATCCTCCGCCCCGAGGGCCCCGCCGCCGCCCCCGAGATCGTGCAGACGCTCCTGGTGTCGTTCCTCGCCTTCACCCTCCTCTTCTTCGGCCTGCTCATGGTGCGCTACGCCCTGCGCCGCCTCGAGGACCGCGTCGACTACCAGCGCGCGGGGGCGTTCGCGTGATGCGTATCCTGGCATTCCTGATCGTCGCCCTGTGCCTGTCCGCTGTCGTCGCCGCCCAGGCGCCGGAGCACGCCGCGCCGCCCCGCACCCTGCGCGCCTACTGGCACGTCTTCGCGGCCTTCACCTTCGCGTGGCTGATGATCCTGGGCTACGCCGTCTCGCTGGCGCGCCGCTTCCGCCGCCTCGAAGAGAAACTGGATTCACACAGAGGCACAGAGGCACAGAGATGAATTCATCTCCGTGCCTCTGTGCCTCTGTGTGAGCCTTCTTTTTTAGCCGCGGCGGCGCAGGAACGCCGGCTGCTCCATGTCGGTGATCTTGCCGAGCGGACCGAGCCCGCCGCGTCCCGCGTGACTTGTGACGACGGCCGGCGGCTTGTCGAAGCCGGTGGCGATCACGGTGACGCGGATCTCTTCGTTCAGATGCGGGTCGTGCACCGTGCCGAAGATGATCTCGGCCTGGTCGCCCGCCGCTTCCTGGACCATGGACGAGACGGTGCTCACCTGGTCCAGCGTGAGGTCCGCGCCGGCGGCGATGTTGATGAGCACGCCCGCGGCGCCGCGGATGGAGACGTTCTCAAGCAGCGGTGAGGAGATGGCCTCGCGGGCGGCGTCCTCGGCGCGGGTCTCGCCGCGGCCGTGGCCCATCCCCATCAGGGCGGCGCCCCGGCTGCTCATCACCGTGCGCACGTCGGCGAAGTCCACGTTCACGTCACCGGTAACGTGGATGAGGCCGGAGATGCCCTGCGTGGCGTGGAGGAGAACCTCGTCCGCCTTCTTGAGGGCGTCCTTGAACGAGGTGCCCTTGCCCACCACGGCGAGGAGCCGCTCGTTGGGCACCAGCACCAGGGTGTCGGCGGCGTTCACCAGGGCGGCCAGCCCGTCCTCCGCCTGGCGCATCCGCTTCTTCCCCTCGAAGAGGAAGGGCTTCGTCACCACCGCCACGGTGAGCGCACCCATCTCGCGCGCCAGCGCGGCGATGCCCGGTGCCGCGCCCGTACCCGTGCCGCCCCCCATCCCGGCGGTCACGAACACCAGGTCCGCCCCCTCCAGCGCCTTCCTCACCTCGTCCGCGCTCTCCTCCAGCGCCGCGCGCCCCACCTCGGGACGGGCACCGGCACCCAGACCGCGCGTAAGCTTGCGCCCGATCTGGATCCGGGCGTCCGAGCGGCACTGGCGCAGCGCCTG
>DASVSA010000001.1:0-20169 GCA_036388335.1 Longimicrobium sp. | reverse complement strand
GGTGCCCCAGGGCCCCGCGGCTGCCCCTGGCCTCGGAGAATCGTGATGATCCGGCGTTACAATCAGCTGCTGGCCGCGTCGGCGGCCCTGCTCTGCGCGGCTGCGCTCCCCGCGCAGGCACCCCGCGGCGGCCCGCTGCTGGCGATGGCGGCCGAGATGCCCCCCGCGCCCCGCTGGGCGCAGGACCCGGCCGACCCGCTGTACCGGCAGGCCCGCGAGGCCCTCAACCGGCGCGACTACGCGGTGGCCGCGCGCCTCTTCCAGCGCATCCGGCAGGAGCACCCCACCTCGCGCTACACCCCGGACGCGCTGTACTGGGAGGCGTTCGCCCGCTACCGCACGGGCGGGATGGAGGAGATGAGGTCGGCGCTGGGCGCGCTGGACTCGCAGCGCACGCGCTACCCCCGCGCCGCCACCCGGCGCGACGCGGACGAGCTGGCAACCCGCATCCGCGGCGAGCTGGCCCGCCGCGGCGACAGCGGCGCGGCCCGCCAGGTGGAGCGCAGCGCCGCGCGGGTCGCCCGCCCCGGCACCCCCTGCGGCGAGGCGGACGACACGCAGGTGGCGGCCCTCAACGCCCTTTCGCACATGGACGCGGGGCGCGGCCTTCCCGTGCTGGAGCGGGTGCTGGCCCGGCGCGACGAGTGCTCGGCCGACCTGCGGGAGAAGGCCGTGTTCATGGTGTCGCGGCAGGGGACGCCGGAGTCGGAGGCCATCCTGATGCGCGTGGCCCGCAACGACCCCGCCCCGGGGGTGCGGGAGCAGGCCGTGTTCTGGCTGTCGCGCTCGGGGAGCGAGCGGTCGCTGCAGTTCATCGAGGAGATCCTGCGCACCTCGGGCGACATGGAGCTGCGCGAGAAGGCGCTCTTCGCCCTCTCCCGCCACTCCAACCCGCGCGCCCAGGCCGCCCTGCGCGGCTACGCGGAGGGGAACAACATCCCGGCGGAGCTGCGCGAGAAGGCGATCTTCTGGATCGGCCAGCGAGGCACGCCCGAGAGCGCCACCTACCTGCGCGGGCTCTTCGCCCGCTCGGCGGACGCGGAGTTCAAGGAGAAGCTGGTGGCGTCGCTGTCGCGGATCCGCGGCAACGAGCGCTGGCTCCTCAACGTGGCGGGCGACGCGTCGCAGCCGGAAGACGTGAGGAAGCAGGCCCTGTTCTGGGCCGGGCGCGCGGGCGTGCCCACCGCCGAGCTCGTGGCCACCTACGACGCCCTACGCGACCGCGAGATGCGGGAGCAGGTCATCTTCGTCCTCCACCAGCGCGACGACGCGGCCGCCGTCGACAAGCTGATCGCCATCGCCCGGCGCGACCCGGACGGCGAGCTGCGCCAGAAGGCCGTGTTCTGGCTGGGCCGCTCCCGCGATCCGCGCGCCGCCCAGGTCCTCGGGGAGATCATCGGCTCATGAATACCAGGACGATTCGCGCCACGCTCGCCGGGCTGCTCCTCCTCCCCGCCTGCGCGCAGGCCCAGGACGCCCTCGCCCGCCGCGTGGACGCCGCGCCGGACGGCGAGGTGCGCCTTTCCTTCGCCGCCAAGCCCGGCGTGTGCGGGTGGGAGGAGGGGATCTCCACCAACGGCGGGGGACGCCGCAACGGCGGCAGTCGGGTGATGATGCAGGGGACCTCCACCATCACCGGCCGGTGGGACGGGGACTGCGTGGAGGGGCCGGTGCGCGTGGCGCTGGTGCGCCGCGGCGGCGGTGTCACCGAGGTGAAGACGCGGGTGGGCTACCCCTTCCGCGCCACGGACGAGCGGGTCACCGACCTGGGGACCGTGGACGCCCGCGAGGCCTCGCAGTACCTCCTGTCGCTGGCCGAGCGCGGCACGGACGGCGAGGTGGCGAAGGACGCCATCTTCCCCGCCACCATCGCGGAGGGCGCGGTCACCTGGCCCGCGCTGCTGCGCATCGCGCGGCGCGAGTCGGCGGCGCGGGAGGCGCGCACCTCGGCCATGTTCTGGCTCAGCAACGAGGCCGGCGAGGCCGCCACGCGCGGCCTTCAGGAGCTCGCGGACGACGAGGACCAGGAGGTCCGCAAGCAGGCGGTCTTCGCCCTTTCGCGCCGCCCGGGCGACGAAGCCGTCCCCGCGCTGATCCGCATCGCCCGCTCGCATCGCGACCCGGAGCTGCGGCGCACGGCTCTCTTCTGGCTCGGTCGCACGAACGATCCGCGCGCGGTGGCGCTGTTCGAGGAGATCCTGAGGAACTGATTGGGGCTCACACGGAGACACGGAGGCACGGAGGCACGGAGGCACGGAGACAAGTTCATCTCCGTGCCTCCGTGGCGACAGAGACGAAGATCAAATCTCGCAGCCGCCCCCACCCTGCAGACCTAGTCCCCGCAGGGGGACTTCGTGCGGTTGTTGCAGCGACTTCAGTCTCCCGCAGGATGGTCCCGCAACCGCCCCTACGCCTCGCGCATGGCCTCGGTGGGCGTGATGCGCAGCGCGCGGAGGAGCGGCGCGGTGCAGGCGAGGATGCCGACGAGGAGCATCGCCAGGACACCGGGGGCGATGGCGACGAAGAAGACGCCCTCGGTGGTCGTGGTGTACGGCAGGATGGCGCGGTAGATGAAGCCGGCCATGGGCATGCCGACGAGGGCACCCACCCCCACCTGCGCCGCCGCCCGCCAGCCGATGGTGGCCGCGATCTGCGCCGGCCGCGCGCCCAGGGCGGCGCGGATGCCGATCTCGCGGGTGCGCTGCGCCACGCCGAAGGCCATCACCGTGTAGACGCCCGAGGCCGCCAGCACCAGGAGGATGCCCACGAACACGCTCCACCCCAGCCTGAGCCCGCTGAGCCCGTACCACGCCTCCGGGAAGACCCGGTCCAGCGGCTCCGCGCGGACGACGGTGGCGGCGGGGGCCGCCTGGGCGAGCAGCTCGCGCAGGCGCGGGGCAAAGGACGTGGGGTCCGGCCCCACGTGCACGGCAAGCCGCAGCGGGTAGATCTCGCCGGGAGCGGCGGGATGGTAGACGCCCAGGCCGTTCTGCGGCTCCGTCAGGTTGGTGCCCAGGTCCGGCACCACGCCCACGATCTCGTACCACGGGCCGGGCTTCCCGTCCGTGACTGACAGATAGCGGATCTGCCTCCCCACGGCGCTCCTTCCGCGCAGCGTGGTCTCGGCGAACCTGCGGTTCACCACCACGGCGCGGCGGTCGCCCCCCAGGTCGGCGGCGTTGAAGCCGCGGCCGGCGAGGACGGGCTGGCCCAGCGCCTCGAAGAAGCCGAGCGCCACGCGCGCCTGCTCCACCTCGTGCCCCCCGTCCCGGTCTCCGCGCACGCCACCCTGCACCTCCACGATCCCCCAGGGGTGGTCCATGCGCGGCAGCACCTCGGCCACGGCCACGCCGCGCACGCCGGGCTCCGCCTGCAGGCGATCCACCAGGCGCTGCTGCACGCCGGCCACGCGCGCCACCCAGGCGGCGGAATCCGCGGCGTCCGGCTTCAGCGCCACCGCGTCGTCGGCCAGCGTGATCTCGGCCGAGAGGAACTGCCCCGCCGGCAGGCCGGCCATCTCCGGGCGCTTCATGCGCGCCAGGTGCTCCGAGCTCCCCGCCACCAGCCCCACGGCGGCCACGGCCAGCGCCATGTCGGCCAGGATGAGCGCGCCCGACACGATCCCCACGCGGACGCCGGAGCCCGTGGCCGCGGCCCGCCGCAGGGGCTCCTGGATCTGCTTTCCCGTGACGCGCATCGCCGGGACGATGGAGGCCAGCGCCGCGCTGAAGACGGCCAGCAGCATCGCCTTGGCGACCGTCTCGCCCGTCACGCCCAGGTCGATCCACCAGGGCACCCCCCCCCAGGCCGGAGACCAGAGGGCGCCGAGCAGCCGGTTGGCCAGCAGCTCCACCAGGAGCAGCCCCACCGCCGTGGAGACGACGGCCAGCACCAGCGCCTCCACGAACACCTGCCCCACGATCCTCGCGCGGCCCGCCCCCAGCGCGGCGCGCACGGCCAGCTCCGCGGCGCGCGTGGCCGTACGGGCGAAGATCAGCAGCCCCACGTTGACGCAGGCTACCGCCAGCAGGGTGATGGCGAGCCCCTGGATGAACCACAGGGGGCCGTCCGACAGCCACCCGCCCCGCGGCAGCCCCTGGATGGCGATGGCGAAGGGGACCGCTTCGGCCGCGAGGCGGCCGTACGTGTCGGGGAACTCGGCCGCCATGCGCCGCCGCACCACGTCCACCTCCGTCTGCGCCGCCTCCGGCGACACCCCGTCCGCCAGCCTGCCGAACACCTGCAGGGCGGCGCTGCGCCCCGGCTCGCTCGCCGGCCGCTCCCGCAGGGGGAGCCACATCTGCTGCCGAACGGGGAAGAGGAAGGCCGCCGGCATCACGCCGACCACCGTGTGCATCACCCCCCCGATCTTCACCCCGCGCCCCACCACGCCCGGATCACCGTCGAAGCGCGACCGCCACACGTCGTGGCCGATCACCACCACGGGCGGCGCGCCGGGAAGGTCGTCCTCCGCCCGCAGCGTGCGGCCGAGCTGCGGCGAAGCGCGCAGCACCTGGAACGCCGACGACGTCACCGCGGCGCCGGAGACGGGCGCGCCCGTGCCGGTGCCCGGGTCCAGGCTGTACTCGGCCATCCGCACCGCCGCCAGCCCCTGGAAGCCGCGGAGCGCGCCCTTCCACACGGAGTAGTCGAAGTAGGTGGAGGGAGCGCCGCCGAGCGTCTCCACGCTCACGTGGCGCAGGGCCAGCACCCGCTCGCCCTCCTCCACCGGGAGCGGCGCCTCCACGGCATCGATCACGTGCCTGGGCGCCAGGCCCACGGGGATCCCCACGGCCAGCGAGATCACCGAGACCACGGTCATCAGCGGGTGCTTCAGGAGCATCCGCGCCCCGAGCTTCACGTCCAGGAGCGAGACGGGGAGGCGCCAGCGGGCGGGGAGGTTCATGGGACCAGGGAGGATGGTGTTCGCATGGTGCGGGCTGCCCCCGGATAAGGCATCGGCGGTGCCAGGAGGCGGATTGGCGCCAGGTGACTGCCGCGCACCGGCTTACGGTGCTCCGCGATGCGGGGGTGCCGCGTGGAACCGTTTGGATGCGGGACGATGGAGTCCCATTACCGGACAGCGCCGGGCGATACCTTGGTCCAATGGCTGGGGCCGCGCGCCCGTTGAAGATTGGGGAACGACAGGCTCACCCGGGACACAGAGAAAGCACCATGACGTTCCCCAGGCACATCCTGCTGGCGGCCTGCCTCCTGGCCGCCTCTCCCGGTGCCGCGCAGCCGCCCGCGGACGAATCCTCCGCCCCTTCCGCCTCCGCAGATGGGGCGGCAGGCACCCGCGGGGCTGCTGCCATCCACACCGCAACCTTCAGAGGGGGCACGATGAAAACGATGAGAGCGATGGGCACGGCGGCGCTGGTGGCGGCGGTCGGGCTGGCGCTGCACGCGGCGCTCGCGCAGCAGCCGGGTGTGCGGCGCACCGAGCTGCAGCGGCACGACCTGAGTGTGCCCGGGCGCGAGATGGTGCAGGTGCGCGTGGAGCTGGACCCGGGGGTGGCGTTCGGCAGGCACCGGCACCCGGGCGAGGAGATCGTCAACGTGCTGGAGGGCTCGCTGGAGTACCAGGTGGAGGGGAGGCCGAACGTGACCCTCGGGCCCGGCGGCGTCCTCTTCATCCCCGCCGGCACCGTGCACGCGGCGAAGAACGTGGGCCGCGTCAAAGCGGCGGAGCTCGCCACCTACCTCGTGGAGAAGGGGAAGCCGATCGTGCAGCTGGTCGATTGAGATGAAGGTCACACGGAGGAGATACCAAGGTATCGGCGATACCAGGCGGTAACTCGTCTCCGTGCCTCTGTGCCTCCGTGTGAGCCCGCCGTTCAGAGCCGGTCCACGTCGATGATGGCCCGGGCGAACTCGCGCGGGGCCTCCTGCGGGAGGTTGTGGCCCACGCCGCCCTCGATGAGCCGGTGCTGGTACCTGCCGGTGAACTTGGCCGCGTAGGCGCTGGGCTCCGGGTGCGGCGCGCCGTTGGCGTCGCCCTCCAGGGTGATGGTGGGCACGGTGATGACGGGCGCCATGGCCAGGCGCCGCTCGAACTCGTCGAACCTCGGCTCGCCCTCCGCCAGGCCGAGCCGCCAGCGGTAGTTGTGGACGACGATGGCCACGTGGTCCGGGTTGTCGAACGACGCGGCGGTGCGGCCGTAGGTGGCGGCGTCGAAGTTCCATTTGGGCGATGCGAGGCGCCAGATCAGCTCGCCGAAGTCCCGCCGGTTCCGCTCGTAGCCCAGCTTGCCGCGCTCGGTGGCGAAGTAGTACTGGTACCACCAGTCGCGCTCCGCCTTGGGCGACAGCGGCATCCGGCTGGCCGCCTGGCTGCCGATGAGGTAGCCGCTCACCGACACCAGCCCTTTCGTACGCTCCGGCCACAGCGCCGCCACGATGTTGGCCGTGCGCGCCCCCCAATCGCAGCCGCCCACGATCGCCCTGTCGATGCGGAGCGCATCCATCAGCGCGATCACGTCGGCCGCGAGCGCCGCCTGCTGCCCGTTGCGGGGCGTCTCGGCGGAGCGGAAGCGCGTGGTTCCGTAGCCGCGCAGGTACGGGACGATGACCCGATACCCGTCCGCGGCCAGCAGGGCGGCGGCCTCCGAGTAGGTGTGGATGTCGTACGGCCACCCGTGCAGGAGGATGACCGGACGCCCGTTGGAGGGGCCCGATTCGGCGTACCCCACGTTCAGGTCGCCCGCGTCGATCTGCTTGATCGCACCGGGCGGGATGGCGCGGGCGGGCGCCGCCGGGGAGGGCGCGCCGGCCTGTGCCCCTGCGGCGCCGATCACGCCCAGGCTCGCGGCGGCCACGCTCACGGCTGTGCCCAGGAACTCGCGGCGGCCGGGATGGGTCTCTTCGGGCATCTTGCTACTCCTTGGATGGGATACCGAAGTCCTGAGTCCTCAGTGCTGAACTGCATTTGCTCAGCACTGAGGGATCAGGACTTCCGGCAGCGTGTACGCGGGCTGTCGGTGCCAGGGATGAATCGGCGGCGTGCGGCTCGGCCGCCGTCAGCTCGCGGGCCGGGATCTCGACCAGCTCGCGCGCGGGGAGCGGACGGGCGAGCGGCGCCCCCACCGCGATGGCCCCGAGCGCGCCCGAGGCGCCGCGGCAGCGACCCGCTATTCCGCACGGCCGTCACCCTTTCGGCTTCGGGGGGATGCCGAGCTTCGCGGCCAGCCTCACCAGGTCCGCGAGGGAGCGGGCGTTCATCTTCCTCCTCACCTTGCCCCGGTGGGCCTTCACGGTGATCTCGCTGATCGCCAGGTCGCGGGCCACCTGCTTGTTGAGCCAGCCGGAGACGACCAGCGTCATGACGTCGCGCTCGCGGGGTGTGAGCGAGGCGTACCGGTCCTGCACCGCCTGCATCTCCGCGTCCTGCCCGCGCACGGCGCGGCTGCGCTCGATGGCGCTGCGGATGGCGCCCAGCAGCACCTCGTCCTGGAAGGGCTTGGGGAGGAACTCCACGGCCCCGGCCTTCATCGCCTCCACGGTCGTGGGGATGTCGCTGTGGCCGGTGATGAAGATGACGGGCATGTCCATCCGCGCGACGCGCTTCTGGAGGTCCAGGCCGCAGAGGTCGGGGAGGGAGACGTCCAGCACCAGGCAGCTCGGGACGTCGGCGGCCGGGCGCGCCAGGAAGGCGTGGGCGGAGGCGTAGGTCTCCGGCCGCCACCCCTCGAAGCGGATCAGCAGCTCCAGCGACTCGCGGACTGAGATGTCGTCGTCGACGACGAACACGATTGGCGTGGCCTGCGGCATGGCGAATCCCCTCGCGGCGTGAGCGACCACGTTACGCCGCCGCGAGGGGGTTCGTCTTGCACGAGGTTGGTCTGATGTGTCACAGCGGAGCTACTTCACCAGGTGCAGAGCCTCCTGCCTCCGCAGCACCCAGGCGCGCTTGCCGGCGGGGTCCAGGTGGGCTTCCTCTTCCAGGCCCATGCGCACGGGCTGGCCGTTCCACTCGGCGACGGGGACCGTGGCCTGCAGCTCGATGCTGAACCAGGTGTTGGGGCGCAGCACCACGTCGCCGCGCCCGGGGACGCCCTCCTGCCGGTCCCACAGGCCGATCAGCGGGCCCGCGCCGTGCCCGTGCGCGCCGATGGGGTGCGTGTAGACGGTGCCGTCGATCCCCTCGGCGCGCATGCGGGCGCGGGTGGACGCGAGCACCTGGTTGCCGGTGCGGCCGGGGCGCATCTCCTCCAGCAGCAGGTCCTGCAGCCGGTTGCCGCGGGCCAGCGCGGCGCGGATGCCGGCGGGCGGCTCCGTCTCGCCGGGGCGCAGGACGTAGCCCATGTGCTGCGTGTCCGTGTTCAGCCCCAGCGCGGTGATGCCGAAGTCGCAGTGGAGCACGTCGCCGCGGCGGATGACGGGGTTGGCGGAGTCGGCCATCTCCACGCCCGCGCGCTGCACGTCCACGCTGGGCTGGAACCAGGTGCCGAGCCCCAGGTCGTTGACCCGCTGGCGCATCCACCACACCACGTCGTCGGTGCGCGTGGTGCCGGGGGTGATGACGCGCTCGGAAAACGCGGTGGCGATGATGTCGTGCACCACGCGCTGCATCTCCACGTAGCGCGGGAGCATCTCCGGCAACCGCTCCTCGATCAACTGCAGCGGCAGCAGCTCGCGCCTCACCACGCGCGCCCGGTACCGCGCCGGGATGGCCCCCTGCAGCCCCTCCCACTCCCCCACCGTGAGCCCGTCCGAGAACGCGTGAGTCGCCGACACGTTCACCCCGATGGTGCGCGGGTCGCACGCCTCCACCACCGGCCCCAGCAGCTTCCACTGGTCGGGCCCGTACGGCTCGGCGGGGCGGCGCGTGGTGCCGGCGGTGCCCACGGGCGCGCCGGGGTCGCGCACCACCCGGTACAGCCCTCCCTGCGTGCTCCCCCCGATGGCGATCCGCTCCACCTGTCCGCCGCGGTCGCAGAACACGTAGATCGTCCGCCTCCGCGCCGCCATCGTGGTGGGCGACACGAGCGACGAGAACACGGGATCCTCGTTGTACTCCCTCATCGGCACGATCCACATCGCCACCCCCTGCTCCCTCATCAGCCTGGGCAGCACCCTCTCCAGCCGCAGCTTCAGCCACTCCTGCCTGACCTCCGCCTGCTCCCTCAGCGTCCCGAACGGCCGCTCCTGCGCGGATGCGGCCCCCGCCAGCAGGAGCGCGGGGAGGATGAGTGCGAGTGGGCGTACGATGCGGGGCATGCTTCTCTCTGTGTCTCTGTGCCTCTGTGTGAGATCGCCGTTCCCGCATCTTACGCCGCAGCTCCCATCCGCTGCAACCGCCCCTTGCCGGATCGCGCCGCGCGTTGCACCGTTGCGGCCCGCGCGGCGTCCGGCCGCGCGACCCAACCGATGGGAGCGTGCGCATGTCCGACGATGTGGTGTTCCAGGGCGTTCCCCTCACCGGCGATGCGGGGGATGCGTTCGTCGCCATCGCGGCGCTGCTGGAGGCGGCGTACCTGACCGGGGAGGAGGGGCCGGGGTTCGAGGAGCAGGCGTTCGCGCTGGCGTCGCGGCTGGTGGCGCGGGCGCGCGGCGCCGCCGACGCGCCCACCGACGCCCAGCTGCGCATGGAGGCACTGGAGCGCAGCGAAGCCGCCGCCGCCGCCGTGGACCCGCTGGGCTACGAGCTGCCGGAGTCCCTCAACGGGCTCTCGGAGGAGCTGGTGCAGCTCACGGAGCAACTGATCCACGAGGCGGCGCTGGAGGAGCACACCCACGACGCCTACCTCGCGCTGCAGGGCGACACGGACACCATGCTGCTCGTGGTGGAGCCGATCTCCAACGCCGCGGCGCACGTGTCGCTGCTGATGATGTTGTTAGACCGGGTGGAGCTGGGGATCGAGGGCGACCCCCTGGACGTGCTGGAGCGGACCGCATCCGCCTGGTGGTTCCACCGCGGGCACCCCGAGGTGGAGGACGACGGATTCGAGGAGGTGCGGGAGCAGGAGTGGAGCCTGGTGGAGCGCCCGACCGCGGCCACGGGCCGGTCGTTCGTCTCGAAGCTGGTGGAGGACGAGGAGGCCATGGCCGCGCTCCCGCCCCGCCAGCGCCACCTCGCGCGGCAGCTCCTTCACTCCGTGTCCGAAACCTGGCAGGTGCGCGAGCGCACGGGCGACGACGCCGTCTTCGTATCGCCCGACGGGACCGAGTACCCGGTGCGTGAGCACGAGGCGGAGTACGGCGCGGGCGCCGTGGCGACCGGCCGGCTGATCCCCCTCGGCGACGGCACCTGGCTGCGCTCCCCCGGGATGCACATCGGCACCGCTCCAGAGGCGGCGCCCCCGCGCTCCCTCACCCCGGCCCGCAGCGCCAGCGAAGCGCGCAAGATCCTCGAGCAGGCCGGTCCTCTCCTGAAGGACGTTGAGCCAGACGAGGTGATCTCCGCCTGGCTTGAAGCCCTCACCCGGATGGCTCGCAAGGGGACGGGCGGCAACAAAAGCAAACGGCGCTGATCACACAGAGGCACAGAGGCACAGAGATGAAGTCGTCTCTGTGCCTCTGTGTCTCTGTGTGAGCCTAACGCTGTGCCAGCCCCGACCCGCGATACCTGTCGACTCCGCGCCCGAGTACCTTCCCCGAGTACCCGTTCTCCGGATTGCGCCCGCGCCGGAGGTCACGGTCCACGTTCCCCTCGCCGCGGTTGTAGGCGAGAAGCGCCAGGCGCACGTCGCCGTCGTAGTGCCGCAGGAGGGTGCGCAGGTAGCGGAAGCCCACGCGCAGGTTGGCGTCGGGGTCCAGCAGGCGCGAGCGGTCGCCCATGCGCCGGTCGATGGAGCGCGCCGTGCCCGGCATCAGCTGGGTGAGGCCCATGGCGCCGGCGTAGCTGCGGGCGCGCGGGTTGAAGTTGCTCTCCACGCGCACCAAGCGGAACGCCAGCTCCGGGTCGATCCCCTCGCTGCGGGCGGCCTCGTGGATGGTGCTGGCCAGGTCGTTGGAGATGCGGTAGCGGAGCGCGTAGGTGAAGGGCCGCGCGTTGATCTCGCGGAAGCGCCGCGCTTCGGTGCGGAGGCGCTCCCAGAAGCCAGGCTCCGGGACGGCCTGGGCCGGGGATGCGGGTTCCTGCTGGGCATTCGCGGGCGCGGCGAAGCAGAGAGCCAGCACCGCGCACAGGGCAATAGGTGTCGGCCACGCGCCGACGGTAGATGCGTGCATTCCTGCTCCTGGTTACGGTCCATCCAAAAGGTCGCCCGGGCTGTTGCAAGAACTGCTCCTCACACAGAGGCACAGAGGCACGGAGAACTTCATCTCCGTGCCTCTGTGTCTCTGTCACCGTTGCCCGTCGCCGCGTCGCCGGTACGCACATCCTGGATGGTGACCACGTTCACCTGGTCTTTCCCAGGATCGTATGCGTAGACGATTACCATCCAATCCCACGGGCCCAGGATGTAACGAAAGCCCTGCCAGCGGCCTGTGAGTGCCGTGCCTGCCTCCGGCGCCGCAGCCAGCGGCCTGATGCTCGCCTTCACCCGTGTTCGCGTGTTCCGCGGGAGCTTGAGGAAGGTGATGAGATGGGCCAGATCATCACCGGCAGACGGCGCGACCTTGATGCGCCCCATCGTCAGAGATCATCCAGCGGAATTCCCTTCCCCAAGTTGATCTCTTGAAGCCCTCGGTTCGCCCTCTCGAGCGCGCCCGGGATCGAATCCAGGAGGGCGACGATGGAGGATGGTTCCGGATCAGCCTCATCCAACGCCGTGCAGAGCAGCGAGCGGGCAAGCGTGCCCGGGGGCACATGCGTGCGCTCCGCCAGCGCCCTCAGCTTCTGCGCGCGGCGTTCATCGAGTTGAACGTTGAACCGGGCTCCCACGTCGGCCATGCTCCCTCCTGCACAAAGGTACACAAGTTGTGTACTCGGAATCTACTCTTTCCAAGATTTTCTGCAACACAGAGGCACACGGACACGGAGAACTTCATCTCCGTGCCCCTGTGCCTCTGTGTGAGCCCTACCACTCTTTCACTTCCGCCTCTTCGTCATCCGCCTCCCGCGTCTCCGTGCGCCCCGGCGGGGCGGGCGGGTTGGCGGGGATGGGCGCGAGGCGCCGCGCGCGCAGCAGCTCGTTGAGGCGCGGCAGCTCCGTGGCGAGCAGGGTGTCGAGCGCCGTGAGCTGGGCCGCCAGGCGGCCGGAGAGCTCGTCGAACACCGTGTAGGTCTGGCGCGTGGGGCGGGCCTGGGCGCTCTCGATGACGCCGAGGAGCGCCGCGATCTTGTTGTTGAGGCGGATGGGGTAGTTGAGCGGGTCCTGGTTGCTCTGCAGGCGCGTCTGGTAGAGCGCGTTCTCGATCACGGACATGCGCGCCTTCAGCGAGTCGGCGGCGGCGCGGATGGCGGGGTCCCGCGTGCGGGCCAGCCGCTCGTCCACCGCCGCGCGGAGGGCGCGGATGCGGATCACCGCACGGTTGGCTTCGGTGGCGCGGTCGCGCACGCGCAGCGCGAGCGCCGTCTGCGCCTCCAGGTCCGCCTGGGTGACGCCCGTGAGGCGCGGGTCGATGCGCACGGCGAACTCTTCCTCGCCCGCCACGCGCCCGTCCACGCTCAGCCGCACGCGGTAGCGGCCGGGGGCCACGCGCGGGCCGTTGGTGCCGGCCGCCCACAGGATCATCCCCGGGAAGTCCACCACGCCCGGGTGGCGCAGGTCCCACACGAAGCGGTTCATCCCCAGCTTCGCCGGTGCCCTGGGATCTTCGCGGCGCGGCGGGCCGTCCTCCTCTTCATCATCACCCCCACCCCCGCCGCCGCCGGCCCGCGCCGAGTCCGCCGGGGTGCCGCTGAAGGAGCGGATCACGGCGCCGCTGGCGTCCATGAAGTCGAGCGTCACCCGCCGCGCGGGGCGGCGCAGCGAGTAGAAGACGGTGACGCCCGGGTCCGCGGCGCGCACGGGGCCGGCGGGGCGGAAGAGGTGGGCGGCGCGGCCCATGGACGCGGCGCTCACCTGCCGCAGCGGCTGGATGTCGTCCATCACGTAGAAGGAGCGGCCGTGCGTGCCCAGCACCACGTCGCCCTCCTTGAACACAAGGTCGGCCACCTGCACGTCGGGCAGCCCCAGGCGGATGGAGCGCCAGGTGGCGCCCTGGTCCCACGAGGCGTACGGCCCGTGCTCCGTGCCCGCCACCAGGAACCCCGCGCGCTCCGGGTCCTCGCGGATGGCGCGCACGAAGTGCCCTGCCGCGATCCCGCGGGTGATGCGCGTCCAGCTGCGCCCGCCGTCGTCGGTGCGGTAGGCGTAGGGGGTGAAGTCGTCCATCTGGTAGCGGTTGGCGGCCACGTACGCCCTCAGCGGGTCGTGCGGCGACGCCTCGATCAGCGAGATGCGCGCGAACTCCGGCAGATCGGGCGGCGTCACCTTCCGCCAGCTGCGCCCGCCATCCCTCGTCACGCTCACCACCCCGTCATCGGACCCCACCCAGATGGTCTGCGAGTCGCGCGGGGAGGGGGCCACGGTGAAGATGGTGCCGTACGTCTCCACCCCCGTCTGGTCCAGCGTGATGGGGCCGCCGGAGGGGCCCAGCGTGCGCGGGTCGCCGCGGGTGAGGTCGGGGGAGATGCGGTCCCAGCTCTCCCCCTCGTTGGTGGAGCGCCAGAGGTGCTGCGAGCCCACGTACAGCACGTTGGGATTGCGCGGGGCAAGGACGATGGGGTACGTCCACTGGAAGCGCTCGCGGATGTCCGCGGCGGAGTGCCCCATGGGATTCTCGGGCCACACCTGGATGTTGCGGCGCTGCCCGCTGGCGCGGTCGTAGCGCGTCATCGGCCCGCCGTAGCTCCCCGCGTAGAAGACGTCCGTCTGGTCCGGCCGGGGGGCGATGTAGCCGCTCTCGCCGCCGCCCACCGCGTACCACTCGCGGCCGTTGCCGTTGCTGGGCACGCAGGCGGTGGAGTTGTCCTGCTGCGCGCCGCACACGTGGTAGGGGAAGTGCGACGTGGTGGTGACGTGGTACATCTGCGCCGTGGGATAGTCCTGCTCCGTCCACGTCTCGCCCCCGTTCACCGACACGTTGCCGCCGCCGTCGTTCGCCTCGATCATGCGACGCGGGTCCTGCGGGTCGATCCACAGGTCGTGGTTGTCGCCGTGGGGAGTGCGGATGGACTTGTAGGTCTTCCCCCCGTCGGTGCTCTTCCAGAAGCCCACGTTGAGCACGTACACCGTGGCCGTGTCGCGCGGGTCGGCGTAGATGCGCGTGTAGTAGAAGGCGCGCTGCCGCAGCTTGCGCTCGTCGTTCACGCGCGTCCAGGTGGCCCCCGCGTCGTCCGAGCGGAAGACGCCGCCCTCCGCCGCCTCCACGATGGCCCACACGCGGTTGGGATTGGCGCCGGACACGGTGACGCCGATCTTCCCCAGCATCCCCGTGGGCATCCCCGGGTTCCGGGTGAGCTCCGTCCAGGTGGCCCCGCCGTCCGTGGAGCGGAAGAGCCCGCTCCCCGGCCCGCCGCTGGAGAGCGACCACGGGGTGCGGTTCACCTCCCAGGTGGAGGCGTACAGGGTGTCCGGCCGCCCCGGGGTGAGCACCAGGTCCACGGCGCCGGCGCGCTCGCCGCGGGCCAGCGTCCGCTCCCAGGTCTTGCCGCCGTCGCGGGTGCGGAAGACGCCGCGCTCGGGGCTGGGCCCGTACACGTGCCCCAGCGCCGCCACGTACACGCGGTCGCAGTCCGTGGGATGCACGCGCACCCGGCCGATCATCTGCGCGTCGCGCAGCCCCACGTGCGCCCACGTCTTCCCCCCGTCCGCCGAGCGGTAGAGGCCGTCGCCGGGCATGATGTTGCCGCGCAGCTGCACCTCGCCCATCCCGGCGTACACGACGTCCGGATTGGCCTCGCACACGCCGATGGCCCCCACCGACGAGCTGGCGAACGCCCTGTCGGACATCGGGCGCCACGTCGTGCCGGCGTCGGTGGTCTTCCAGATGCCGCCGCCCGTGGCGCCGAACCAGTACTCCAGCGGCCGGCGCGTGCTCCCCGCCGCGGCGATGGAGCGCCCGCCGCGGTTGGGGCCGATGTTGCGCCAGCGGAAGCCGGCCAGGAGCGCGCTGTCGGGCGCCAGGGCCTGCGCGGCGGCGGGCGCGGCGGGGAGCGCGGCCAGCAGGAGCGCCGCGGCGGCGCGGAGGGTGGGGCGCATGGACCGGGGGTGCCGGGGTGGAAAGATGTGGTGTTTCCCGCAGTCTGGGGCGCCTCCCCGCGCTCCGCAAGCCACGTCCGCCTTGCGCAAACCTTCCATAGGCGCTTCTCTGTGTCTCAGTGCCTCCGCGTGAAACCGCCGTCCCCCCGCTGGCCGCCCTCCATGACCTGGCAGCAAGCCCCCGAAATCGTACCCCTTTTCATCTCCGCGGCGCTGTGCGCGGGGCTGGGCGTGTTCGCGTGGGCTCACCGGCGGGTGCCCGCCGCAACCGGGTTCGTGGTGCTGATGGCGTCGTGCGCGTGGTGGAGCTTCT
The DNA here is from genome assembly GCA_036388335.1 of Longimicrobium sp. Classification (GTDB taxonomy): domain Bacteria; phylum Gemmatimonadota; class Gemmatimonadetes; order Longimicrobiales; family Longimicrobiaceae; genus Longimicrobium. The sequence goes on along the minus strand of DASVSA010000001.1, from coordinate 4,725 downwards.
TCTACGCCGTCTACCGCGCGGCCACGACGCTGGAGGCGAAGCTGTTCCTGGCCATGGCCACGCAGGCGGGGGCCATCGTGGTGCCGCTGGCGTGGATGCTCTTCACCCTGCAGTACACGCGGCGGGAGCGGTGGCTTACGCCGGGACGCATCGCGGCGGTGTCGGCCATCCCGCTCCTCACGCTGGCGATGGCGCTCACCAACCCGCTCCACCGCCAGTTCTGGGCGGTGTTCACCCTGGTGCCGCGCAGCGGGTACATCCACATCGACTCGCGCGAGGCGTGGGGCTTCTGGCTGCACGTGGGGTACTCGTGGGCGCTGCTCTCGGCGTGCGTGGCGCTGCTGGCGCTGGCGGCCATCCGCTCGGTGAGGCTCTACCAGCGGCAGGCGGCCAGCATCGTGGTGGCGGCGCTGGTGCCCTGGGTGGGCAACGTGCTTCACGTGGGGAAGATGGTGAGGTTCCCCGCCAACCCCATGCCCGTGCTCTTCACCCTCTCGGGCGTCATCTTCTTCTGGGCCATCTTCCGGCTGCGCCTGCTGGACGTGATGCCCGTGGCCCGCGAGGCGCTCGTCGAGGAGCTCCCCGACGGCGTGCTGGTGCTGGACGACGGCGACCGCGTGCTCGACCTCAACCCCGCCGCCCGCGCGCTGCTGGGCGTGGCCGGCGACGAGTGGCTGGGCCGCCCCGCCGAGGAGGTGCTCCCCGCGCTCGCCCCCCTGCTGGCCACCGCGCGCGGCGACCGGCGCGTGCGCGGCGAGGTGGAGCTGGCGGGCGCCGGGCACGCGGTGGACGTGCGCGTAACCCGCCTGCACGACGACCGCGGCACGCCGGCGGGGCGGCTGGTGGTGCTGCGCGACCTCACCGAGCGCGAGCGGCGCGAGGGGGCGCTCACCCTCCAGCGCGCCTACCTGGGGCAGCTCTTCGAGGCGTCGCCCGAGGCCATCGCGCTGCTGGACGGGCAGGACCGGGTGATGGACCTCAACGGCGAGTTCACCCGCATGTTCGGCTACACGGCCGACGAGGCGAAGGGGCGCCCCATCAACTCCCTGATCGTCCCCGGCACCCTGCGCCACGAGGGTGACGAGCTCTCGCAGCAGGTGGTGTCTGGCCAGCGGGTGGGGACGGACACCACCCGCGCCCGCCGCGACGGCACCACGCTGGACGTGCACGTGACGGGCACTCCCGTGTTCGTGGATGGGCGGCAGGTGGCCATCTGGGCCATCTACCGCGACATCACGCGCCGCAAGGCCAACGAGCGGGTGCGCAGCGAGCTGCTGGAGCGCGAGCGCGCGGCCCGCGCCGCCGCCGAGGCCGCCGGCCGCCGCGCCTCCTTCCTGGCCGACGTGGGGACGCTGCTCAGCGCCTCGTTCGACTACGGGAGCTCGTACCGCGAGCTGGCGCGCCTCGCCGTCCCCGAGCTGGCCGACTACTGCCTGATCGACGTGGTGGAGCCGGACGGGGGCACGCGCCGGGTGGCGGTGGCCCACCACGACGCGGAGCGCGAGACCCACCTCCTCCACGACGCCGTCAACCCGCCCGACGCCGACCCCGAGCGCCGCCCCGTGCTGCGCGTGGTGAGGACGGGCGAGCCCCTGCTGGTGCCCGAGTTCACCCCGGAGATGCGGGAGCGCCTCTCGTTCGACGAGCGGCACCGCGAGAGCTTCCGCCGCAGCGAGCTGAGGTCCTTCATCATCGTGCCGCTCACTGCGCGCGGGCGCACCCTGGGCGCCATCACCCTGGCCATGAGCGACAGCGGGAGGCGCTACGCGGCCGCGGACCTGGCGGTGGCGCAGGACATGGCGCGCCGCGCGGCGCTGGCCATCGACAACGCGCGCCTCTACCGCGAGGCGCGGGAGGCGGTGAGGGCGCGCGACTCGGTGCTGGGGGTGGTGTCGCACGACCTGCGCAACCCGCTCACCGCCATCCTCCTGAACGCCGACTCCATCTACAACGCCCCCTCGCTCACCCTTCCGCCCTGGGTGTACGACGGGCTGGGGATGATCGTGAGGTCCGCCGAGGCGATGGAGCACCTGATCCGCGACCTGCTGGACGTGGCCCGCATCGAGAGCGGCCAGCTGCGCGTGGCCCCGCAGCCTCACGACCCCGGCCGGCTGGTGCAGGAGGCCACCGAGCTCTTCACCCCCCTGGCCGAGGAGCGCGGGGTGCACCTGGTGGGCATCCCCCCGGAGCGCGCCCCCCTGGTGCGCGCCGACCGCGACCGCGCCCTGCAGGTGTTCAGCAACCTGGTGGGCAACGCCCTCAAGTTCACCCCGCCCGACGGCGTGGTCACCGTGGGCGCCGTGGCCGACGGCGGCGCCGTGCGCTTCTGGGTGCGCGACACGGGCCCCGGCATCCCCGAAGCCGAGTTCCCCCTCCTCTTCGACCGCTTCTGGCAGGGCGCCGGCCGCCGCGAAGGCGCCGGCCTGGGCCTCCCCATCGCCAAGGGCATCGTGGAGGCCCACGGCGGCCGCGTGTGGGTGGAGAGCGAGATGGGCGTGGGCACCACCTTCCACTTCACCCTGGGATAAAAGAGTGCGTGAGTGCGTTAGTGCGTGAGTGCGATTGAATCGTGGGGCTGCGGACAGGATGGTGCGCGCGGACGGGGGGCCCTCTCCTCCCATCCTCCTCCCCCAAACCGCTGGGGGAGGAGGCGCATCTTCGGTATCCGCGGGCGTCCCGGCCGTCACCGGTACCGCAGCCCCGGTGACGCGTGGCCGCGCCTGGATGGCTGGAGTGCGCCCCCCTCCCCCAGCGGTTTGGGGGAGGGGGGTCGGGGGGGTGAGGGCCCCCCGTCAGCACGCCGCGGCCCCCTGCCCCACCCGGCCGCCGTAAACGCACTCACGCACTCACGCACTCACGCACTCCACGCACTCACGCACTCACGCACTCACGCACTCACGCACTCACGCACTCACGCACTCACGCACTCCCCTTTTCCCGCTCCCGTACCTATCTTGTTGCTCCCCCTCCGGCGGCCTTCTTGCATCACCACGATCCGCTAGCTTCTCCCTCCTTCGCGGTACCCGCATGACCAGAAAGCTCACCAGCGCCCTCGCCGCCGCCGCCGTACTGGCGGTATCGGCCGCCGTCGTCCTCCGCGCCACCGGCGGGGTGGACGCGTCCGGCACGGCCCCCGGCACCGGCCCGGCGGATCCGCTGGGCGCCGCCTTCACCGGGAAGCCCGCGCGCGACTCGGTGGTGGTGCCGCCCAAGCCCAAGCGGCAGATCGTGGAAGACGTGCAGGTGGTGGTCAACATCCCCAGCGGGCGGCTGGAGCTGCTGCGGGGCGACTCGCTGCTGAAGAGCTACCCGGTGTCCGTAGGCTCCGCGCGCTACTCCACGCCGGTGGGCGACTACCTGCTCGCCACCGTCATCTGGAACCCGTGGTGGAATCCGCCGCCGGGGAGCGCCTGGGCCGCCAGGCGCCGCCGCACCCCGCCGGGGCCGGGCAACCCCATGGGGCGCGTGAAGCTTCACATGGACGAGCTGATCTACATCCACGGCACCACCAGCGAGGGGCGGCTGGGGGCACCGGCGTCGCACGGGTGCATCCGCATGTCCAACCGCGACGTGGTGGACCTCGCCCGGCGCCTCAACACCATCGCCGACCCGGAAATCGCCGAGGCCGAGCTCGACCGCCTCTCGCGCAACGACCGCAGGACGCGCGAGACGGTGCTGGCGCGCTCCGTACGCATGCGCGTGACGTACACGGTGGCGCGCGTGCGCGGCGAAAAGCTGCACGTGTACCCCGACGTCTACGGCCGCGCCGGCGACTTCGCGTCCGCCGTCCGCGCCGAGCTCTCCCGCGCCGGCCAGGACCCCTCCCAGGTGGACGCCGTCGCCATGCGCTACCTGCGCGACCGCGCCTACGCCCGCGGCGGCGCCTCCTTCGCCCTGTCCGACCTCTCCACCCTGCGCCCCCCCAAGCCCAAGCTCGAGCTCGCGCCCCTGCCGGCCGTCCCGGTGCTCGCCGAGATCATCGGCACGGACAGCGCCGTCGTGGCGACGGACACGGTCGCGGCGAACTGAAGAAGGCTCACACAGAGACACAGAGACACAGAGGCACGGAGATGAATTCATCTCCGTGCCTCTGTGTCTCTGTGTGAGCTACTTCTTCTTTAGGGCGCGCAGGCCGTGAGCACCGTGTTGGTGATGGTCACGTCGCCCTGCGACCAGGCGTTCCCGCGCAGCGTGCCGCGGGTGGTGGTGATGTTGCCCCCGGCCAGGATGGCGCCGCGGAAGTTGGAGTCCGTCGTGGTCGCGGCATCCTCCACCCGCCACGTCACGTTGCACGCCGAGGCGCCCCCGGCCATCACCACCGACAGGCCGGTGGCGGTGAGCGCGCCCACCCCGCTGGTGCCCACCTTGAACAGCCATACCCCGTTGGACGGGCCGTTGAGCGTGAGCACGCCGGTGAGCGCGGCCGCGTTGTCGAAGCAGTACACGCCCGGCGGCAGCGTGACCCCGGCCAGCGTGCCGGTCAGCACCGTGCCGCACGGCACCGTGGCGCGCGCGTTGTAGGCGGCCACGAAGTTGTTGTAGGCCGCCACCGAGGCCGCCGTCCCCAGCTGCACCGTGCCGTTGCTGACGCTGCAGTTGACGCCGGCGAACGAGCCCTGGGGCGCGCCCTGGAAGGTGCCCACGTCGCCGCTGATGCTTCCGCCGGTGCAGGCCACGGCCCTGTTGGCCAGCACCCGGAAGGTCGACGCCGGCGGGGGCGGCGGC